>JBGOXX010000078.1:0-10915 GCA_041479345.1 Alphaproteobacteria bacterium
CGACCCCGAAGTTCCGACTGTGGCGAAACTGGGGCATCAAAATCTTGTGAAGGACGGCCGCCAACGCGGCCGATTTTTGCGAATTAGCGGCCGAGGTGAAGTGCTAGGGAAAGAATCACCAGCGCGAAGAGAAGACCTGATACGGCGAATGCAATCTTCACGGTCTTGCCGGGCGGCAAGGAATCATCGTTGGCAAGCGAGATCCGGGCGGATCGTTCGGCGCACAAAGGCGTCAAATCGCTGGTTTCGTGAGTCATCGTTTTCGTTGCGGCCAAGGAACGCATGATTTCTCGCCTTCAAAATGCCTTGATTCCGGCAGGGCGGTCGGCGCGTTGATGCGCGTTATAGCGTGGAATTCCTTAACCGTCGGTGAACGTAACTACACTTTCGTCGTGTCGGTGTCGCTGTCCTGAGGGACACCGGTGATGACCGTGGCCGCCGCGAAATACGCACCGCCGGCAAAGCAGAAAAGGCTGCCGAACGCCGAGGCGATCGCGGCGATGCGCAACCATCGGCCAAGCCCGAAGCGGGGGTGTCCGCCGTTCTTAAATCGACCGGAGACAATTGCGGGTTCGCCGCCGGCCGGTTCGGCAATGTCGATGTCCACGTCGTGAACTTCCGCAGCGAGCATCCGCAATTTCAACAGAGCGATCCGGCTGCGCTGAATTTCGGCGAAATATCCGGACGCCGTGGCGACCGCGGCGAGCAAGATGCCCGCGACGAACAAGGAGCTTGAATAGACGAAGGGCCCGAATGCGGCATCGAGATCGACGTCGAGAAGGACGAGATAGATCGGAAAAACGAGAAGCGCCCCACCGTTCAAGATAAACAGCGCGCGCAAGCCCAGCTGGCCGAGTGCCAGCGCGTTGCGATTGGACTCGGCGAATTTTTGTTCATAGCGATGGGCGGCGGCACGGGCCACGGTGACCCGGTCGCCGCGGATCGGGTCGGGTTGGCCGGGTACCTCAAAGCGAAGCGGATTGGTCATTCGCCGCATACTCGCGCAAATAGACCACCAAGTCGAGCACCGGGCTTTCCCGTCCGAACCCGGTGAAAATCCCATGGACTTGGCCGCGGTGATGGGTCTGGTGGTTGAAGACGTGGAAAAGAATAATGAGAAGGTCTTGCGATCCGCGGCGCCGAAACGCGGCGGATCGCATCGCCGATCACTCACGGCTCACCACCGGCCGCAATGCCAGCAATCGTCGCGGTCGTGGAATTGATAATAGTGAGGGTACGGGCGATAGGGGTACGGCTCATCGTAAACGACGCATCCCGCCAACGTTCCCGCCAGCACCAGGGATAGGATAATTGTTTGCAAGGCTTGCATGGCACGCCTCCGTGTTTTGCCTTTAATAACGACACGGGGGAGACGCTTGTTCCCTGCGGATTGCAGCGCGTCACTGCTTCACATCGTCGTGAGAAGATTACAATTTCGTCATTAAGGAAACGGGCGGGGCGGTTTTGCTTCAGGAACATTTGCCGTGCGAAGAGGGCGCGGCAGGGTACCGCTAGATTTTGACCGACGTTTGACGGGATTGTGAGACGGGAAGAACGGAAATCATTGTCTGCCGCCGGCCCACCGAGAGGCGGTGACAGGTGTACCCGTCTAATGCATCGGCGGCGTCGGCATCACGACGTCGACGCTATTCTTTCCGAACGCGACGACGCGGCTTGCCGGAAACGTCACGGTGACCACGGTTCCCTGGCCGACCGTGCTTTGCAAAGCGATGGTCCCGCCGTGAAGCGTGACAAGGCCGCGGGTAATGGAAAGCCCCAGTCCCACGCCATCGAACTGGCCCGAAGTTTCGCGGCGCGCGCGCTCGAAGGGCTTGAAGACATGCTCGATCGAATCGGCCGGAATGCCGATGCCGGTATCGGAAACGCGGATCACCAAATCGCCGTTGTCGCCCCAGAGCGCGGTCATGTCGACGGCGCCGCCGTCGGGCGTGAATTTGATGGCGTTGGCCAGGAGATTGAGGAGAATTTGCCGCAAGGCTTTCGGATCGGCCTCGATCGTGACGTTGCCGCAGGCGACATCGGCGCGAAGGGCGATCGATTTCGCGCGGGCCTGAAGGCCGACGAATTTGATCGCCTGCTCGACCGTTTCGGCGAGCACCACATGCTCTACATTCAATGTGACGCGTCCCGCTTCGATCTTGGACATTTCCAAGAGATCGTTGATCAGCGCCAGCAGATGCTCGCCGCTCGAATGGATGAGCGCCGCATATTCCGTATATTCCTTGCTCGCGATCGGGCCGACGATTTCGCTTTTGATCATCGACGAGAAACCGATGATGGCGTTCAAGGGTGTCCGCAATTCGTGGCTCATATTGGCGAGGAACATCGATTTGGCGTTGCTGGCGCTCTGCGCTTCCTGCCGCTCGCTGACCAGGGCGACGATGGTCAGCACGTTGGTGGCCAGCACCACCACGAGCGTGCCGACCAGCAGCAAGGGATTGGCCAAGGTCTGGTGCTGAAACGGCCCGAATCCGGCGACGGTGCCGGCGGTGGCAAGCACGGCGACCAGCGAGACTAGGGTGTAGGCGGAACGCAGCGACATCCGCAACGCGATCCATGACAGCGGCACCACCAGCAGGAAGGGAAATGCCGGCCTGATGTCGTAGCCGCGGAGCGACGGTGTCAGGAACAGCACGAGGCTGATCAAAGCGACAAAGCCCCAAACCGCCATGTTGCGGCGATTGATCGCCCGGTCGGCGACGCCGACCAGCGTTTCAGGCTCCCGTTCGAGCCCCAGCCACAGGATCGCCGCCGGCGCCAGATAGAGCGTGCCGCCGCTGTCGGTGAGCCACCAGGTCACCCAGGTCGCGTAGAACTTGCCGGGATCGAAGGGGTGCCCGATCGCTAAGGCCGTGGCGCCGCCGGCGGCGCTGATCGCCGGGGCCAAAAAGGTGGTGCAGAGGACGAAGGCCATCAGCCCGGTGATCGAGGTGAACAATCCGTTTTGGGGCCGCAGGCGCTTGAGGACCAGGATGCTGAGCACGGGACCGAGCGCGTTGGTCGCCGAAATGACGGTGGTGATGTGCAGGGGCGGCGCGAACAAGATCGCATTGGCCAGAAACGAGCCCAGAAATATTCCCGGCAACATCCACACGTCGCCGACCATCGCGGCCACGATGGCAACGCTCGCCGGCAGCCAGATCGGCGCCGGGAACAGGCCATAGGAAGCGAAGAACCAATTGACCACCGAGCCGAGGGCGAAATAGAACGCCACGGCCGCGGCATTGGCGCCAATCCAGGGCAAGATACCGGCATTGGCAAGGAAGGAGGGTGTCCACGGCCGCGAAGGACGTGGGATTGCGCCCGCGACCACTAACTCTACCGGCACTGCAGATCCCCTGGCCCGGACACGGCGGTCCTCCCGACACGCTATACCCCCGTATTCTTAACACGGGTATTCCGGATCAAGCGTTTTAAAGATTCCGGAACCCGGAAGATATTGGAATCGCGGACCCAGGCGCCGGGCCAAAATCCCGCGCTAACCGTGACATTTATCCCGGGCCGCAACCGGAACTTGCCGGCCAGCGGGTCAGGTCTGGGTATGCGCCTCGAGGAACCACAACGCTTTGTCGAGGGCGCGGGAATAGGCCGTCAGAATATCCGCCGTATCGGCATCCCCGGCGTCACCGGTCTCGTCGATACCGGCACGGACGGATTTGGCGACCTTGGCATAGCGGTCGATCAGCGCGGCGAGATGATCTTTTTCCTTGGTGATGTCGGTCGGGTACGGCGACAAAGCCGTGGATTTTGCGACGACTTGCGTGGTCCCGAGTGCCATTCCGCCCAATTGCACGACGCGCTCGGCGATCGTGTCGACATGGGTGTCGAGCTCGGTTCGAAAGCCGTCGATCATTTCATGGAGGGCGATGAATTGCGGCCCCTTGATGTTCCAATGCGCCTGCTTGGTTAGCAGCGCCAAGTCGATCGAATCGGCCAGCCGCGCGTTGAGAATTTCGACGACGACTTTCTTTGTATTTGATTTCAGATCGTTATGCGATTCGTATGATTTCATGCCTGCCCCCGTGATGGTTTAGAACTATGCCAATTACAAAAATTAGCTAGGCATGGACCGAACCAGAAACAAGCCGGTGCGCTGATTTGAGCAGAGGAAATTGGAGGGGGAATTTGTGGGACGCCGTTTTGCGCGTCACCCGAAGACGGGACCGTCTCCTCGCGTTCAACTAAATCAAACCACTTTCCCCACCAGCCCTATCTAAAAAAACTGCCGGCCCAACCCAGCAGACGCGCGGCGCACTCTGAGGCTTACACAGAGCACGAGCAGTAGGCGCGGCGTATATGCTGCCTAAGCCTCGGGCGCTATTAGAAAGACTCGCGTGATAATCGAGCGGGAAGGACTATTGACGCTGCTTGTTTAAACTGTCGCAGTCGTGACACATGCGATAGCCACCATCTCCTTGCTTGCGCTCACTTCGCGGAATATCACGGCCGGTAGGACATGCACTGTTGTTGTGATGCACGCGGCTTGCTGGCGGCTTTTTCACTTCTTTGACGGAATAAAAAGGTGACATGGACGGCATAGGAAACACTCCTCATCTGGTACCTAATCGACGCTGAATAAGCTATGCGCACTACAACTCAGAATCGAGCCCGCTGCCGGCGATCTTGACGGTGCTGCGACGTGGAGGCGGATTGTGAGAGCGATCAATGAATCACAATCGAAGCAGCCTCCGCCGAACGGGGCACGGCACTGACAAGGAGGAATCGTGCATCGTCCCGCTTCCGTGCCGAAAGAGGCCGCATGGAATCGCTGCGGCCAAAGAGGCGAACTGCGCGTGTGCACTGAGGCCCCGTGGGGGTGCTCCCACCCCCGGTCATACGGGCCATTTCGCCGCCGCTTATTGGGGAAATGTTGGGGAACTTCCGACCGCCGACCGTGCGTTATCTGTTAGCTATTGATATAATTGGCGTCCCCTAGGGGAGTCGAACCCCTGTTCCCGCCGTGAGAGGGCGGTGTCCTGGGCCACTAGACGAAGGGGACCTGGTTGGCCATTTGGGCGGCCATTCGAAGGACGGTCAGTCTTAGCGGATGACCCGGGCCGGTTCAAGGCTGGGGCCTAAGCCCCTGTGCGCGTTGATCCCGGAGTGAATTGACCCCCGAGTGAATCGATTAGGGACCGAAATCGAATTCGCCCAAAGTGGCGCCGGAATCGAGATCGACGACAATGAGGCGCGGGCTGCCGTCGGCAAGGCGGAGTCTCAGGACCATGCGGTTTCCGGACGTCGCCACGTCGTCCAAATGCGCGCCTTCGGGAAGGGCAATGTGCTGGGTTCCGAAGCCATGTTTTTCGGCTCCGGCAGTTTTCCCCGTCTCGGCAGTTTTCGTGGCGGCCGGCGTTCCGTCTTTCGTCTCGAGATGGCCGGTCGTGCGCTTATAGAGCGTCACCGCCACCAGCCCGGCGCCGGCCGCGATCAATATTGCCATCAGGATGACGAGGGCCTTGAGCGCCCGCATGGTTCCGGTCCACCCTCTCCGCCGATGAGTCCCGCCAAGGAACTGCGCCCCAACGACCGGCACCATCATGTTACGGCAACCGCCGAGCATAAGGGCGAGCGCCTGGACAAATTGCTCGCCGCGGCCTTGCCCGCGCTGTCGCGCACGCGCCTCAAAAATCTGATCGAAGAGGGACGCGTTACCTGCGCGGGGGCGACGATAACCGACGCCTCACGCCGGGTCAAACCAGGGGAAACCTTCGAGATCCGGGTGCCGCCGCCAATCCCTGCGGAACCGCGCGCGCAAGATATTCCGCTCACGGTCGTCTACGAAGACGGCGATGTGATCGTGATCGACAAACCGGCGGGGCTCGTCGTTCACCCCGCACCCGGCAACCGCGAAAATACCTTGGTCAATGCTTTGCTTGCTCATTGCGGAAAGAGTCTTTCGGGAATCGGCGGAGTGATGCGCCCCGGCATCGTTCATCGTCTCGACAAGGATACGAGCGGGTTGATGGTGGTGGCGAAAAACGACGCGGCCCATGCGTCGCTGGCGCGGCAATTTGCCGAGCGAACGATGAGCCGCGCTTATTACGCGGTGGTCTGGGGCGTGCCGCGAAAAGCGGCGGGCGAGATTTCCGGGAATATCGGCCGCAATCCACAGCAGCGGAAAAAAATGGCGGTGGTGAAAAGCGGCGGCAAGCCGGCGCTGACCCGCTACAAGGTTTTGCGCCGCTTCGGCAAGGTGGCGAGTTTGGTCGAATGCCGGCTGGCGAGCGGCCGCACCCATCAGATCCGCGTCCACATGGCGGCCATCGGCCATCCGGTCATCGGCGATCCGGTTTATGGCGGCAAATCACCATCGGGAATCAAATTGGACCCCACCCTCGCAACTGCAGCAAAGCACCTCGGCCGGCAGGCGCTTCACGCCTATTTGATTGGCTTCGATCACCCGAGAACCGGCGAGAGGCTCGAATTTCAATCAAAAATAACGTCTGATATCAATATGTTGATAGTTCTATTGGAACAATCGTAATCTAGCCTATATACCTGAGTGGGTTACTCAGATATTGTTGACGCACCGCCCGCAAAAGCGCTAAGTTAATGACAACGGGCGAGCGCCCCCAAAACCTTCGGGCCGGGGGGCTCGCCCGTTTCGCCCTAAGGGCCAGGGTCCTGAACAGAAAGAATGGCCTCGGAGATTTGAATGGCAACGAGCACTTCATACCGCCTGCCCAGCCTTGGATCGGAACGCGGCCTCTCGCGCTATCTCGGGGAGATTCGCAAGTTCCCGATGCTGACGCCGGAAGAGGAATTCATGCTGGCCAAGCGTTGGCGCGAGCATAGCGATTCCGAAGCCGCGCATCGTTTGGTCACGAGCCATCTCCGGCTCGTCGCCAAGATTGCGATGGGGTATCGCGGTTACGGACTGCCGCTCAACGAACTTATTTCCGAAGGCAATGTCGGCATGATGCAAGCGGTCAAGCGCTTCGATCCCGACCGCGGCTTCCGGCTTGCGACCTATGCGATGTGGTGGATCCGCGCGGCGATTCAGGAATATATCTTGCACTCTTGGTCGCTGGTGAAACTCGGCACGACCGCGGCGCAGAAGAAGCTGTTCTTCAATCTGCGCAAGCTCAAGGGCCAGATCAAAGCGGTCGAAGAAGGCGATTTGACTCCCGAACACGTCAAGAAGATCGCCGAAGAGCTGAACGTGACCGAAGAAGACGTGATCTCGATGAATCGCCGGTTGATCGGCGCCGATCATTCGCTGAACGCGCCCTTGCGCGCCGACAGCGAAGGCGAGTGGCAGGATTGGCTGGTCGACGAAACGGCGAATCAAGAAGAGACGCTCGCCGAGAAAGAAGAAATGACCAATCGCCACGATCTGCTCGGCCAGGCGCTGAAAACGCTGAGCGAACGCGAGCGGCATATTTTGAACGAACGGCGCTTGCGCGACGAGCCGTTGACGCTCGAGGATTTGTCGCAGGAATACGGCATTTCCCGTGAGCGGGTGCGGCAGATCGAGGTTCGCGCCTTCGAGAAGCTGCAAAAAGCGATGAAAAATCTGGTGATCGAACAGCGCCTGGCGAAATAATCGGGCGCGGTAATCAAGTCCCTCGGACCCTTAAAGCGAACGGGCTCTTAACAGAGTCCGTTTTCGTTTGTCCGTTTTCGTTTGTCCGTTTTCGTTTGTCCGTTTTCGGTTTCGCCCGCTTTCGGATTCGAAGGCGCGCTATTGCGGTTTGGCCGGTGCTTTCGGCTCGACGGCGATGCCCCATTCATCGCGGAGTTTGGCCTGTTGCGCGCGCAACGCCGCGATCTGCTGGGCCGCCAGGATCCTGAGGAAGCTGGCAACCAAGGGCGCGAGCCCCATCGACAAAAGCCAGCCCAGCGCCGCGGCGCCATACATGACGAACCAGACATAGACGTCGCCCAGCATCGAGAAACTTTGGGTCAGCGTATTCGAGCCCCTCCACAGAATCGCGATGAAGGGTGCGACGCCGGAAAAATTGAGGCCGAGCACGCAAATCGCGGCACTCTTGCCGGGGCTGCGATCCACGAAAAACGCAACGGCGGTCGGAATCATGCCGACGATCAGCAGCGGAACCGTCGGCAGAGCCAATACGAAACCGAGCATCAGCAGGAATAAGCCGGCGACCCACGCGCCGGTGGTGCTCGATGGCACCGGCCGCATGCTCGCTTTCGCGGCCGCGGTCGCTGCTGGCTTGCCGGCTGGTTTTTTCGCCGGTTGAGCCGGTTTGGCCGGCGGCTTTGCCGGGGCCGAAGGCACCGGCGGACGCTTGACCGCCGTTGGCAGTTTGCGCTTAAGCGGCGGGGTTCTTAAGGTTGCCATGGCGCTAACCGTGATGACGCATCAGCATGAGGATGCCGATGGTTGCGGTGATAACGACGGCGGAAATGATCCCGGCAACGCGCCCCGCCATCGCCTGCGCCCGCCTGTTCATTCCTTGATCTTGGGAAGAGAGACGATCGATTTCGGCTTCGGCCGCGGCGAAATTGGCAAGCGCCCCGCGATACCCGTTTTCGTCGAGGGCGCGGGCGCCGTCGTCGTCCACGAAATTCAAAAGCTCGATCAGACTGCCCTTTTTGATGACCCGTTCCAACTGCGCCTTCATCTCGGTGCGAAACGCGGTTTGGTGGTAACCGTCGACAATCGATTCCGCGAGCTTGCCCATCCAGGCCGTGAGCCGGGGCAGTTGCGGCGGACCGAGCCGCCACTGCATGACGGAAAGCGTGCGCAATACCGCCAGAATGGCTTTTCTCGGATCGCTGCGGTCGCCGGTTTTTTCGACGTGATCTTCCGCTTCCGGACCAAATCGCGCGGCGATGAAGGCGGCGATATGGCGATCGATTGGAAACGAGGGCCGCGTGTTCGACCCGGCCACCGCTTCGAGGGCGGGAAGCAGGGAATCGGCGTCCACGACGTAATAGGGTTCGAGCATCGGGCTGAGGCACGGCAAGGCGGGATTGAGTTCGTAAAGGCAACGCTCGACGCCATGGCCCGGTAATGGACGCTTCATGAAATAGCGCAGCCGGTCGACGATCTTGACCAGCGTGCGCGCTTCGGGGCCGTCGCCATATCGCTTGTCGATCCAAGCGATCGGCAGATCGGAAGCAATGAGTTGCGCGAAAGGCTGAACGCCGTTGGGCTCGCGGGCCAAGCCGCACAACAACGGTCCGATGCCATCGAGGGTCGCGGAAATATTCTTGAAACGAAGCGGACCTTTCGGATCGAGGGCAATGCACAACCGGGCCGCCACTTGGCCTTCCGCGGCACGAGCGGGATCGCCGCCGCTTGCCAGGACTTCGGCGATCAAGTCGCCGGCCTTGCCGTCGCCGACCGAGCGTTTGACCCAGGCTTCGAGATCGATTTCGCGCACCGCTTGGTTGGCTGCCGCCCAATTGCGGGCGATGGCATGAGCGAGCCCGCGGCAGGAATAGTATTCGCCGCCGCAGAACGGGTAAGGGCGCCCGGCATGGGGTGGAACGGTCGGTTGAATCGGACTGAGCCGGCGGCCGTCGAGCCAGAACGACAACTCTTTCAGGGTCCATCGTTCCTTGGGATCGTCGGCGAGCAAGCCGCGGATCGCCTCGCGCAAAACCGAAGATACGCGATGGGACCCGGCAAGCGCGGTGTAAGAGCCCTTGGCGATTTTGGCACCGATCAAATCGTCGGGAGCGACACCGGCAACCGGATTGAAGCCGAGGCTCAACAACAACAGCGTGGCGCCCAAGGAATAAAGATCGTCCGCGATCGAACCCGGGCCGCGCCCCAGAGGATCGGCCATGCCGTTCTCGATCGTCTCGAACAGCGGGGAGTTCGTCGAACCGGCGGGTGCGATGGCGCCGTCGCCCAGAACGACCTGCCGGTGAGCGGCATCCTTGAAATAGATGTTGTCGGGGCGGATCGCGCGATGCGCAATGCCCCGCGACGAAAGCTCTGCGAGCGCGGTGGCGAGAGGCCGGGCGACGTTTTCGATGAGCGCGTCGTCGGCTATCGGCGTCACCGAAGCGAGAGACGGCATGACCGCCGTGCCGCCAGGCTGGCTGTAAAGGATCGCAAATCGCCGGCCGGCACCGCCCGGCCATTCGATCGCCGCCCACCGATAGGCCTTGATGATAAACGGACAGTCCGTCGAGCGCAGCGACGGCAATATGTCCATCCGCGCTGGAAGCCGGTCGCGCGCCACCAGCGCCATCAGGTTTTCCCGAGCACCCTTGGTGTCGGTGACGGCGTAACAGGCGGCGGCGGGCGTGTCGTAAGCAGGGAGCGGACGGCCGGGATGAATTTCGTAGCGGTCGAGCGTCACCGCCGCCGCTGACGCGTCGCTATCCGCGCGCCGGTTTCGGGCGGGCGGCGCCTCGTCTGCGGTCAAAGGTTCGACTTGGGCCATATTCCTTGAGCCATGGGGATCTTGGGCCATGGGCACCTGTCCCTGGCACTTTCGATCTTTAACCGTAAATGGTTGTCAAATGATTGATTTTCCGAGGCTCAACGCCGCTATTTTTTAGGATTTATAACGGCTTACGCAGCAATTATCGGTTGCGAAACCACACCCCTATTGGGGTCAATCGGCGCCCGGCTTAATCCGCGCCCGACTTAATCCGCAAAAGGATCGCGGACCAGGATGGTGTCTTCGCGCTTGGGGCTGGTGGAGAGCAGCGCCAAAGGTGCGTCAATCAGCTCTTCAATACGCCGGACATATTTGATGGCCGGGGCCGGCAGATCAGCAAAGCTGCGCGCCCCCTTGGTGCTTTCCGACCAGCCGGGAAGCGTCTCGTAAACCGGTTCGACCGCCGCCTGCGCGGCAATACCCGCCGGCAAGTGGTCGAGTTTTGTCCCCTTATGGTTGTAGGCGATGCAGATTTTGAGCTCGTCCATACCGTCGAGGACGTCGAGCTTGGTCAGGGCGATGCC
>JBGOXX010000079.1:0-10860 GCA_041479345.1 Alphaproteobacteria bacterium
TCGATCGGCGGCGACGCGCTCGCTTCCGCCCAAACCGGGGCAAAGGCGAGAATGCGGGTATCCGACGGCAGATGCGGGTTGAACAGGATGTTGTGCCAATAGGTCGCCTGATAGGAAATATCGATGCTGGCCAAATCCGCGACCATGCATGGCAGCCGGTACCCCTGATTGAACTGTTCGAATTCGAGGATGCAGGATCGTTCGGCAACCAGCCGCGAAGCTAACGCCGAGTCGCGCGCAAACGAGGCGGTCAGCTCGTCCTGAAATTCCTTAGGCTTTTGGAAATAAGTGCCCGCCAGCATTTCGAGCATCCGAGAATAGCGCTCGCGCGGGTCGCCGGTGCGCCGATAGGCTTGCCGGAACATATCCGTCCAGGCGGTCGGATCTTCGCGGCTCAACAACGTCGTCATGTTCGCCGCAAGCCGATTCCCGGCTCGATCGAACACCCGCGGCCGCATGCCGGAAACCGGTTCGCCGCCGTTCTGGCGCACGCAGATCTGGCGAATACGGCACTGCCAGCCGATGAAATGGTCGCGCAAGGCGGCGAGCGCGGGCTCCAGGACAATGACTTGGGCCGTCATCGAATCAACCACCACCGCCGGCCCTCAAGATCGACGATTTCGATGCAGTCGCCGGGCTGGAGCATGAGGACAATGGCACCGGCACCGCGCACCAGATGGCGTTCTTCACCGGGCTTGAGCGGGGACAACCCGGGCTCGCGCAGCGCCGGGAGTTCGGTGGCTTCAGCAATTCGTCTCGGACGGGCCACCATGACGGCCTCCGTTCCGCCAATTCTGCATCCTCGGTTTCAGAGGGACGATCGCGTGATCGCAGCCGAGGCTTTACTTACATATCGGCATATATAAGAGCGCGGCGATCGCCCTCAGAACTTCCCATAGGCTTGTTTCAGCGCCACCAGCGGATGACGCGGCGACATTTGAAACTTGATCAACAGCTCCCGAGCCAACATGTCCCGATCCTGCTGATTGTCCGGCAGCTCGACATTGGCCGGGATCGTTACCCAGCCATTGATATTGCGGTCGAACACCGCGGCGCGACCTTCCTCGTAGCCCATATGCACGTCTTCCAGCCAATTGAGGTCGTCCCAACCCATGATCTCGATGTACTTCTTGAGGAAGGGGGTCAACCGCGAATAATCCGGCAGCAAATTGACATCGTAACGATAGCCGATGTGCTGGCCGATTTCCTTCTCGCGCTTTTTGTCGAGACCTGAGCCCTTCAGGTATTTGTCGATGTCTTGTTTTTCGGCCATCTCCGAATTCTCCCAATCTTCTAATTCTAATAGCGCGTCATGTCGGAGCGGCCGACGGTATGCTGAGAACCGGCGAGCGGCACCATCGCAAGCGCCGATGCTTCCATGGTGAGCGCCGCCAAATCTTCCGGCTCCAAGCTGTGAACGTTGGTCTTGCCGCAGGCGCGCGCCATCATCTGGCATTCGAGGGTCAGCGTGTGCAGGAAGTTATAAACCCGCTCGGCCGCTTCGTCCGGATTGAGGCGCTTCCGGAGCACGGGGTCCTGGGTCGCAACGCCGACCGGGCACCGGCCGGTATGGCAATGGTAACAATATCCGGCTGGAACCCCGATCTCTTCTTCGAAATTCGCTTCAGGGATGGCCTTGTTGCAGTTGAGCGCCACCATCGCCTAGGTGCCAATCGCCACCGCGTCGGCACCGAGCGCCAGGGCCTTGGCGACGTCCGCACCGTTGCGAATGCCGCCGGCGTAGATCAGGCTGATTTCACCCGACATGTCGACATCGTCGAGGGCCTTGCGCGCTTGGCGGATGGCGGCAATGCCGGGGACGCCGGTTTCTTCGGTCGCGATATGCGGACCGGCCCCGGTCGAACCTTCCATGCCGTCGATATAGATCGAGTCCGGGCCGCATTTGGCCGCCATGCGCACGTCGTCGTAAACGCGCGCGGCGCCGAGTTTGAGCTGAATCGGGATTTCCCCGTTGGTCGCTTCGCGCAACTCGTTGATCTTGAGCGCCAGATCGTCGGGTCCCAGCCAATCGGGATGGCGCGCGGGCGAGCGCTGGTCGATGCCGGCCGGGAGCGATCGCATCTCCGCCACCTGGTCCGTCACTTTCTGGCCCATGAGATGGCCGCCGAGGCCGACCTTGCAACCCTGGCCGATGAAGATCTCGCAACCGTCGGCCAACCGCAAATGATGCGGATTGAAACCGTAGCGCGACTGGATGCACTGGTAGAACCATTTTTGGCTATAGCGGCGCTCGTCGGGAATCATGCCGCCCTCGCCGGAGCAGGTGGCGGAGCCGGCCATGGTGGCGCCCCGCGCCAGCGCAATCTTGGCTTCATAAGAGAGCGCGCCGAAGCTCATGCCGGTGATGTAGACCGGAATGTCGAGCATGATCGGCCGTTTGGCCCGCGGTCCGATCACCGTGCGCGTCTCGCATTTCTCGCGATACCCTTCGATGACAAAGCGCGTCAGCGTGCCCGGCAGGAACGTCAAGTCGTCCCAGCTCGGGATCTTCTTGAACAGCGCCATGCCGCGCATGCGATAGCGCCCGAGTTCCGCCTTGATGTGGATGTCGTCGATCACCGACGGCGTAAACAGGAAGTTTTGTCCAAGCACGCTCTTGTTGCGCGCCGGTTGCGCCGGGGCCGTCCGCTCGCGCGGCTTCGGCAGGGCTTCTTCGGAAATTTTTGCCATGGCCTACTCCCTTCGTTCGATCACAGGACCAGCTTCTTTTCGGCGGGCTCTAAGTTGTCGTAGTTCCACAATTGCTTGCCCCCCACGATCTTGCGCATGTTCTCGATGCCGTTTCGCGCTTCGAGTCCGTATTGACCGAGCTTGCGCTTCAGCCAAGCGACGTCGATGTCGGTCATCTCCGCATCGACCGCGTCGACACCGAGCGATGCGATTTCGCCGCCGACATAGATCGTGCCGTCATACATCGAGTCGCCGAGATTCTTGCCGGCATCGCCGAGGACGACCATCCGGCCGCGTTGCATCATGAAACCGGAGAACGCGCCGGTACGGCCGCCGACAATGATCGTGCCGCCTTTTTGGTCGATCCCCGTGCGGCCGCCGACATCGCCTTTGCAGACGAGATCGCCGCCGCGGATTGCCGCCCCGAAAGACGAGCCCGCGTTCTTCTCGATCAATATCGTGCCGGCCATCATGTTCTCGCCGCATGACCAGCCGACCCGCCCTCTGATCCGCACATTCGGCCCGTCGATCAGACCGCAGCCGAAATAGCCGAGGCTGCCCTCGAAATAAAGCTGCAGGCGGTTGAGGACACCGACGCCGAGGCTGTGCTTGGCCAGCGGATTGTGGACGACGACGGTGCCGTAGCCCTCCGTCATGAGTTGGCGGATCTTCAGATTGATCTCGCTCGTGCTCAATTCGGCGGCATCGAATTCGGTCCGCTTGTTGAAATCGACCGGCGGCGCGGTCGGATAGACGAAGTTTTCCTCCTCGGTGGCGGAAAAGGACTGCTGCTGGGAGCGGCCGGTCAGCTGCTCCGTATGCAGACCGAGGAGATTGGTCTTGGGTTTTAGCTCTGCCATACCCGCACCTCGCCCTCATACGGATCGGACGTGTCGATCTCGGAGGGAAAAATTGAACGAATTGCCACTTCTTCCGAAGCCAGGGCGACGAAACGATCGCTTTCGAAAAGCACCATCGGCTTGGCGGCCATCGTATCCTTGGCCATCCCGAGTTTGTCCGCCGTCGCCACCAGATAGGTGAAAACGCCGTCGAGATCGTGAATCGAGCGTTCCATCGCTTCCTCAAGCGGGTCGCCCCGCTCCATCCGGTCGGCGAGATAGACCGAGATCAGCTCCGAGTCGCAGTTCGACACGAACCGGTGGCCGCGACGTTCGAGCACCCGGCGCGATGCCCAATAATTGGTGAGCTGGCCGTTGTGGACGACGGCGACGTCCTGGAACGGATAGGCCCAATAGGGGTGGGCCGAACGGATGTCGACGTCGGACTCGGTCGCCATCCGGGTGTGGCCGATGCCATGCGTGCCCTTAAAGCTCTCGAGCCCGTACTGGCCGGCAACGCGCGTGGCGTCGCCAAGATCCTTGACCAGTTCCAGCGCCTTGCCCAGCGACAGAATCTCGGCGCCCTCCACGTCCTCGATGAAGTCCGCAAGTTTGCGCAGATCTCCCTTGAATCCGAACGAGTAACGGAAAGCGTAATCGGTGGCGATTTCCTCGATCAGGCCGGTGACGCCGAGTTCGTTCAGACGTTCATCGACGATGGCCTTGCGCTCCTTGATTTCCTGCCGGATATGAAAGCCCTTCTTGAGATCGTCCTGTTCGGCGACCTTGAAGCGCATGATCAACCGGTCCGGCTCGGTCAAGCCATAGAGCGCAAAACCCGTCGAATCCGGTCCGCGGTGCTTGAGCGACTTCAACATCGCCACCATTTCGTGGCCGATGTCGCCGCTCGATCCTTTATGGATCAGTCCGGCAATACCACACATTAAAACGCACTCCTTCTTTTCCTGATGCTCACGGCAAATAGTCCATGTAACGCTGCACGTCCCAGTCGGTGACCGTCGCCATGAAGCGCTCCCACTCGTCGTACTTATAGTGATTGAACACGGTCAGCATCTCGCCCGGCAGCGCTTCCTTAATCACCGAATCCTCATTCAACCGGTTGAGCGCCTCGCCGAGATTCATCGGCAGCTTGCGGACCTTCTTGCCTTCTTCGATGGCGGTATAAATGTTGCGCGTCTCGGGCTCGCCCGGATCGAGCTTGCGCTTGATGCCGTCGTCCATCGCCTTGAGCAGGGCCCCGGCCATGAGGTAGGGGTTCACCATCGAATCGACGGCGCGATACTCGAATCGTCCCGGCGCGGAAACCCGGAGTCCGGTGGTGCGGTTCTGATAACCCCAATCGCGATAGACCGGCGCCCAGAAACCGGTGTCCCACAGCCGCCGATAGGAATTGACGGTCGAGCAGCCGATGGCGGTGAGCGCATCCAGATGTTCGATAATTCCGCCGATCGCCATGAGACCGGTCTTCCCCGGCTTCTGCGGGTGGTTCTCCGGTTCCGGCATGAAGGTGTTGGTGCCGCCGCGCCGATAGGTGAAAGAGCCCTCCATGCCGCTCTTGATGTTATCGCCGAGCGGATTGATCTGATCCTCGCCACCGCGCCACAGCGAAATGTTGTGATGGCAACCCGAAGCCGAAACGCCCATGAACGGTTTGGTCATGAAGCAGGCGATCAAATTGAACTCGCGGGCAACCTGGGCGCATAGCTGGCGGTAGGTCGCAAGCCGGTCGCAGGTCCTCAACGCGTCGTCGAACATGAAATTAAGTTCGAGCTGCCCCGGCGCGTCCTCATGATCGCCCTGGATCATGTCGAGCCCCATGGCGCGCGAATATTCGATCGCGCGCATGAACACCGGCCGGAGCGATTCGAACTGATCGATGTGATAGCAATAAGGTTTGGAAAATCCGCCGGCGGGTTTGCCGTTTTCGTCCCGCTTCAACCACATCATTTCGGGTTCGCAACCATGGCGCAGATGTAACCCGTTATGGTCCTTTTGGAACTGCTGGTGGATGCGCCGCAGATTGCCGCGGCAATCCGATGTCAGGAACGCGGCGGGGTTTTCGCGCTCCTCGCGGTTCCGAAAGCAGGTGCAGAACACCCGGCCGACTCGCTTGTCCCACGGCAATTGGACGAAAGTTTCCGGATCGGGAATGCCGACGAGTTCGGAGGATTCCGGTCCATAGCCGATGTAGTCGCCGTGGCGATCGACGAACAGATTGGCGGTTGCCCCGTAGACCAGTTGGAAACCCTTGGCAGCCATCTGCTCCCAGTGATCCGCCGGCACGCCTTTGCCGACGATCCGCCCGGTCACCGAAATGAATTGATAATAGATATAGGTAATGCCGAGCTGATCGATCTTCTCGCGGACACGCGCCACCAGCTCGTCGCGCCCCTCCTGTTTCACATAGGCTTCAAGATCAGTCATGATTCCCCCACCATCTTCCCCGTCTTCATCGAAACTCTACCGTTGCCGCGATCCGTTCGCCCGCTCAGCTACCCATGTCCTCAGCTCCAAGGAAACGGACTGTTCGAAGTCGGATGCAATTTGCCTTCGGCGAAGCGGCTGAATCGGAACGGCTCGAGGAGCCGGCTGCGCTCGCCCATGAGTTCGCTCGCGACCAGCTTGCCGACCGCAATCATCTTGTAGCCATGATTCGAATCGGCAATGACGTAGACGTTGTCGCGGAAGGTATCGAATACCGGGAAGCTGTCGGCCGTGAAACAGCCAAGCCCGCCCGAAGGCTCGTCTTTCCATTTGGCGATCATGCCGTGATAGCGCTTCTGGCAGAATGCCAGCGCCGAGCACCACATATGCGCGAACGAGTCGTCGGCGATAAATTCGGGGCTGTCGATGCCATAGGGATCCACCGCAACATCATCGGAATCGCGTTCGATGCGATAGGGCATCGCGCCACCCTGAACGCCGTTGAAATTGAAATCCGGCTTGTAATAGATGCCCCACAGCTTGTCGGTGATCAGCGAGCCGTCGACGTCGGAATAAAGGGGCGCGTCGGTGTCGACGTGAATGACCGGCGGCATCGAGCCGTCATTGGCGAGTCCGAGCTTGGGATCGACTCCGAGCGTGCCTTCTTCGAGGCACCAGAATGTCCACATCGGCACGTCGCGATGCAGGCGTCCGTTGCGGTCTTTAATATCGATGGTCTTGGGAAGTCCGAGCATCTTCCAGAGCTGCGATGCCCACGGACCGACGGCGATCACGACGTGATCGCAGCGGATGGTGCCACGGTCGGTCTCGACCGCGGTGATTTGGCCCGAATTGGAGCCGGCACGAAAGCCGTTGACCTTGACCCCGGTCAGGATTCGCACATCCTGGGCTTCGGCCTTGGTGGCGAGCCCGTAAATCGATGCGCGGTTATTGGCATAACCGCCCTTCTTCTCATGCAGCACCGAGGTGATGCCCTTGGCCTGCCAGTCGTCGAAGATGCCGCGCATGTATTTCATGCAATCGGCCTCCCCTTCGATGAAGACCGAATCGTATCCGATGTCCTTCTGCTGCTGGGCGATCTGGGCGACGTTCTCGTGCATCACCTCCGGGCTGATCTGCATGTAGCCGACCGGATGGTAGCTGTAAGCCTTGGCATCCGATTCCCAGACTTCGACGCAAGCCGCCATCAATTCGCGCATCGCCGGCTGGAAATAGTTATTACGGATGACGCCGCAGGCGATCCCGGAAGCCCCCGCAGCGATCGCCGTCTTGTCGATGACGAGGATGTCCTTGCCCGAACCTTTGCCGCGCGCCTTCATCTCGAGAGCCAAATGGTAGGCCGTGGAAAGGCCATGGATTCCGGCACCGATGACGATGAATTTGACGTGTTCGGGAAGCGCCATGACTGCTTGATTTCCTTGGCTATCTACCGTGATTGCTGCAGCCGTTTCGGCGGCGGGAAAGTTGCGTTCTTGGCCTGCAATATTATTTAAGTATATAATGACACATGTCGCGCCAATTTCAAACCAATTCTATACAGGAGCCATCGATGTCGGACCCAATTGGTTCGCAGAGGTTGGACGCACTATCATCGGATAGCGCAGAAAACCAGACCAACGGCGAGACCGCTCTGCTCTGCGCAGTTACCAAAGGTTCCGCCGCCGTCGCGACCAAGCTGCGCCGCGCCATTCTTGGCGGCGCTTATGCCTACGGCGACCGCTTGCCGCCGGAGCGCGAACTCGCCACGGCCTTTGCGGCGTCCCGAACCACGGTTCGCACCGCGTTGCGTCAGCTCGAAGAGGAACAAATGATCGCGCGCCGGGTCGGCAGCGGTACGTTTGTGGTTCACGGCAGCCGTCATGAGGACAAAGACATTGCCCAAGTCACGAGCCCGCTTGAATTGATCGACGTCCGGCTCGGGGTCGAGCCGCGAATCGTGCGCCTCGCCGTTATGCACGCGACGGCGCGCGATCTCGATCGTCTGTCGGAGGCGCTTGACGAGGCCGACCGTTCGGGCACCGATACCGACCATTTCACCCGCTGGGACCAGACGTTTCATCTCGGGCTCGCCCTTGCCACCCGCAATCCGCTGATGGTTTGGGTCTATCGCCAGATCAATCATGTGCGCGGTCACAGCCAATGGCGGGCGATGAAGGACAAAATCCTGACATCTCAGCGAATCGCCGAATACAACGCCGAACACCGCGCTATTTTCGACGCCATCGTCGCCCGTGACGCCGATCTCGCCGTCGATTTGATCACGCGCCATCTCGGCGAAGCCCGTCGGGATCTGGTTGGCGCCCATTCCGGATAAGAAAGATGCCGGCACTCGGGTCACCCCGAATGCCGGCAAAAGCTTAGATCGACGAGACCGGTTGCATCGGCCGGCATGTGCGGCGGAAATTTACGGTTTTCCTCGTCATTCTCATCACCAGAAGATGAAGTAGCCGAGCAGGCAGGAAGCAATCCCTCCGGCAATGGCCAGATAAGGCAACATTCCGGCCCGGGTTGGAGCCAGCTTGGTTTCGCCCTCGAGCAACAGGTCCTGGTACATGTGCTCCGGATAGACGCCCTTATCCACGACGAAGTGACGGTAAGCGAAGACCGGAATGACCAAGGCCGCAGCGGCGAAGCCGGAAAGCAGCGTGCCACTGCCCCAAACATTGGCGCCGGCACCCATGATGAAGGCATTGACGTAGGAGAGGACGGCGCCGGTCGCGAGCAGTCCATTCGGGCAACGCCATGGCCGACGAACATCCGGATTGTCGATGCGATGGATCCAGCCGGCATTCAAATTGAGGAAGTTGAAGATCAGGTAGTTGACGTTCGATACCGCGAGCACGAACAGGTAGTTCGACATCGACAGCAGGATCAGATTGAAACACAGATCCGTCCACATCGCCCGGGTCGGAGCGCCGTGGCTGTTGAGATGGCCGAGATATTTCGGCAGCCAGCCGTCCCGGCCACCTTGATTAAGGGTGCGGGAAGAACCGGCCATGGCCGTGATGATCGCCATGATCAGGCTAAAGAAAAGCAGAAGAACCAAGATCTTCGTAATGACGGGCCCGGCATTCAACATGCTGGCGAGTGCTAAGCCCATGCCCGAACCGTCGGCGATCGTCGGATCGAGCATCTTCTCGGTGCCGAGAACGCCCTGAAAGACAACCGGGATCGTTATATAGGCGACGATGCAGATCAGGCCGGAGACGATGATCGCCCTCACCCCGTCGCGGCCTGGATTCTTGAACTCGCTCATATAGCAGACGGCCGTCTCAAAGGCGTAGGTCGACCAGGCGGCGATGAAGAGACCGCCCATGACAAGCAACCATCCGGCTTTGTCCCAGTGGCCTGGTATGACCTTGCCGCTGTCGGTGACGAGCGGCGTGAAAGGCTCGAAGTTTACCAGGTGGACATTGCCCTGGAGGACGGGGATCACGCAGACGATGAAGAGCGGAACCAGCGAAGCGACAGTCAGGATCGCCGAGATCTGGGCGGTCCTGAGGACACCGCGATGCTGGATCGCAAACACGACGACCATAATCGCTGCGCCCAGCAGGAAGGTTGCATTGATGCGCATCGTCAGGTCCTTGGAAATGAAGCCAAGGTCCGCCACGGTCAATTGCCAGGTCATGATCGGCGAACTCGCGTCGTAGAAAATCGACAGCAGGTAGCCGGCGCCAAGCCCGGCACCGATCGCCAGCACCGGCGACCACGCGAGCCAATTCGACCATAGCGACAGTGGCGCAAGGATCCGGCTATAGCGGATCCAGGCAGTGGCGCCATGCACCGCCGTGCCACCCGTCTTCGACGGATGGAGCCCGGCGATTTCTGCGTAAGTAAAGGATTGAAAGAAGCCGAACAGCACCGAGATCGTCCAGATGAGCCAAGCCGGCGCACCCACCGTCGCCGAAATGCCTCCCATCGAGAACAGCACCAATGCCGGAACGCCGGCAACGATGAAGACAACTTGTTTCCAATTGACGTCGCGAATCATCTTTGTCGGCGACGACGTGGTTGTGACACTCACCATGGTATCCCCCCTTTTTCGCCCTAATCTTCGATTGCCCTAATCTTCAATTGCTATGTCCCCCGGCACGTTCATCCAGCCCAACAAGGTGCCCATTCCTATGCGCCGGGCTGTAAGCCGATGCCGTATTCCGATAAAACCCAATACAGTTCCAATAGACACCATTCTTGCACCAAGTAAGATGGATTGGTACTGAGAATCAAAGTGGATTGGTGTGGGAATCAATCGGAAGTGGTATTCAGATCGATTCACGCCCGCTTTTGGCGATTGTGGACCGGCGCTCAGGGCCGGCGACCCCGACAGATGGTCTTGGGAATCAGGGGCTTGGGGCACTCCTGGGGAGGCCCGCGGCGGACCGATGCAGCACCGCCATTTCGGATGCGAAGCGCGTGGTTGACCTGGCGGACGCCCAGATCGAGCGGTTTCAGCGCGACGGATTCCTGGTCATCGATCGTTTTCTCGAGCTCGAACAAGTGGAATCGGCGCGGCGGCGCTTCGAACCCCTGTTCCGCGGCGAGTTCGAAACCGGTCTTCAACCCGATGAATGGAATTGGCACGCCGGACGCGATGCCGAAGACTTAACGCATCAAATCTGTAACGGCTGGAAGTCCGACCGGGTTGTCGCCGGAATTGTGCTTCAGCCCGAAATCGGACGGATGACGGCGATGCTGGCAGGCTGGACCGGCGCGTGCATCGCACAAGATAACGTCATCTGGAAGCCGCCGGGGGCCAAACCTCTCGGCTTTCACCAAGACGACAGCTATTGCCGGTGGGTCGCCCCCAGCGGTTATGTCACCGTGTGGATGGCGCTCGACGACACAACCGCCGCCGGCGGCA
>JBGOXX010000080.1:0-10715 GCA_041479345.1 Alphaproteobacteria bacterium
GGCTATTCGCGACGACGTCACGGATGTTCGCACCGAGCAGCAAAAACCGGCCCCGCCCGGCGTGAAGGTCACGACGAAGGGCGGGCTTCAGGTCCAAACCGACGATGGCCAATTTTCATTCCAGGCCATCGGCCGGCTGCAGGTCGACGGCGCCCTCTACAATCAGGACAAATCGAAACTCGGTGACGGCGTGCAGCTGCGGCGCGCGCGTCTGGGTGCCCAGGGCAAGCTTTTCTACGACTGGCTTTATAAGGTCGAGTTCGATTTCGGCCGTGATACCGCCGCCGGCACGGTCGGCACCAAAGACGCCTATATCAGCTATGTCGGCTGGAATCCGGTCCAGTTTACGGTCGGCAACCATTACGAACCGTTCTGCTTGGAATGCGTGACCAGCGAAGCCTTCACCACGTTCATCGAGCGCGCTCTGCCGATTACGCAACCGACATCGTCTTTCGATCCCGACCGCCATATCGGCGTCAGCGCGTCGCATTACGATTCCAATTGGTCGGCCTCGGTCGGCACCTTCATGAAGAATGCGGATGATACGGTGCCGCCCACTGAAGGCGATCAGCAATTCGACATCGCCGGCCGCCTCACTTACGACCCAATTCTCGAGAAGACGCGGGTTCTCCATGTCGGCGTCAGCGGCCGCTACAGCAATCCGTCGGATTCGACGGTCGCCCTGAGTCTGAAACCGGAATCGAATGTGACGGCGATTAAATTCCTCAACACCGGCACCATCGCCAATGTTGATCATTTCATCGAAGTCGCTCCGGAATTGGCGGTCGTCTGGGGTCCCGCGTCGTTCCAGGGTGAATATTTCTGGGATTCGATCTCACGGACTCACCCGAGCGGAACGACGACCAGCCCCAGTGTCGATCTTACCGGCTGGTACGCCTATGCGAGCTACTTCCTGACCGGAGAATCGCGCAACTACAACCCGACCATTGCGCGCTTCGATCGCGTCTCCCCGTTCAAGAATTTGAATCAGGATGGCGGCTGGGGTGCTTTCGAAGTAGCGGCCCGGGTGAGCAACGCCAATTACGACGATGGGCCGTTTTTCCAACATGGAGACGAAACCAATTACACGCTCGGTCTCAATTGGTATGCCAATCCGTACATCAAATTCATGGCGAACTACATTTGGGTTGTGAACAACAGCTCGGCCACCGGCCTTACGGGAGATTCCAGTCAACCGAAGCTGCTGCCGGGCCATCTCAACGACAGCAACGACGATCCCCAGATCTTCGAGCTTCGCGCCCAGGTGGATTGGTAAGTCGATTGGTAAGCGGATTGGTAGGCCGGTTCGCCGTCAAAGGTCTCCCCGGGCCTCGCCCTGTGCAAGCGCGGCCCATCACCCCGGGAGGGGCCCCGCAGATTCTGCGGGGCCTTTTTCTTTGGCTCATCAGGAAATCGAGTGGATGAATCTAATGGGAAATGTGGCTTGAAGCGGCATGGATGTTGGGTTTCCGGGGTTTCGTAAGGTGGTTGAATTGGGCATCATGTCGCGATGGCCAATTCATCGAAGCGACAGCGGCGCCTGTGGGACACGTACACATTCCCCGGTTTTCGCCCCCAACCCACGGTGCGCGGTGTCTTCGGTGATCCGAAGGCGCGCCTCATCACGCTTGCCTGGCGCGCAAAAAAACGGTCTGCGGGTGCTGCGGGCGGGTTCATTCGGGTTGGTACGACCGGCGGATACGGCGGGTTCGCGATCTGCCGTGCGGCGACACGCGCATCTTCCTGGAGATCGAGGTCCGGCGGGTGCGATGCCGCAGTTGCGGCAAGGTGAAGCGCGAGCGGCTCGATTTCCTGGCGGACAACCCGCTCTATACGAAGCGCTTTGCCCATTACGTGGGCCGGCGCTGTCGGCAGGCGACGATCAAGGACATTGCCGAGGAGCTGAAGCTCGACTGGGATACGGTCAAGACGTTGGAGAAGCAGTACATGCAAGCCCAGCTCGCCCGCGCGGGCAGGCCGGGGCCCAAGGTGATCGGCATCGACGAGATCTCGATTCGCAAGGGCCATAGCTACCGTATCGTGGTGAGCGATCTGATTCGCCGGCGGCCGATCTGGTTCGGCGGGGAGGATCGCTCGGAGGCGAGCATGGTGCAGTTCTACGACTGGCTGGGCCCGAAGAAGAGCCGCGGCATTCGCCTGGCGGTGATGGACATGTGGAAGCCGTTTCGCAACACGACGCGCGAACGGGCGCCGCAGGCGGCGATCCTGTTCGACAAGTTCCACATCATGCGCCATCTGGGCGAGGCACTCGACAAGGTCCGCAAAGCCGAATACGCGCGGCTCAGCGGCAAGGGCCGACGCTTCATCAAGGGACAGAAATACACGCTGCTCGCGCGCCACGAGAACCTCAGCCTGGAGGGCAGGAGATCGCTCAAGCTGCTGCTGGCGGCGAACAAGCGGTTGAACACGGCCTACGTTCTGAAGGAATCCTTCGGCCAGCTCTGGGACTACGGGCGCGAGGGCTGGGCGCGGCGCTTCTTCGAGAACTGGCGCGCGAGCTTGAAGTGGCAGCGGCTCGCACCGTATGAAAAGTTCGCCGCGATGGTCGATCGGCATTGGGATGGCATCGCCGCCTACTGCAAGCCGGAAAACAAGGTCTCGCTCGGCTTCGTCGAGGGCCTCAACAACAAGATCCGCGTCATCCAGCGCCGCGCCTACGGTCTACGCGATCAGGAATATCTGCGGCTCAAGGTGCTCACATGCATGCTTCCAGCGCTCTGAAGTTGCCAAAAACACCCACACGACTTCCCGAAGACCCTTTTCTTTAAGGTTTGTGAATGCGTTATGACAGGCGAGCGATTCCATGAGCCTTGGCTATAATAGGGATCGAGAAACAGGCCAAGCCCGCGCCGGCCGTCAAATGCTGCGGGCAGCCGAATGGGGAGGCGATTTGACCTTCGTAAGAACGCTCCGGCATCCCAGTGTGTTGCCGGGCTTTGCCCCGGCGCTCGGTTTCACGCTGCTCTATCTCGGGCTTATCGTCCTGATCCCGCTTGCCGGGCTCATCATCCGTTCGGCGGGGTTGGGCTGGGCGGATTTCTGGCATGAGGTCGGTTCGCCCCGGGCCGTCGCCAGCTATCGGCTAAGCTTTGGTGCCGCTTTCTTTGCCGCTGCCGCCAACGCGGTGTTCGGGCTTCTGGTGGCCTGGGTGCTCGTGCGCTACCGCTTCCCTTTCAAGCGTCTGATCGATGCGCTCGTGGATTTGCCCTTCGCGCTTCCGACGGCGGTCGCCGGCATCACCTTGACCGAGCTTTATGCCGACAGCGGTTGGGCGGGATCGTGGCTTGCGAAATTCGGCATTCACGCCGCGTTCAATCCGATCGGCATCGTGATTGCGCTCATTTTCGTCGGCCTTCCTTTCGTCGTGCGCACGGTCGAGCCGGTGCTTCAGGATCTCGACACCGAAGTCGAAGAGGCAGCCGCAAGCCTGGGTGCGCGGCGTTGGCAGGTATTCTTGTGGATCGTTCTGCCCTCGATCACGCCGGCTTTGCTCACCGGCTTTGCGTTGGCCTTTGCGCGAGGGCTCGGTGAATATGGCTCGGTGATTTTCATCGCCGGCAACATGCCGATGCGTTCCGAAATCACGCCGCTTCTTATCGTCATCAAGCTCGAGCAATATGATTACGCCGGGGCCGCGGCGATCGCCGTCGTCATGCTGATTGCATCCTTCGTCCTTCTGTTTGTCATCAATTTGCTCCAGCGTTGGAGCCGATCGGCAACCGCGCAAAACTGATCATGTTGCAAACGTCGATCATGAATCCGGATATGCGTCCGGCGCTTTCGGAGAGCGCACCAATACGATTGCTCTTGAGCATTGCAGCGCTCCTGTTCCTGGCGCTATTTCTATTCTTGCCGCTGAGCTTGCTCTTCACCGAAGCTTTCAAGCACGGAATCCAGGTTTATCTCAAATCGATCATCGAGCCGGACGCGCTGGCGGCGATCAGGCTCACCTTGCTCATCGCCGCCATTGCCGTCCCGGCCAATTTGATTTTCGGTTTGGCGGCGAGCTGGACGATCGCGAAATTCGAATTCATCGGAAAAAGTTTTCTGACCACGCTTATCGATCTGCCGTTCTCGGTGTCGCCGGTGATCTCCGGTCTCATTTACGTTCTTCTGTTCGGCGCGCAAGGGTTCTTCGGGCCGTGGCTTCAGGCGCATCACGTTCAGATTATCTTTGCCGTGCCGGGTATCGTTCTTGCGACCGTCTTCGTGACGTTTCCCTTCGTGGCGCGCGAGCTTATCCCGCTCATGCAGGAGCAAGGCAAAGAAGAGGAAGAGGCCGCGTTGTCCCTGGGTGCCGGCGGCTGGCAGACTTTTTTCCGCGTAACCTTGCCCAACGCGAAATGGGGCTTGCTTTACGGCGTGTTGCTTTGCAATGCGCGGGCAATGGGAGAATTCGGCGCGGTATCGGTTGTCTCCGGGCACATTCGCGGGGTGACGAATACCATGCCGCTGCATGTCGAGATTTTGTATAACGAATACAACTTCGTCGCGGCTTTCGCCGTCGCGTCGCTGCTGGCGCTGCTGGCGCTGGTGACATTGGCGGCAAAGAGCGCACTCGAATGGCGTCACGCCGCCGAGCTCGCCGCGACAAGGCGCTAAAGGGGAGCGAATTTGGGTATCGAAGTCCGGAATATCGTCAAGCGCTTCGGCGAATTCACTGCGCTCGACAACATCGATCTCAATGTTGCCGATGGCGAGTTCGTGGCACTGCTCGGGCCTTCGGGCTCGGGCAAGACCACGTTGCTCCGCGTGATCGCCGGTCTCGATTGGGCCGATTCGGGCACGGTTCTCTTCAATGGCGTCGATGCGTCCCCGCGCCATGTGCGCGAACGGAGCGTCGGCTTCGTGTTTCAGCATTACGCGCTGTTCCGGCACATGACGGTGTTTGAGAACGTCGCATTCGGTTTTCGGGTCAAGCCGCGGCGCACCCGTCCCAGCGAATCCGAAATTCGCGAACGGGTGACGGCGCTCTTGCGCTTGGTGCAAATCGAGCATTTCAGCAATCGCTATCCGAGTCAGCTCTCGGGCGGCCAGCGTCAACGGGTGGCGTTGGCAAGGGCGCTGGCCATCGAACCGCGGGTGCTGCTGCTCGATGAGCCGTTCGGCGCGCTCGACGCCAAAGTCCGCAAGGAACTTCGCCGCTGGCTCCGCGAGCTTCACGACCGCATGAAGCTCACCAGCGTCTTCGTCACCCATGATCAGGAGGAGGCTCTCGAATTGGCCGACCGCGTGGTGGTGATGAACCGCGGCGGCATCGAACAGGAGGGCACGCCCGAAGAAATCTACGACAATCCGAAAAGCATGTTCGTCTATGAATTTCTCGGCAATGCGAACCGGGTGCCTTGCACGATCCGCGGCGGCAGGGCCGAGGTTTGGGGCGGCTGGTTCGACGTTGCCGATTCCGGCGCCGATGGCGAAGCTCCGGGTGTCGCCTATGTTCGGCCGCATGACATCGACATCGCGGTAACCGCCGGGCGACCGGGGCGCCTGGCCGTGGTCCGCCATGTTTCGACGGCCGGGCCGGCTGCCGCCATCGATCTCCTGGTTGCCGGTGAGGCCGAAACCGTCGAAGCGCATCTGCCCCGCGAACGCCAGCGCGAGCTCCGGCTTTCGCCCGGTCAGGAAGTCCTGGTGATGGCCCGCAAGGCCCGGGTCTTCTTACGCCCTTCCCAAAATCTGTAAGCCGCGTCTATTTATAGGGGTGCCACGCCCTGTTATACGAGTGCCCCGCCCTGAACCCTCTGCCCGTCTGAAATCATGCTCCGCAAGGTAGCCTCCGTCGGCGGATTGACCCTGGTCAGCCGCGTACTCGGCTTCATCCGCGACATGCTGACCGCCTTCGTGCTCGGCGCGGGGCCGGTGGCGGACGCGTTCTTCGTCGCTTTCCGGCTGCCCAATCATTTCCGGTCGCTGTTCGCGGAAGGCGCATTCAACGCCGCCTTCGTGCCGATGTTCTCCGGCCTCTTGGAGAAGGAGGGCAAGGATTCGGCGCGGGCCTTTGCTGAACGTATTTATACGATCCTGCTGCTTACGCAGATTGTCTTGCTCATCGGCTTCGTCATCGCGATGCCGTGGTTCATGTACGTGTTTGCCCCCGGCTTTGCCGATCAGCCCTACAAGTTCGATCTCGCCGTGCTGTTCACCCGGATCACCTTTCCTTATTTGCTGTTCATCACCCTGGTGTCGTTGCTGGGCGGCGTCCTCAACAGCATCAATCGATTCTGGGCGGCGGCGGCGGCGCCGATTCTTCTCAATCTTTGTCTGATCGCGGCGCTGTGGTGGCTAACGCCGATCCTTCCCACCGCCGGCCACGCGCTGGCCTGGGGCGTATTCGCCGCCGGCATCGCCCAATATCTGCTGTTGGCTTGGGATTCCTGGCGCGCCGGCTACTGGCTGCGCCTGACCAAGCTGGAAATGACACCGGCGGTTAAGAAATTCCTGCAACTGCTCGGCACCGCATCGATCGGCGCAGGCATCGTCCAGATGAGCCTGTTTTTCGATACGCTCATTGCCTCGTTCCTGCCAACCGGCGCGGTTTCCTATCTCTATTACGCCGACCGCATCAATCAATTGCCGCTCGGCGTGATCGGGATCGCCGTCGGAACCGTCTTGTTGCCCGAGTTGTCGCGGCATTTGAGCCGCAATGACGGCCATGCGGCGTTGTGGAGCCAGAACCGGGCGATCGAGCTGTCGTTGCTGCTGACTCTTCCCGCGGCAGCCGCATTTTTGGCGATCGCGAATCCCATCATCGCCGCCTTGTTTCAGCGCGGCGCCTTCGGCCCGGCGGACACCCGAGCCTGCGCCGTTACCCTGATGGCCTATGCGCTGGGCCTCCCGGCCTTCGTCATGCAGAGATCCTTGATCCCCGGATTTTACGCGCGGGGCGATACCGCAACGCCGGTCAAAGTCGCGGCGGCAACGGTCGCCGCCAATGTCGGCCTGAAGCTTCTCCTCGTCTTCTACTTTTCCTTCGCCCAAGTGGGTCTCGCCGCCGCCACGTCCCTAGCGGCTTGGGTCAATTGCGCGTTGCTTTATGGGATTCTACGCCGCCGCGGGCTTTTTTCCCTCGATCCGCGATTGGCCCGCAATGGCCCTCGCATCATCGTGGCAACCGCGATCATGTCAGTGGCGCTCATCGTCGGACGATTTACGGCCAGCGGATTTTTCGATCAAAGCCATATGATGGGCCGGCTATGGTTCTTGGCGCTGCTGGTCGCAGCCGGACTCATCGCCTTTGCCGCACCGGCGTTGTATTTCGGGCTCGCCAAGCGCAGCGCCGCCGAAACCTGACCCCTCGTCGCTGTCGAGCCAATCGCTACTCACGATCGCAAATCATGCGGTCGGGATCGGAGCGGTCGTATCGTTCGCATGATGCGCCTCCCGGATAAATGCGTGATGTCGGAGTCATGAAACGCCTGACGCGGGCAAAGGCTCCCCGGCACCGGTCATTTTCGGGGTGCCGTATAAATAGCGGGGCGCTTTGCAGCCGTTTACAATGCAGAAACAAGGCATTAACTAAAATGAATACCGCCGCGGTCACGATTACACGGAGGACTGGAGGGACCGCTTTTTTAAGGTATGCTTGTTCATCGGGTTAACGCCCGGAGGGCGCCGTGGACAAGTCAATGACGGACGTGCTGGACCGCCTCCAATCGGTCAGCAGCGAAGCCGAGTTAAAAAAAGCGATCGAATGGTATCTGGCGAAAACCGACATCAATATTTACGCCTATATCGCGTTTTTGCCTGAAACCGGACCGAAAGGGATCAACAATCACCCTCAAAGCTGGCTCGACCATTATCGCGAGCAAGGATATCTCGACCTCGACCCGGTGATCTCGCGGGCTCGAGGCAGGCTCCGGCCTTTCCAGTGGAGCGACATTTCAAGGAGCCTCGACAAAAGAGAAAAAACGGTGATGGGCGAAGGTGCCGGCGCCGGCATCGTTTCGGGCGCCACAGTGCCCGTTCCCGGGCCCGGCCGCGCCGGCGGCATGATTTTCTTTTCCTCAGATCTTCCAAACCAGAATTTCGATCGTCTCTGGCAAGACAAGAAATACGAGCTGCACATGGTCGGCTTGTATTTCCACTCCGCTTTCGTCGACCTGTTCCGCAAGGGAAACACCGCCGCCTATCATCTCACCTCGCGGGAACGCGAATGTCTGTTGTGGACATCGCGAGGCAAAACCGCATGGGAAGTTGCCGAGATTCTGAATATCTCGGAACGGACGGTGACGTTCCATCTGCAGAATTCGGCCGACAAATTGGGTTGCTATTCCAAGTTTCAGGCGGTGGTGAAAGCGATCTTGCTCGAGCTCATCGCTCCGTAACCATCCGGCAGCCGATTCCCGCCTGATCCGCGTCCCTTCCGAGCCGGCAATGACCGGCGGCGGCGGGTCCGCTCCATTCCCGCCAGGTCCACCCGCACCCTGTAAACCCCGCACCCTGTAAACATTGACAGGCTGTCAGCAAGGCCGTGCTGGCCTTCAATGCTCCCGACATTGGGCGCAGAGGGGGCACGGATGTACCGGGTTTTCACGGGGAGCGAGGCCGATAAATATTCCGACGAAATGATCGGAAGTTTCCGTCTCCGCCACCGAGTTTTCAAGGAACGGCTGCGGTGGAAAGTCACCTCCCAGGACGGGCTCGAGCGCGACAATTTCGACGCCCTGAACCCCGTGTATTTCACATCGATGAATCAAGATGGCGAGGTCGACGGCACGTGGCGGCTCCTCCCCACCACGGGGCCGCATATGCTGCGCGACGTTTTCCGCCAACTTCTTGACGGCCGCCCGGTGCCGAACAGCCCCATGGTCTGGGAGATGAGCCGGCTCGCTCTCAACTATGACCAGCCGTCTGACGGCGCGCCGGAAAGCGAGGGCAGACGCTGCACGATCGCGATTCTGTTTTGCGCCGCTCTGGAATTCTGCTGGATGAAAGGCATTCGTGAGCTCGTCGTCGTTCACGACGTACGCATGGCGCGCATTACCCAGCGCACGCTTGGCTATTCCCCGACCTGGGAAACCAAAAAGTTCAACATCGACGGCGTTGAAACGACGGCCGCGCAATACCGAATTGATTCGCCGGTCGCGTTTCGCAAACGCAGAGGCATCGAAAATCCCGTGCTCGGGCTTGAGGAGGTCATCGACAATGAAAGCGTTGCTTAATCAATCAACTGCCGATTCGTTCGAATCGGGCAAATCCGACGAGCAAGAAGACCTGATCGACGCGCTCGATGTGTTGACCCGGCATGCAAAGAGTCTCGGTCTCCCCTTGACGGCTCACCTGATTTCCGTGGCGGCCGAATCCATCCGGATCAGCGGCGATGAGCCGATGCTGCCGATATCAGGATGACCGTCGGCGGTTTGCAACCGGACGGGACAAGAACCAGCATCAGGACAAGAATGATCAAGGCGATTAATTACATGGCGATCGAAACGCATCGGCACGGGTTCACGCTCGCAACGGCGCTTCTCAAGGTCGCCGCAATTTCGATCACTGAAAAAGACGACCGGATGGGGAACGAGCCTTAATGCCAAGCGAATGCGTCATGTCGAGCGACCAATCCTTGCCGGCGGCAACGCCGATGAGCGGTCTGGATCGCATTAAGGGCTATCCGTTTCTCGGCGTCGTGCCGATGGTGCGGAAGGACCCGTTGCGCTTTTACGGCGAACTGTCGCGGGATCGCGGCGACATCGTTCAACTCCGCTTCGGACCCGAATGGCTCTATTTCCTGAACCGGCGCGATCACGTCAAGCACGTGTTCCAGGACAATCGCGACAATTATATCAAGAGCAAGCACTACAGCCGGATGAAGTTCCTGCTGGGCGACGGCATGTTCACGACCAACGGTGAAACCTGGGCCGGCCAGCGCCGGTCCGCACAGCCGGCCTTCAATGGCGATCATCTGAAGAAGATGTTCGGGATCATGCGGGCCGCCACCGACGATATGCTCGGCCGGTGGGACCAGAATGTGGCGGAGAATCGGGAGATCGGCCTGTCCAGTGAAGCCATGCGGCTGGCTCTCGATGTGGCGCTCCGCACCCTCTTCGGTATCACCTTGAACGATCAGGCCAGGGTCATCTACGACGCGCTGAATGTCATCCTGCCGGAGCTCGAGCGCCGGGTTTGGGCGGTGACACCGCTCGCCAATTATTTGCCGTTGCGCAAAATCAGAGCCTGCAAGAAAGCCATCGCCGCCATCGAACGGGTGGTCCACGAAATCATTTTCGAGCGCCTCAACGCCGAACACCAGGCCGACGATCTGATGTCCATGCTGATCGCCGCCGAAAAAGCCCGCTGGGACGATCAATCCTTGAAACGGCTGCGGGACCAGGCGGTCATCTTTCTGATCGCCGGCCACGAGACGACCGCAACGACCCTGACCTGGGCCTGGTACTGTCTGTCCAAATTCCCGCTGATCGACCGGCGTCTTTCCGCGGAAGTGCAATCGGTTCTGGGCGCGCGCCCGGTCGAGCTCGGAGATCTGGATACCCTCGCCTACACCCGCGCGGTGTTCCAAGAAACGATGCGCCTGTTCCCGCCGGGCTGGCTGCTCACCCGCGAAGCGCTGGCGGACGACACGATCGGCGGAAGGCTGATCCCGAAAGGCTCGACCGTCATCATCTGCGCGTATTCGATGCACCGCATGCCGGAATACTGGGACAATCCCGAAGGCTTCGATCCTTCGCGCTTTA
>JBGOXX010000081.1:0-10226 GCA_041479345.1 Alphaproteobacteria bacterium
GCGTTTTCATCCTGCTGCTGCTGGCGATCACCATTGGCGGGTCCCTGGCGCTTTACGCCTTGCGCGCGCCGAAGCTTCGGGCCGGCGGTTTGTTCTCGCCGATCAGCCGGGAAGGCGCGCTTGTTCTCAACAATTTCCTCCTCGCCGTTGGCGCGGCAACGGTGTTCCTGGGCACGCTTTATCCGCTGTTTCTCGATTTTCTCGGCGGCGACAAAGTTTCGGTGGGCCCGCCCTATTTCAACGCGACGTTCGTTCCATTGATGATCCCGATGATTCTGGTGATGGGCGTCGGACCGCTTCTGCCGTGGAAGCGGGCCGATCTTGCGGGGGCTCTGTCGCGGCTCAAAGCCGCCGCCATCGCCGCCGGCGTCGTCGCTTTTGGCGTCTTCGCCTTCAACGCCAACGGTCCCTTGCTTGCCTATGTCGGAATTGCGGTGGCGGTGTGGTTGATGGCGGCCACGATCACCGATTTCGCGGACCGCGCCCGCTTGTTCCGGGCGCCTTTGAAGGAAAGTTTCCATCGCATCGCCACCATGCCCCGCGCCGCCCTCGGCATGACGATTGCGCATGGTGGCCTTGCGATTGCGATTGCCGGAATAACGGCGTCATCGGCTTGGAAGAGCGAACATATCCAAGTGATGCACGCGGGCGAAAAACTCGATATTGCGGGCTATACCTTCGTCTTCGACGGCGTTACCGAAGCGCCGGGACCGAATTACTCCGCCGACCGCGGGCAATTCACGGTTCTGAAGAACGGCAAGCTTGCGGCGATCATGCTGCCCGAGAAACGGCTGTATCCGGTACAGGGAATGCCGATCACCTCGGCGGCGATCCGCACCAACGGGCTCTACGATCTCTACGCGACTTTGGGCGATAAGACCGAAGACGGCGGCTGGGTGACCCGCATCTTCCTCAATCCGCTGGTGCCGTGGATTTTCGGCGGCGGCGGCATCATGTTCTTCGGCGGACTCGTTTCCTTGAGCGACCGCCGGTATCGCATTGGCGCGCCGGAGCGCCGGAGCAAAGTCGTTGCGGCGAATCAGCAGCGCGCGTAATCGTCCATGATGCGGCTTAAGTTCTTTCTGCCCATCGCCGTGTTTGTGCTGTTTCTCGCAATCCTGTTCGACAGCCTGTTGCACGATCCATCAAAATTGCCTTCCGCACTCGTCGGCAAACCGATTCCGGAATTCGATTTGCCGCCGCTTTCCGGACCGCAGGCAAAACCCGGTTTGAAAACCGCGGACCTGGCCGGAAAGCCCGGGATCGTCAATTTCTTCGCGTCCTGGTGCATTCCCTGCAAGGCGGAGCATCCGCTTTTGCTGCGGTTCGCCGAAAGCGGCACCTTTCCGATTTACGGTATCAATTACAAAGATAAGGGCGACGCCGCGGCGCAGTGGCTGCAGGAACTCGGCAATCCCTATGCGCGCATCGGCGCCGACACGGATGGCCGGGTCGGGATCGATTGGGGAATTTACGGCGTGCCGGAAACTTTCGTCGTCGACGGAGCGGGGAAAATTCTCTATCGCCAGCCCGGGCCCCTGACCTCGACCGATCTTGAGACAAAGATACTTCCGCTTTTGAAACAGGCTTCGAAATGAGCGCAGCGATGAATTGGGCGATGAATTGGGCGATGAAGCCGGCCGCCGCGCTTTTCCTTGCGGTGATGCTGGCCGCCGGATTCGGCGGCGATATCGCACGCGCCGTCGAGCCCGACGAGATGCTTGCCGATCCCGGCTTGGAACAGCGCGCCCGCGACATCGGCCAACAGCTGCGGTGCCTGGTTTGCCAAAATCAATCGATCGACGATTCCCAGGCCGATCTCGCCCGAGACTTACGCATTATCGTGCGGCAGAGATTGAAGGCCGGCGACAGCGATCAGCAAGTGATCGATTTCGTCGTCGCGCGTTACGGCGATTTCGTGCTGCTGAAACCGCCGGTCAACAAAGACACGCTGGCGCTTTGGTTCGGGCCGGCGGTGCTGGCCGGTCTGGGCATTGCGGGAATCGTCTTCTATTTCGCGCATAGGCCTAAGACAAATCTGCCTCCGCTCGATGCGGCCGAGCGCGAACGGCTTCAATCCTTGCTCCGCGACGATTCATGAGTTCACGGCCGTGAATCTTTGGCTCGCCATCGCGACGATGACCGCAGCGGCAACGGCCATTCTGCTGGCGCCGCTCATCCGCAAGCGGAAATCCGCGGCGGTGCGCGGCGCTCACGATCTGACGGTCTATCGACATCAATTGGCCGAGCTGGACCGGGACGCGGAGCGCGGCACGCTCAAGCCGGAGGAAGCCGCAGCAGCCCGGCTTGAGATCGAACGGCGGATTTTGGCCGCGGGCACGTCCGCCACCGTGCCGGCCGGCCCTGTCCCGGCTGGTCCTGTCCCGGCTGGTCCTGGCAAGGTGGCTCGTCTCGCCGTCGTCGTCGCGGCCATTTTGGGCCCTCTTGCCGCTATCGGTCTTTATCTCGATCTCGGCGCCCCCAGCCTGCCCGGCTTTCCCTTCGCCGAGCGCCGTGGCGAATCCGAATCGGCGAAGGCCATGAGCGAAGCGCAATTGACCAAGCTCGTCGCCGAGCTTGCCCAAAAAATGGAGGAGAAACCCGACGATCCCAAGGGCTGGCTGCTGCTCGCCCATTCCTTGATGACGCTCGGCCGGTATGACGAGGCGGCGACGGCCTATGGGCGGGCCGCGGCGCTCGATCCTAAGGATGCGAGCGTGCCGGCAAGCCAGGGCGAGGCCCTGACCTATGCCGGCGGCGGTATCGTAACACCCAAGGCGCGCGACTCGTTCGAGAAGGCGCTGGCCATCGATTCCAAGGAACCCCGTTCGCGCTTTTATCTTGGGCTAGCCAGCGCCCAGAGCGGCGAACCGCGCGCGGCCTTGGCCGCCTGGGAAGCGCTCGCCGCCGACGCGCCGGCGGATGCGCCGTGGCTGCCCCAACTCAACGAGCAAATTGCGAAGCTGAAGGAAACGATCGGATCGGCGCCGAAAGAGCCGGGACAGCCGGCGGCACCGGCGCCCGAGAAAAACCTTCCGGACAAAAATCCGGCCGAAAAACCGGCGAATTAGCCGTTCTCAAAATTGGCGCGCGCCGGCGCGATCTTCGATCTCAACAACGTGGCTCGGCGACGCGGCCCGGCGACCTCGCCCGAACTGCCTGGCCGCCCAAAAGCCCCGCCTCGCCGGACCGGAAGGTTCGTGAAAAATGACACGATTCCGGCAATATTCATGAAATATTTCGATCGCAAGTAGCTGATCGAAATCGTACAAATACCAATAATGAATAATAATACTAAGTCATGTTTATTTTCATATTTCATGTATTTTTTGATTTTTCTATTTATTTAATTGTATTCGGCATTTTTTCTCCCAATTTATAGACAGCGGGTAAAGAATTACCCGCTTGGGAGACAAATCATGAAAAAGTTTTTCTTAGTCGCGGCGGCCTTCTCGGCCCTCGCTCTTGGCGCCTGCGGCACGAGCACAACCGACCGTGCCGTCTCGGGTGCCGGAATTGGCGCTGGCGTGGGTGCTGTCGGCGGGCTTCTGCTCGGTGACCCGGTTGATGGTGCGCTCATTGGCGCTGCCGTCGGCGGCGGAACCGGTGCGCTCACCGATAAGAGCCAGGTCAATCTCGGAAAGCCGGCTTGGCGGTAGTCGAGTAGGACAGTTTCCCGCGGGCGGCAATACGGCTTCTCGCGGGCCGGCGACCGGGTCAATGTCGATTCCGTTCAGCCGCCGAGGCGGCCTTCCGACTTAATGATCCAATCGGCCGAGGGAACCAGCCATGCGTAACCCAATTCCGTTGAGAAATTCCCTGATGATCGTTGTCCTTGCCGCTTCGGTTGCGGCGTGCTCGGCCATCTCCGGCCGCGAGACGCCCGGCGAGTACGTCGATGATGCGACGATCACCACCAAAGTCAAAGCCGCCATTTTCGATGATCCGTCGCTGAAGGTCCTGCAAGTGAATGTCGAGACATTTCAGAATGTCGTTCAATTGAGCGGCTTCGTGGATTCGACGCAAAGCGAAAATCGAGCGGTGGAGCTCGCCCGCAATGTCAGCGGCGTTCGATCGGTCAAAGACGACATCATCGTCCGATAAAAAACGCAGGCGCCTGAAGGAAACCGGTGATGAAGAAAGCTCAGTTGTTGGGAATCGTAATTTTCGTCGTCGGTGCGATTCTTTTGATTTTCGCCTATCACTCGTCGAATGCGCCCGTCGAGCAGCTGACCAACACTTTTACGGGACACTATACCGATCAGACGATGTGGTACGTCTTTCTTGGGGCCGCCGCCGCGATCGGCGGGGGACTCCTTTTCGTATTCGGAGTCCGAAAATAATTGGATACGCCATGAAGTTTTTGACATGGATGAATTGAGCCGATGAACGCGAAACGAATTCTCACCTGCATGGCATTTATCAGCGCGCTCGCGATGAGTGGAATAGCGCATGCCGGGCAGCAGACCTATAGCTATACGGTCGAGCATCCGTTTTATGGCGAAATCGGGACGTTTACCAACACCGTTCACGACGCCGATGGTCTCGTCCAGATGGATTCGCAATTACGCGTCGAGATCAGGGTTTTGGGCGTCGCTGTATTTCAACAAGATGCCGATCGCAGTGAAGTCTGGCGCGGCAACCAGCTAATTTCGTTTCGGAGCGTCAGCCACAAGAATGGAGAGCGTCTCGAAGTCAGCGGCGAAGCCACGGATAAAGGCTTTGTCGTTACCTCGCCATCGGGAAAGAATCTGTCAACGGCAAATGTTGCGCCATCCGACCCGTGGGCGATCAAGGGATTAGGCGCCGCAGTCGTCGTGTCAACTGAGTCCGGCGCAATTGAAAATGTCGAAATATCCGGCGGCGGGACATCGACGGTTATCGTGCAGGGGCTGCCGACACCCGTGCATTATTTCCACGTCCGAACCGATACCCAGAAGGACAAATGGGAAGTATGGCTTGACGAGCATGGCGTGCCGATTAAGTTTCGAAGCATCGAGTCCGGCACGCCGATCGACTTCGTTCTTGGCGGATCTGCCGCGCCTGCCGCCAGCGATCCCAAATACGTAGACGCGACATCGACGCCGTTCTATGTGGGTGCACGCGAGTAATCGTTATCTCGAAGATGAGAACGACGATGTGAACCGCCTGCTTCCCGCCGCCGAATCAACCGCCATCTAATCTTCGCCCTTTAAACCCGCTGGGCGGATGCCAACGGCTCCCACACCGGAAAAACGGCAAATTAGTCTTTTGCCGATTTGGCGAGGGCCGCGTTCAGCTTGCCGGCAATCGGCCCTATGCTATAGGCGCGACCATCGATCTCTCGGACCGGCCAGATGCCAATGATGCTGTTGGTGAGAAAGATTTCATCGGCGGCATCGAGCTCGTTGCGGCCGATGCGCCTGACGCTCGTTTTAATGCCGAGATAGCGCGCCAAATCCATCACCACCCCCCGCAAAACGCCGTCAACCCCCGAGTGCGACAGATCGGGCGTGTGTAAAATCCCGTCGCGCGCGATGAAGAGATTGGTCATGGTGCCTTCGATGATTGAATCCTCTCTGTCGAGCATCAAGCCTTCCTGGATTCCGTCGTCACTCCATTCGCCGCGGGCTAGGACTTGCTCCAATCGATTCAGATGCTTCAATCCGGCCAGGAGCGGCTGATCGGACAGCCGGATTTGGCAGAACCGTATGCGCACGCCTTCTGCCGCAAACGATTCCGGATAATCGGGAGCGGGGAAAAACGCCACAATGCGATTCGGATTTGCCGGCTCGGGCGGCCGGTAGCCGCGCCCGCCCGCTCCGCGCGTCACCACGATCTTGATCACGCCCCGCGCCGTTCCGGCGCAAAGCTTCTGCGCTTCGCTGCGCAACAGTGCTGGATCCGGGGCGGGGATGCGCAATCGTGCGCAACCGGCAAGCAGCCGCGCCATATGCCGGTTCCAGAATTCTAGAACGCCGCCGGCCAGTTTGATGGTTTCGAAAAGCCCGTCGCCATATTGAAAGCCACGGTCGAGAATATCGATCCGGTCGCTCGGCGTCCCATTGACGAGAGCAAAAGCCATCTCAGGTTTCGGTGACGAGAGCGAGCACGATGGCGCCGGCCTTGGTGCGGGTTTCCTCGAGTTCGCGTTCGGGAATCGAATCGGCGACGATGCCGGCACCGGTGCGGAGGAAAATCGAATCGCCTTCGCGGACCAAAGTGCGAATCAAGATATTGAGGTCCATGCCACCGTCGCGATTCACATAACCCATGGATCCGGTATAGGCGCCGCGCCCCACGCGCTCCAACTCGGCGATGATTTCCATGCAACGAACCTTGGGACATCCGGTGATCGTACCGCCGGGGAAAATGGCGCGGATGACATCGCCCGGCGCGGTGTTGTCAAGAAGCTGGCCGCGGATGTTGGAAACGATGTGATGCACCTGGGCGTAGGATTCGATCACCATGTTCTCGTTGACCTTGACCGTTCCCGGAACGCAAACCCGCGACAGGTCGTTGCGTTCGAGATCGACGAGCATGATGTGCTCGGCGCGCTCCTTCGGATGGGTGATCAGTTCCTCCGACAGCATGACGTCCGTCAGCCCGCTGGTGCCGCGCGGCCGGGTGCCGGCAATCGGACGGGTCTGAACGATTCGTCCTTCGACCTCCACCAGCCGCTCGGGCGACGAACTGATGATCGCCTGGGAGCCGAGAACGGCGAGGCCGGCAAAGGGGCTGGGATTTCGTTTCCGCAAATGGTCGTAAATAGCGGCATGGGAAAGTCCGGGCTTCAGCTTGCCGCTCCACATCCGGGATAAGTTCACCTGAAACACGTCGCCGGCCAGAATGTAATCGATGACCTGGCGGACACCTTCGAGATAAATCTCGCCGGCCTCTTCGCGAAGGCCGCCCGAAAGGCTTGGCTCGCGCGGAAAGGCAAGCGGTGGCGCCGCGAGCGCCGCGCGCACGTCTTCGGCCATTTGATCGAGAAGACCTTCCTGGCCCGGCTCCGCCACCAGCAATAACTCCCCTTGATCGTGATCGCAGATGACGGCGGCGGGAATTCGGCAAGCACAAGCGACGGGAAGCGACCCCGGCGCGCGGGGCAATTTCAGTGTCGGCTCGATTTCGCCCGCCAGCTCGTAGCCGATGTAAACAAACCAGCCGCCGCGAAAGGGAGGCTGGCCGCGGCCGGAAGCGCGGGGCAGGCGCAGCTCCTGCCACCAGGCATTGAAGGAATCGAGGAAGCGCGTTCCCTTGGTCCGCCCTTCGAGCGCACCCGCCGCAGATAGCGACAGCGTCTCGCCGGGAAAGGCGAACAGGATGTCATAGCGGGCCTGAGCCGTTCCCGAGGCCGCACTTTCAAGGAAGAAGGGATAACGCCGAGGATTGGCGGCATGCAGCGCCAAGAGGTCGCAAGCCCCCTCGATCCGGCGCACCACGCACGCCGATCCGACGTCCGGCGAAAGACTGGTCCGCTGCACCGGCGCTTATCTCCTGCAGGCCAAAGATCGGCCCTGAGCGAAGGGGGGTCAATTTAGCCGGGGGAGACAACCACTGGCAATCGCCTCGGACCCAATAAGCCCCGCAAAAAGAAACGGCGACGGGTTTGCCCCGCCGCCGCTTTGCCGCAACGCCGTGTTTGAGCCAGAGATTACGCCGCCCGGACTCGGTCCAGGAACTTGTCGACTTCTCCGCGAAGGATTTCCGACTGCTTTGACAATTCCCCGGCGGCGCTCAGAAGATCGATCGCGGCATGGCCAGCTTCGGAGGCCGCTTGATTGACGCCGGTGATATTGCTGGAAACCTCTTGAGTCCCGCTCGCCGCCTGCTGAACGCTGCGGGCGATCTCGCCGGTCGCCGCATTCTGTTCCTCGACTGCGGACGCAATCGTGGTCGCAATTTCGCTGATCTCGGAGATCGTCGCGCCGATGCTCTTGATCGCTTCGACCGCGCCACTGGTTGCGGTTTGGATCGAATTGATTTGGGCGGAAATATCCTCGGTTGCCTTGGCGGTTTGATTGGCGAGCGATTTGACCTCGGACGCCACCACGGCAAATCCCTTGCCGGCTTCCCCGGCCCGCGCGGCTTCGATCGTGGCGTTCAGCGCCAACAGATTGGTCTGGCTCGCGATGTCGTTGATAAGGCTCACAACCTCACCGATCTTCTGCGCGCCCTCGGCCAAGCCTTGGACGATCTGATTGGTGTGGGTTGCCTCATCAACCGCCTTCTTCGAGATCGCCGTGGACTGAGAGACTTGGCGGCTGATTTCGGAGATTGATTTCGACAACTCTTCGGCGGCGGAGGCCACCGTCTGCACGCTGACCGAGGCTTCTTCGGACGCCGCCGAAACCGCGGCCGATTGACGGCTGGTTTCTTCGGCGTTGGAGGCCATGGATTGTGCGCTCGCTTGCATCTCGGTGCTGGACGAGGCGACGATATTCACCACGCCCTTGACGCTCGCCTCGAATTCGTCGGCGAGCTTCATCATCGCTTCGCGTTTTTCCTGCTCGGCGCGTTTCTTCAGTTCCTCTTGATCCTTCGTCATCTTTTCGACTTTGATCGCGTTTTCCTTGAACACCTGGACGGCGCCGGCCATCTGGCCGATCTCGTCTCGCTGGCCGATGCCGATGATCTCGGCTTTCAGATCGCCGCCGGCTATGCGCTTCATCCCTTCCGTCATCCTCAGGACTGGCACGGAAACCGATATGATGAGCATGAACCCCGCTCCGACGCAAAGCAGCACCGAGAGGCCCAGCGCGCCAATGATGTAAATCCGCGCCGACTTGAATACCTCTTCGCCATGGTTCGCCGCTGCATTGGCTTCGCGCGTATTCAATTCCATGTCGGCCAGCAATGCCTCGCGATATTTATTGAACGCATCGAGCATCTCGGTCTTGTACAATGTCGCCGCTTCCTCGTCCTTGTTCTGGTGAGAAAGCGCCAATATTTTCTTGTCCAATTCCAAATATTGCTGCCAGAGGCCGGTGAACTTCTCGAAGAGTTCCTTCTCTTCGCCCGGTGAGACAAGCGGCTCATAGGTGTGCCGGGCCTTTTCTATTTCCTCTTTCGCCGATTTGAGCAGCGCTTCCTGCTTATCCCAGTCCGCCTCGGTATTGGATAGAACGTGCGCGCCTTCCTCTGCGCGGAATTCCTCCGCCGATTGAGAAATTTCCGCCAGCGCCCGCGTACCCGGCAGCGTGTTGTCGCGGATATCCGCGGCCGCGGTATTGACGTCGGAAAGCCGCGTGATGGCAAAAGCACCGAGGCCGGCGGTGGCGATGAGCACAGAGGCAAAGGCAATCAGCACCTTCGCTTTGATAGTGACATTCCCGAGAAACGACATCGTGATGTCTCTCCGTCCGAGATAAAAATGAATCCGTTGCCGCCGGGTTCCAACCGACCCGCCATCGCCGTCATGACCGAGGATGGATCGAATTGGGGCGACGTTCCCCTTCTTCTACGGGATCAGCCTTAAAACCCGGTTAAAATTCCGGATAAATGACTGTAATTCCGGAGTCCTATACTAATGTATAGAAGATAATATTAGATATGAATTGTGGTATTGCATAGCGAAGTCATAGCTGTGGATAACTCAATACTTACGGTTATTGTTGAGCAGAAACACGAATACAGGCGTCCGCATCGTTTTGCGATTCGGCGAATTGTATTTTCGCTTCAATATTCGATGCGTTCGAGTGACCCAATGGCGGCGCGACGCGGCTGCCAATACTGGCACTAGATGCTGCCGCGTTGGGCCCGAACACCCTGCGGCGACTGGCGCGCCGCCGGGGTGCCTTGGGGTTTCTGGGTGCTTTAACGATGGAGTTTAAAAGAAGGCGGCGGGGCTGGTGGAGCCGAGGGGAATCGAACCCCTGACCTCAACATTGCGAACGTTGCGCTCTCCCAACTGAGCTACGGCCCCGCGCCGCCGCTTTGGGTGGCGGATAATGGGAAGCCGCCAGCCTCCCTGTCAAGTTAACCGATTTCCTGGAAACCGGCTTGGGCTCAGGCGGGCGGACGCAGTTTTGGACCTGCCCGTCCTGCGTCAATTTCCCGCTCCTGCTGGAATTGCAATGGCTTGCCTCACTCCACCCGGGACGCTAGGGTGCGCCGCTGGGTGGGGGGCCGAAGCCCGATGGTCGCGCTGCTTGTTGTTATCGTCAAAATCATTGGACTCTACCAGTGGGTCCTGATCATTTCGGTGATCCTGAGTTGGCTTATTGCGTTCAACGCGGTGAATA
>JBGOXX010000082.1:0-10155 GCA_041479345.1 Alphaproteobacteria bacterium
CGTGCTCGATGCCGGTCCCGAAGGCGTCATGGTGCCGGCAATTTCGACCGCCGCCGAAGCGGCGCGTGCGGTTTCGGCTTGCCGCTATCCGCCCCGGGGGATTCGCGGCGTTGCCCATCCGATCGCCCGCGCCTCGGGCTACGGAACGGAGCTTGAGCGCTACATGGCCGAAGGCGAAGAAAACCTTCTGGTGATTCTTCAAATCGAAACCCGCGACGGCGTCGCGAATGCCCGCGCTATCTGTGCGACCGAGGGCATCGACATGATTTTTCTCGGTCCCATGGATCTGTCCGCCTCCGCCGGTCATTTCAACGAGCCCGATCATCCGGAGGTCACCAAATTGATCGCCGAAGTCGAAGCCGCGGTCAAAGCCGCGAACATCATGCTCGGCGGGCTGGCAACGCCCGAACGCTCGGCTTCGGCGCTGTTCGAGCGCGGCTATCACCTGGTCATCGATGCAGTCGACATCGGAATGTTGCGCGATCAGGCCAAGCGCAATGTCGAAGCGGTGGAGAAATTCACCGGCGGGAAATAATTCATCGCGTATACCAAGTTGGAATACGAACAGGGAGTCGGCATAAATAACGCAATGTTTGGGAAATATAAGGGACGACTTCTCGGCATAGCCATAAGTATCATCATGACTGGATACAGGGTGGTGTATCCAGCTCAAGGCTCAATCGCGCTCGGTGAGCTAATGCTTTATGGCGGGATTGTCGTCGCATTCATTTGTTTTGCGTCCATAGGCTGGGATTGGGGAAAACACCAGTTGCCGCTACCGCAATGCCTTCCTAGTGCTATTCGCGCTTGGCTAGCTTGGCGAAGCTACCACCCAGTAATTTCTGATCCCGTGCAATTTCAAACGGCGGGAAATCCCACGCTATATGACACGATGCTGGGTCAGATTTTTATCACACTTCCCGTCGAATCTTTTTTCCCCTATGGGCAAACGACCGTAGATTTTAACGGCTCCTATGCACAGGTCAAACAAGGGTCGTCTAGATTCAAATTTGAAATCCAACGTAAACCCAACACCGAAATACGGATCGGCAAGCCCGAGACTCACGGGATAGCGCTCGATTATTTTATCGAACAAGCATCAACGGAGACGAAAAAGTTTGATCCATCTGCTGAATTCCGGTGGAAGATCGATGGGGTCTTAGGTGCCCTGCAATTTGAAGACGGCACGAGCGTGGGTGGGAAGCTGGCCGCGATCCGCGGAAGAAAGAAGGGTACTAGGAAGTTATGAAGTCAAAGAAACTCAAATCGGAATTCAGCCATCGCAACCGCTTGAGATCACGCTAGACGCGGCAGCAAAAACTCGAATTTGCCGAGGTGCTTCGACCGCGCCATCCATTTCGTGCCGCCTAATCCGGTTTGCCGAATCCGCCACCACCGGGCGTCTCGATCACGAAAACATCCCCGGGATTCATCGCACGACTTCCCGTGCCGGGGAGTTCTTCGACAATCCCTCCGGCGCGCAGCACATAATTGCGGCCGGACGCCCCAGCTCCGCCGCCGTCGAGACCGAAGGGCACGGTCTTGCGCCTGGTCGAGAGAATCGACGCTTCAAGGGGTGCTAGAAAGCGTATTTTCCGCACCACGCCGTCGCCGCCCGGCCATTTGCCTTTTCCGCCAGAATCCGCGCGGATGGAAAATTCTTCGACCAGAATGGGAAAGCGCGATTCGAGAACCTCCGGATCGGTGAGGCGCGAATTGGTCATATGGGTCTGGACTGCGGTGGCGCCGGCAAAACCCGGCCCCGCCCCCGCCCCGCCGCAAATCGTTTCGTAATATTGAAGCCGCGCATCGCCGAAGGTGAAATTGTTCATCGTCCCCTGGCTTGCCGCAAGCGCGCCCACCGCCGCGAACAGCGCATCGGTCACGCATTGCGAGGTTTCCACATTGCCGGCGGCAACCGCCGCCGGAAATTTCGGATTCAGCATCGAGCCTTCCGGCACGATCAGAAGCAAGGGCTTCATGCAGCCCTCGTTGAGCGGAATGTCGTCATCGACGAGCGTGCGAAAGACGTACAGCACCGCTGCTTGCGTCACCGCCAGCGGCGCGTTGAGATTGTTGTTTCGCTGGGCCGAGGTTCCGGTGAAATCGATGGTCGCTTCGCGGCGCTCGCGATTGGTGCTGATGCGGACGTGGATCTCCGATCCGTCGTCCATCGGCGCCATAAACGAGCCGCCGCCAATTTTATCGATCACCCGCCGCACGGATTCCTCCGCATTGGCCTGGACATGGCCCATATAGGTGCGCACGACATCGAGAGAATAAGTTTTTGCCAGCGCCAGGAGTTCGCGGCCGCCTGCTGCATTCGCCGCCAATTGCGCCTTGAGATCGAGAATGTTCTGATCGGGATTGCGGGCCGGCCATTCCCCGGCGCCAAGGGCCGCGCGGATTTCCGATTCCAGGAATCGCCCGGCTTCGGCAATCTTGAGACCGTCCAGCAATACCCCTTCTTCGGCGATGGTGCGGGATTCGGGCGGCATCGAGCCGGGGGTGATGCCGCCCACATCGGCGTGGTGCCCCCGCGACGCCACGAAAAAAAGAATCTCGTGCCCGCCTTCGTCAAATACGTCTTCGCCGAACACCGGCGTCACGACCGTGATGTCCGGCAAATGGGTGCCGCCGTTATAAGGCGCGTTCAACGCAAAAGAATCGCCGGCGCGCATCTGGCCGCTATGTTGGCGGACCACGGCGCGAACACTCTCCCCCATCGAGCCGAGATGAACCGGCACATGGGGCGCATTGGCAATCAGCGCCCCGTCGCGATCGAATATCGCGCAGGAAAAGTCCAAGCGCTCCTTGATATTGACCGAATGGGCGGTTTCGGCCAGCGCTGCACCCATCTGTTCGGCGATCGCCATGAAAAAATTATTGAACATTTCAAGCAAGACCGGATCGGCCTGTGTGCCGGCTGCCGCAACGCTCTCGCGCTTTTGGACTCTTGTCAGCAAAAGATGCCCTTGCGGCAACATCTCCGCCCGCCAGCCGGGCTCGACAATGGTGGTCGAATCGCTTTCGGTGACGATCGCCGGGCCGTCGATCCGGTCTCCCGGCGCCAAGTCGTCGCGGGAATAGATTGCCGCTTTACGTTCGGCGCCTTCTGAAAACATCGTTGCCGTTGCGACGGGCTCAATGCCGCCGCGACGATTCGCGGCCCCATCGTTAAAATGCACCGCCTCGCGACCGCCGCTTTCCGTGGCTTCGACTTCGATGGTGGCGGCGATCAAAGGCGCCTGGGGATCGGTGAAGCCGAAACGGATTCGATGCGCGACCGCAAAGTCATCCGCCAGAGTTTTTGTATTTCGGTAAGCAAGCAGGAGTGCGGTGTCGCTGCCCCGGTAGCGGATATGAACCCGCCGCTCGACGGACATTTCCTCCGCACCTTGCGCCTGCAATTCTTCGGTGCAGGCCAATTCCAACGGCGTAAACAAGCGATCGAATGCGGCATCGTCAAGGGACTCGAGCGCACGCTCGACGCTTTGCTGCTTGAGCGCGCCGATCCTGGCCAGCGAAAGCCCAACCGCCGAAAGCACGCCTGCCAGTGCTGGCACCAGCACCTGGGTCATGCCCAAGGCGTCGGCAACGAGACAAGCATGCTGGCCGCCGGCGCCGCCGAAACAGCAGAGCGTGTAGCGGGTAACGTCCCGCCCGCGCTGGACCGAGATTTTCTTGATCGCATTGGCCATGTTCTGGACCGCGATCTTCAAGAATCCTTCGGCAATTTCCGGGAGCTTGCGCGCGATGCCGGTCGCGGCATGAATTTCTCCGGCGAGGATTTCGAATTTCCGCCGCACGATTTCGGCATCAATGGACTGATTCTGCGCGAGGCCGAAAATCTTCGGGAAAAATTCCGGCCGGATTTTTCCGACCATGACATTGGCGTCGGTGACGGTGAGCGGCCCGTCTTTGCGGTAACAGGCCGGGCCGGGATCGGCCCCCGCGGAAGCCGGCCCGACTCGGAACCGCGCGCCGTCGAACAGAAGCTTCGATCCGCCGCCGGCTGCGACCGTGTGGATGCGCAGCATCGGCGCCTGGAATTTGACGCCCGCGACCTCGGTCATGGCGCTGCGTTCGAACGCGCCATCATAGTGGGAGACATCGGTGGAGGTGCCGCCCATATCGAAGGCGATGATCCGCGAAAATCCCGCCGCTTCGCTGACCCGCGCCGCCCCGATGATGCCGCTGGCGGGCCCCGATAAAATCGCGTCGCGGCCGCGAAAACGCTGTGGATCCGCCAATCCGCCATTGGATTGCATGAAATAGAGCCTCGTTTGCGAAAGCTCAGCAGCCAGATGGCCGGTGTAGCGGCTGAGAACCGGCGTCAGATAGGCATCGGCCACCGTGGTGTCGCCGCGGGCAACGAAGCGGATGATCGGTCCGGCTTCGTGGCTTGCGGTGACATGCGCGAACCCAAACGAACGCGCGAGCGTGGCAACTTCCTGTTCATGGGCGGGAAAGCGATAGCCGTGCATCAGCACGACGGCGATCGATTCGGTCCCCTCGGCCTTGGCGGATTCGAGCGCGCCGCGCACCGAATCGAGATCGAGAGGCCGAACGATCGCTCCATCGGCACCGATCCGCTCGTCGACTTCGATCACCCGCTCGTAAAGCGGCTCCGGAAGCACGATGCGGCGGGCAAAAAGCTGCGGCCGGTTTTGATAGCCGATGCGGAGCGCGTCGCGGAATCCGCGGGTGACCAGCAGCGCGGTGCGCGCACCTTTGCGTTCCAAAAGCGCGTTGGTCGCGACCGTGGTGCCGATTCGCACTTCGTTCAAGGCAGCGTCGCTCAGCGGCGTCTTCGCGTCGAGGCCGATCGCATCGCGAATCCCTGCCAGCACCGCATCGCGATAATGGGCGGGATTCTCGGACAGCAGCTTCCGCACCACCCGTTCGTCACGGGGGCCGATGGCGACGATATCGGTGAAGGTGCCGCCGCGGTCGATGAACACGCGCCAGCCGGTCTTGTCGGTGCGGCTCGTCGCGGCGCGGGTCATTCGAATAGTTCCGGTGTTAAGAGACTAGGGTGCTGGCCCCATCAACCGGTCGGGGAGCCAGGTTGCGATTTCGGGGAACACGCTGAGCAGCCCGATCTCCAAGACGATGAGGAGAATATAAGGCACGGTGCCTTTGAAGATCGTGGCGGTGCGGATTTCCGGTGCCAGATGGCGGATGACGTGGAGATTGGCGCCGGTCGGCGGCAACAACAAGGCGATCTGGAAATTCAACGTCATCACGATCGCGAACCAATAGGGATCGAATCCGGCGGCCAGCATCAAGGGCAATATGAAGGGAAGCAGGACGAGAATGATCGCGACCGGCGGCAGGAACAAAGCCGCGATGAGGAGAACGGCGCTGGCCAGCACAATCATTTCGAACGGCGGCAATTGCAGATCGGCGATGGCGACAGCGATCGCATCGGGAATGGCGAATCGCGAGAGCATGAAGTCGAACAAGGCGGCCGCGGCAATGACGATCAGAACCGCCACCGATTCGTGGGTGCTTTCGCGCAAGATCGCGACGAGATCGCGCCGTCGCCACATTCCGTAGAGCGCTGCTACGAGAAGAATACAGACGATCGCGGCCATGGCGGCGACTTCCGGCGGCGAGACGATCTCGTTCCAAAAGCCGTAAATGATGGCAACGACCAGAACAAGGAACGGCAGGGCGCGCGGCACCAGCGCCATCATTTCGCCGGAGGTATAGCCGCGAGCAAATCCGCCGAACCGTCCTTCCCATCGTTTCGCGGCGATGAGCCCCCACAGCATGAACATGAAGGTCAACAGCAATCCCGGCACCAGACCCGCCAGGAACAGCCGCCCGATCGAAAAGTTTCCGGCGACTCCGTACACGATGAGCGTCAAACTCGGCGGAATCAGAATTCCGAGGGTCCCGGCGGCGGCCAGTGCGCCGGTTGCGACCGACGGCGCATAACGCCGCTCGAGAAGCTCCGGCAGGCCTTCGCGGCCGATGGCCAAACTCACGGCGGCCCCGGTCGAGCTCAGCGCCGAGAACAGCGCGCTCGCCGCGATATTGGCGACGAGCAACCCGCCCGGGAGCTGATGCAGCCAGCGCTTGAGCAATTCGCGCATATCCGCGCCGGCGCGGGACAGCGACGCGGCCACCCCCATCAAAATGAAAAGCGGCACCGCGACCAGAGTGAAATTCTGCAGCGAGGAAAGAAGCGCGTCGCCGGCTGGAATGAGAACGGCAACGCCTTCGCGCCACAGCAACAGGCCGAGAGCCAAGCCGCCGAGCGCAAAGCCGACAGGCACGCCGATGACGATAAGAATGACGAGGGCCGCAGCGATGGCGAATCCGAAAATGAGCGGCGTCACGGTGAAATTCTCCCTCGCCGGGCGTTAGTCGGGGAAGCCTTCGGCGTCCATGGCGCCGACGGCATCCGGACTCGAATCGCCGTCCGTGCCCGAAACCGCGACCATCACTTCCGCCAAACATTGAAGCGCCAGAAGCGTCGCGCCCAACGGAAGCGACAAATAGGGAATCCACAGCGCCATCCAGGCGACGTCGTCCGAATGCCAGCCCTCATGGGCCGCTTCGGCGATAAGCGCCAATCCGAGAATGAACAGCAAGGCTGCAAAACCGAAGGACAGAATCGCGGTCAGCGCATGCTGCATACGGCCCAGCGCCGAATTGGCGCGGCGCGACGGCAACGCGAAGGAAACGTGGCGGCCGGTGGCGAAGACATAAGGCGTGCCGAGGAAGATCACGCTGATCACGAGATAGGACACGATCTCGGAAGGCCAGGGGGCCGGAATGCCGTACGCAAATTCCATCACCGCCATGTCGCCGACGAGAACCAAGCTGGTGACGACCATGGCCGCCGCAACGCCGCCGAAAAATCGTGACAGTGCCGTGATGGTATGGACGAATACGGCCATGATTTCTGCGTCTCTGATTTCCGCGCCCCTGAGTTCCGCCCCAGGGAATTCCGCCCCGAATGCCGCTTTCGGCCCCGCAATCGATATGCGGCCCCGAATGCCGATGTCTGCGGCCTCCCGCCAATGTTTCATCGCCGTCCTCGCCGCGCAACAAGAATCGGGCCCAAAATCGCACCGAGAATCGCATCGAGAATCGCGCCCGGAATCAGCCCACCAATGGGGACGCGATTCGTGACGCTCCGCGATATCGCCATTGCCGGATTGATCATGTTGCTGTGGGGCGTCAATTTCGGTTTCGCCAAGATCGGTTTGGCCGAATTCCCGCCGATTTTCCTGATGGCGTTGCGCTTCGGTTTGGTGGCGCTGATCCTGGTTCCCTTCGTGCGCCGGCCCGGCGTTTCCTGGGCCCAGGTGATCGGCCTTTCCTGCACGCTGGGCGCCCTTCACTTCGCGTTGTTTTTCAGCGGGCTCAACGGCCTCGATGCCTCGGCCGCCGCGATCGTGGTTCAGCTTCAGGTGCCGATTTCGGTTTTGCTCTCGGTCGTTCTTCTCGGCGAACGCCCGGGCTGGCGAAGCGTCGTCGGCATCGTGCTCGCCTTTGCCGGAGTTTGGATCATTTTTGCCGGCAAGCCGATGTCGGGGCATCTGGTGCCGCTGATCCTGATGATCTCCGCCGCCTGCGTGTGGTCGGGCGCGAATTTTCAGCTCAAGGCCATGGGCAATGTGGACGGCATGGCGTTGAACGGCTGGATGGCGCTGTTCGCAACCCCGCAGCTCTTGGTCGCGTCGCTGGTTTTCGAGCACGGCCAAATATCCGCGATTCTGAATGCCGATTGGCGGGGCGTGGTTTCGATCGTTTTCATGTCGGTGTTCTCGACCATCGTCGCCTATGGGCTGTGGTATCGTCTGGTTCACAAATATCCGATGAGCCTGGTCATGCCTTTCACCCTGCTCGGCCCCGTCTTCGGCGTTGCCTCGGGCGTGGTTTGGCTGGGCGAGAAGCTGACGATTCAGCTGGCGGTAGGCAGCTTGATGACGATGGCGGGCGTGGCCTCCATCGTGTTGCGTCCGCCGCGCGCGGTTGAGCCGGCCAACGAAATCGCGCCCAGAGACGCGCCGAGTGACGCGCCGAGAGAGACGGCATGAAGCCGATCTCCATGCTCTCGCCCAACCAGGAACCGCGGCCGGCAGGCGTTGCGATCGACACGCTGGTCCTTCATTACACCGGCATGAAAAGCGCCAACGCCGCGCTCGCGCGCCTTTGCGATCCCGAAGCGAAGGTGAGCGCGCACTATCTGGTCGATGAAGACGGTGCGGTGTTTCTTTTAGTCCCGGAGGAAAAGCGCGCCTGGCATGCCGGGGTTTCGTCGTGGCGGGGCGAGACCAACATCAATGATCGTTCGATCGGCATCGAGCTGGTCAATCCCGGCCATGAATTCGGCTACCGGCCGTTTCCGGAAAAGCAAATGGCGGCGCTGATCCCGCTGCTTCGGGAAATCTTGGCGCGGCATTCGATTCCGCCATCCCGCGTGCTCGCCCATTCCGATGTCGCCCCCGGCCGCAAAACCGATCCCGGCGAACTTTTTGACTGGGCACGGCTAGCGGAGTCAGGAATCGGGCTCTGGCCAGAATCTGCGGGGCCAGAATCCGCCGAGAAACATTCGATGAAGAAAGAACCGCTGCCGCCGGTGAGCGAGGTCCAGTCGATGCTGTGGGCCTATGGCTATTCGGTTCCGCGAAACGGTGTTCTGGATAGCGAGACCAAAAATGCGGTGATCGCTTTTCAGCGCCATTTCCACCCCGAACGCATCGACGGCGAGATCGATAGCGAGACTTTCGCCCGGCTTTCCTGGCTGCTCGAACATTCAGCGGCCTAAGCGGCGGCTGGGCTTGAGCCACGCCCAATAGAAGCCTAACTATTGGATATGCCAGACGGCCGGATGGCCGCCTTTAGCACCTTCGGGTGCTGGGGGAGGAAAGTCCGGGCTCCACGGAAATACGGTGCCGGGTAACGCCCGGCGGGGGCAACCCCAGGGACAGTGCCACAGAAAACAAACCGCCGATCGGCCTTCGGGCTGAGGCAAGGGTGAAAAGGTGCGGTAAGAGCGCACCGCGTTTCCGGTAACGGAAACGGCACGGCAAACCCCACCGGGAGCAAGACCAAGTAGGGGCGGCACGCTGCTGTCGAAAGATGGCGCAAGCCTGTTTCCGGGTAGCCGCCCGGGTCGGTCGCGCGAGGCGCTCGGCAACGAGCGTCCCAGATGAATGGTCATCGCCCGCTTCAACGCGGGGACAGAACCCGGCTTACAGGCCGTCTGGCATTTTTTCTCCGTCTCGAACAGTAGGACGGGATAAAATTTTCATCATCAGCGATCCAACAAATCGCTCAAGGTTAGGGGCAATTCATAAAATTATTCAGATGACTTCAAGGAAGCCCTCCAAAGGGAAATCGAAAAAGAGGGCCGCATTAATAAATCTAATGCGCGCTGTGCCCGAAGGGAAAATGCTTTTCGAAACCCTGATAGGGTTAGCAGGGTCGTTTAGCCGAAGCAGTCCACATGAAGACAGAACTGCGGCGATCATGGGTGCCAGCTTTCTCGAATATGCCCTCAAAAAGGCCATATGCGAGCATTTAAAAGACGACGCGAGAGATCCCCAATTCAATTATCTCTTTGAGAGCGATGAAGCTCCATATCGCGACTTCGGCGGACGAACCAGACTGGCGCGAGCATTGGGAATCATAACAATTACGGAATTCGATCAACTGGAGGCGATCAGGCTAATCAGAAACGCATTCGCCCACACCATGTCGCCAGTGACATTTCAAACGCCAGAAATAGCGGAGTATTTTGACGATTTGGAAATTCTCAAGGATGACGAAGGTTTCAGGATTCTGGTCGATGCATTTGCGCCGACCTATACCCTTCTGGGAATGGCGGCGGGGGATGGTGCAAGCCGTATGGCTTTCGCCCATGCTGTGTTTTTGTTCTACTGGAAACTAATCAATTATCCTGTGGAGGGATGGCCGCGCCTTTAGCGTCGCCAAAAATACTGCCTCCGCTATATCCCGATCGCGCACGAAACGACTTTCGGAACCCAGATAACCTTCGACCCCGGTCGCGATCTCCTTGGGCACAGTCTCAATTTCTTTCGGACCTCCTTTGGCACCCTGATTAGGGGTCGCCCCCGCGAATCCTTCCCCTCCCCGGTCGAGTCTTGGCCAGTCCCAAGCCGGCCATTC
>JBGOXX010000083.1:0-10080 GCA_041479345.1 Alphaproteobacteria bacterium
CATCATCGCGCGCAATTTTTCGCCGACCTGCTCGATTTGATGTTCCGCCGCTCTGCGGCGCATCGCTTTGAAGCTCACCTGGCCGCTTTTGTTTTCGAGCACCCATTCGCGGGCAAAGCGTCCGCTCTGAATCTCGTCGAGAACGCGCTTCATTTCTTTTTTCGTTTCTTCGGTGACGATGCGCGGGCCGCGGGTGAGATCGCCGTACTCCGCCGTGTTTGAAATCGAATAGCGCATGTTGGCGATTCCGCCTTCATAGATCAGATCGACGATCAATTTCACTTCGTGCAAGCATTCGAAATAGGCCATCTCCGGCGCGTATCCCGCTTCGACGAGCGTCTCGTAACCGGCCATGATCAACGAGGTGAGCCCGCCGCACAAAACCGTCTGCTCGCCGAACAAATCGGTTTCGCATTCCTCGCGGAAATTGGTTTCGATGATTCCGGCACGGCCGCCGCCGATCGCCGATGCATAAGATAGCCCCAATTCATGGGCATTACTCGACGCATTCTGCGCCACCGCGAGCAGGCACGGAACACCACCGCCCGCTTGATACTGCGCGCGCACGGTATGGCCCGGGCCCTTCGGCGCAATCATAAACACGTCGAGATCGGGACGCGGCTCGATCAAGCGGAAATGAATCGCAAAGCCGTGTGCAAAGGCGAGTGCTGCGCCTTTTTTTAAATTATCACGAAGCTCGTCCTTATAAAGATCGGCCTGCAATTCATCGGGGGCCAAGACCATCACGACGTCCGCGTATTTCGCGGCCTCGGCAGGCGTCATCACCTTGAAGCCCGCAGCTTTCGCTTTGGCGACACTCGCCGATTCCGGCCGCAGCGCTACGACCACATCTTTGACGCCGGAATCCTTCAAATTGTTGGCGTGGGCGTGGCCCTGGCTGCCATAGCCGACGATGGCAATTTTCTTGGCTTTCACCAGGTTAAGGTCGGCGTCGCGATCGTAATAAACCCGCATGGGAGTACCCTTTCCGGCTTGAATCGAAGTGTTTTACGGACCTGTTTTGGCGGCCCGATACCTACAGGGCCTTGGCGCCCCGCGCAATAGCCACCACGCCGGTCCGGGACGCGTCGACCAGGCCCAGCGGCTGCATCAAATTGATGAAGGCATCGAGCTTTTCGGTCGATCCCGTCATCTCGAAAACGAAGGATTCGATCGTCGAATCAACAACCCGCGCCCGGAACACGTCGGCGATCCGCAGCGACTCGACGCGCTTTTCGCCGGTCCCCGCTACCTTGATCAACGCCAGCTCGCGCTCGACGAACGGCCCCTCTTCGGTCAGATCGGAAACCTTGCGCACCGGAACGAGGCGGCCGAGCTGCGCCTTGATCTGCTCGATCACCATCGGCGTGCCGGAGGTGACGATGGTGATCCGCGACAGATTCTCGGCGCGGTTCACCTCGGCCACCGTCAGGCTTTCGATGTTGTAGCCGCGGCCGGAAAAAAGCCCGATGACGCGCGCCAAGACGCCCGGCTCGTTATCGACCAGAATGGCGACGATGTGTTTCTCGATCTCAGGTGGCGCGGTCATCTGACGCTCGTTTCGTAAGTGGAAATTCGATTGCGTGATTTCGGGAAGATTCGGCGGGGCGATTAAACCAGAACCATGCCCTCTTCCGAGACCTGCTGTTGCGCCTTGTCGTTCGGACCGAGCAGCATTTCATTGTGCGGCGCGCCCGACGGGATCATCGGGAAGCAATTTTCCATCATATCGACCACGATGTCGGCAACCACCGGCTTTTTGACCGCGATCATCTCGCGGATCACGTCATCCACCTGATCGGGTTTCTCCGCGCGCAAGCCGACGGCGCCGAAGGCTTCGGCGAGTTTCACAAAATCGGGGAGCGCATCCATATAGGATTCCGAATAGCGGCTGCCGTGCAGCAATTCCTGCCACTGGCGGACCATGCCCATATATTTGTTGTTGATGATGAACACCTTGACCGGCAGGCGGTACTGCACCGCCGTCGAAAGTTCCTGGATGTTCATCAGGAACGAGGCTTCGCCCGCAACGTCGATCGCCAGCGCATCGGGATGCGCCAATTGCGCGCCGATGGCGGCGGGAAAGCCGAATCCCATCGTGCCCAACCCGCCGGAGGTGATCCAGCGGTTGGGCTTGTCGAAGTGAAGATATTGCGCCGCCCACATCTGATGCTGGCCGACTTCGGTGGTGATGTAGGTCTCGCGGTCCTTGATCTGGGCATAAAGCCGTTCGATCGCGTATTGCGGCTTAATCACGTCGCCGGTTTGGGTGTAGTGCAGGCAGTCCCGCGCCCGCCAGCCGTCGATTTTCTTCCACCACGCGGCCAGCGCCTTTTCGTCGGGTTTCGCCCGGCGCGCCTTCCACACCGCGATCATGTCGTCCAGCACGTTGGCGACGTCGCCGATGATGGCGACATCGGCGCGCACGGTCTTGTTGATCGAAGACGGGTCGATATCGACGTGAATCTTTTTCGAGTTCGGCGAGAAATGGGTGAGCTTTCCGGTCACTCGGTCGTCAAATCTTGCGCCGATCGCGATCATCACGTCGCAATCATGCATCGCCAGATTGGCCTCATAGGTCCCATGCATGCCGAGCATGCCGAGGAATTGCTTGTCGCTGGCCGGGAAGGAGCCAAGGCCCATCAGCGTGTTGGTGCAGGGATAACCCGTCATCCGCACCAATTCGGTCAGCAATTCCGACGCCCGGGGTCCTGAATTCACCACGCCGCCGCCGCAATAAAATATCGGGCGCTTGGCGGTGGCCATCAGCGAGACCGCTTCTTCGATCAGCCGCGGCTCGGCTTTGACGCGCGGGCGATAGCTGCGATGCCCCTCGACTTTCTCCTGATAAGTGCCGGGAGCCATCAGCACGTCTTTCGGAAGATCGACCACCACCGGCCCCGGCCGGCCCGTACGGGCGATGTAAAACGCCTCGTGGACGATCCGCGCCAAGTCGTTGACGTTCTTCACCAGATAGCTGTGCTTGGTGCAGGGCCGGGTAATTCCCATCGTATCGGCTTCCTGGAAAGCGTCGTTGCCGATCAGGTGGGTGGGCACTTGCCCGGTCAAACAAACCAAGGGTGTTGAATCCATCATCGCATCGGTCAAGCCGGTCACGATATTGGTGGCCCCCGGGCCGGAGGTCACCAGCACCACGCCAGGCTTGCCGGTGGACCGCGCATAACCTTCGGCCGCATGTACAGCACCCTGTTCGTGACGCACGAGGATGTGCCGCAGCGCATTTTGCTTGAACAGCGCATCGTAAATCGGCAGCACCGCGCCGCCGGGATAGCCGAACACCATGTCCACACCCTGATCGACCAGGGCTTTGATGAGCAATTCCGCCCCGGTCATGGTGGCGGCCCCAACTTTGGTTGAGGGAGGTGCGGCGTCCATGTTCAGTCGTCCTCTTTCCTGCAAATTCTTTACTGCAATTGCGTTGCTGCAAACGCACAAAAGCCTTCGAGCCTCTGGGCTCGAAAGCCGGCCCGAAAGTCGGAATGCCCGAATTCCCTTGGTTTTCAAGCAAAATTAGACGCTCGGGCGCCGGGGGTCAACAACAATGGCGAATAAACGAAAAGATTTCCCGTTCCAGACTTTCCGAAAATTGCGCTGGGAATCGCCGGGCCCCAGAGGGCTGATGAGGAAGCTGATGCCGGAACCAGGTGACTTGGCGCTTGGCGTAATTCCGGCTGGATTGCTTGGCTTTGATTATCGCGTCGGCCAAGCTCAACTCCCCTTTCAGATGTGAAATCAACTCCTTAAGCCCTACTGCCTTCATTGCCGGCAGGCTTGGATCGAGGTTGAGGGCGAGGATCTTTTCAGCTTCGTCCAGGGCGCCCCGTTCCATCATCCGATCGAACCGGCGCTCGATCGCCGCATAGAGCACGTCTCGCGGCGGGTCGAAGAGGAGGACCTCAAATTTGAACGGCGGCGCTTCATCGCCGGACTCTTGCTGCCAAAATCGCAAGGGCTTGCCGGTTGCGGCAATCACCTCGTAGGCGCGGATCAAACGCTGCTTGTCTCGCGGCATGTCGCTCATCCCCGGATCGAGCCTTGCCAATTCCGCCTGGAATTGCTCGTGGCCGAGGCGCTCGTAAAGTTCTGTCGCTTCGCCGCGAATTTCCGGCGGCACGGACGGAATGGACGAAAGGCCCGACATCAGCGCCTTGAGATAGAGCCCGGTCCCGCCCACCAGGATCGGCAGCCTTCCGGCGTCGCTCGCTGCGTTCATTTCCGCAAGCGCCAGCTCCCGCCATCTCCCGGCCGAGCACGGATCGCTCGCCGCCAGCACGCCGAAGAGACGATGGGGCGCCAGCGCCAGTTGCGGCGGCCTCGGCCGGTCGGTCAGGATCGACAATTCCCGATAGAGCTGCTGCGCATCGGCATTGACGATCGTGCCGTTGAATTCCGTTGCCAGCGCCAACGCGCAAGCCGTCTTGCCGCTGGCCGTCGGCCCGGCGATGATCACCGCCGGTTTCAATGCCGCCATTTTCCGCGTGTCTTGCAAGATTTTCCGATGAGCTATGTTCTGACTCTGATCGCCGATCCGGCGCGTCCCCTTCTTGATCCTAGCATCGCCGCAAAGGTTGCGGAGGCATTGCGTTCCGCCGGTTACGACACGGCCACGCCCGATTTCCTGGCGCCCGGAATTGCCTGCGATATTGCATTCCACGGACAAGGTCCGAAAGGAGCCGAGGCCATGGCGCGGCAAGCGATCGGCTCCGCACCGCTTGATGTCGCCATCCAGCCGCAACACGGCCGAAAGAAAAAACTGCTCGCCTCCGACATGGATGCAACCCTCATCGAAAACGAGATCGTGGACGAGATTGCCGCGGTCGCCGGCTTGCGCGAGAAAATCGCGCCGATCACCGCCCGGTCGGTGGCGGGCGAGATCGATTTTCTAACCTCGCTCCAGGAACGCGTGGCGCTGCTGCAGGGGTTGTCGGCTGCGCGCTATTTCGAGGCAAAAAAGGCGATCCGATTCGTGCCGGGCGGCAAAAACTTAATCGCGACCATGCGGGCCAACGGCGCCCATACCCTGATCGTCTCCGGCGGCTTTCGCGCCTTCACGTCCTATGTGCGCGATGCGCTCGGCATGAACGAAGACGCGGCCAACGATGTGGAAATTACCGGCGGCATTCTCACCGGGAAACTCGTTCCGCCCGTTATCGGGCGCGAGCAGAAAGCCGAGATCTTGCGCCATGCAGCGACGCGATTGGGTTTGGCGATTTCCGAAACCCTGGCGGTCGGCGATGGCGCCAACGATGCGGCGATGCTCGCCGCATCGGGTTTGGGTGTCGCCTTCCGCGCCAAGCCGGCCCTGAAAAAGGTGGCCGCCGCCGCCATCGATCATGGCGATTTGACAGCACTCCTGTACCTTCAGGGATACCGGGCGGAGGAAATCCGGCGCTGAGCCGGCCGGGATTTCATTTAGGGCATGTTCCGTTTCGTTGGAACCAGATCATCCCGTACGTGCTTCGGGTCACGCGTAAGTGCTTTAAATCCCTCCCCCCTTGCGGGGGAGGTTAGGAGGGGGGTCAGGGCAAGGTTAGAGACTGCAAGAATTGCGTTGACGCATTTTTTAAATCTCACCCCCCACCATGCGAAAATCAAGGCTTTGACTTCGTAAAGCCGGGTTTTCGCGGCCTCCCCCGCAAGGGGGGAGGCTCTAAGGGGAGGAACGATTCCGCCCGATCGGATTCGGCTCTAGCCTTCGATGACCTTTAAGGGAATAAACGACAAATTCCCCTGCCGCTCGATCAAGAGCAGCACGGATTTGCGGCCGCCCTTCTTGGCCGAATCCACCTTGTCCTGAATTTCCTTCGGATTCGCCACTTCTTCCTGGCTGACCTCAAGAATCACGTCGCCGGCTTTCAATCCCTTGTCGGCGGCGTCGCTCGGCGCCGTCACGTCGGTGATGACCACGCCTTTGACGCCTTCGGGGATGCTGAATTGCTGGCGCAATTCGGGCGTGAGTTCCGAAAGCTTGAGGCCAAGCATCTCGGCGCCGGCGGGCGTTGCCGCCGGGGTCTGGCTCTTTTCCTTGGCCTTTTCATCCGCCGCCGCCGCTTCTTCGTATTTCTCGAGCTCGCCAACGGTGATTTCGAGCGGCACTTCCTTTTCGTTGCGCCAGACCTCGACCTTTATCTTCTTGCCGACGGGAGCGTTGGCGACGATTTTCTGAAGCCGGCGGAAATCGGGAATGTCCTGACCGTCGAAATTCAAAACAATGTCGCCAGCTTGCATGCCGCCTTGGGCGGCGGGCTCGCCCTCGTTGACCTTGGCGATGAGGGCGCCGCGCACTTTGTCGAGGCCGAGTGTTTCCGCGATTTCCGCATTCACCGCCTGAATGCGCACCCCCAGCCAGCCGCGCCGCGTATGCCCGAATTGGCGGAGTTGGTCGATCACCGGCTTGGCGAGTGCGGAAGGGATGGCAAAGCCGAGGCCGACGCTTCCGCCCGAGGGCGAGAAGATCGCCGTGTTGATGCCGATCACCTCGCCGTCCATGTTGAACATCGGGCCGCCGGAATTGCCGCGGTTGATCGGCGCATCGGTCTGAATGAAATCGTCGTAAGGGCCGATATTGATGTCGCGGTGATGGGCCGAAACGATGCCGGCGGTCACCGAACCGCCCAAGCCGAACGGATTGCCGATGGCGATGATCCAATCGCCGATCCGCGCGTTGTCCGAATTGCCGAATTTGACCGACGCCAGCGGGTGATCGGCCTTGACCTTCAGAATCGCCATGTCGGTCTTGGTATCGCGTCCGACGATCGTGGCCTTCAACGGCGTGTTGTCCTGAAGGATGACGGTGATTTCATCGGCGTCGGCGATCACGTGGTTGTTGGTGACGACGAGCCCCGACGGATCGATGATGAAACCGGAGCCGAGCGAGGTGATTTTCCGCGGCGGCGCATCGGGGCGCATCTGCCGCTCCATGAAATCCTTGAAGAACTCTTCGAAGGGGGATCCCGGCGGGAATTGCGGCATCTCCGGGGCGTTCTGCGCCGCGCTTTCCTTGATCGTCTGGGTGGTCGAGATATTGACGACCGCCGGCAGCAAGCGCTCCGCCAAATCGGCAAAACTGTCGGGCGCACCCCGCGCCCAAGCGGCGCCCTGCGATGACAAAATCATCAAGGCCGCGGCGAATACGGCGAAACCGAAACGCCATTGGCTTAATCGCGGGGGAATGGATCGTTGGGGAGGCACACGCATTGGCTGGGCCGATGCCGTCTCACGAATTGCGCAAATCACCGATTATCTCCACACACAAAGGCCGGGGGCCGGGTCTCCGCAGGCCGCCCGTCCCGTGGCTCCTACCGCTACCCGGAATCCCAGAAAATTGCATTATAGGCGATGCTTCCGTCCTAGGCGATGCCCCGCACTTGCCGTCTTTGGGCCCGCGTTTCGCCGCCCGCCTTTCACCGGCTACATATGCCAAGGGACATAGGCCGCGATCGGCCGAGGTCAAGTCGCCTGACGCCGGAGCCACCACACCAATAAGACCCCGGTGGTGGCGGCCGCCAGCCCGGCTGCCCGGAAAAGCGGCGTCGGAACCGACTTCGCTTGCTCCATCAACTGCTTCATCGCGTCCGGCATCAGCGCGTAGAGCGAGCCTTCGATCACCAGCACCAGCCCGATTGCGGTAAGAAAATCCTTCATTCGGGTGAATCCAGTCAGGCCAATTCCGGCTAACGCGCCGGGACGGGGCGCAACGGAGTGGAATGCCCCGGCCTCGAACGCCATGGGGATTGGACGGCCTTGCCGATCACTTGCCGAATCCGGCCTTGCCCGGGATGTCCTTCAAGTACTTCAGGAACTCCGAATCCGGAGACAGCACCATGGTGGTGTTCTCGCCAGTGCCCAGAGCTTCGCGATAGGCCTGCATGGTCCGGTAGAAGGCGAAGAAGTCGGGATCTTTGCCGAACGCATCGGCATAGATTCGAACCGAGTCCGATTCGCCTTCGCCGCGAGTGATCTGGGACTGGCGCTGGGCTTCCGCCAGAAGGACGACCTTGTCGCGGTCGGCCTTGGCGCGGATGCGCTGGGCTTCTTCCGCACCTTCTGCCCGGAACTGCTTGGCCTGCCGCTGACGCTCGCTCTGCATGCGGGCGAAGATCGCCTGGCTATTGGCTTCCGGCAGATCGGCGCGGCGGACTCGCACATCCACCACGTCGATTCCGAATCCCTTGGCCTCGGCATTCACCTGCCGGCGGATTTCTTCCATGATCTCCGCGCGTTGCGCCGACAGGATCGCCCCCAAGGTGACGTTGCCGATGACGCGCCGCAAGGCGCCGTTCACCAAAGCGCCGAGACGGGCGCGCACACCAAGCTCGTTGGTCACGGTCTGATAATATTTCAGCGGATCGACGATCCGGAATCGCGTATAGGCATCGACGACCAGGCGCTTTTGATCCGACGCGATGACTTCTTCGGCCGGAGGATCGTAGTCGAGCACGCGCCGGTCGAAATATTCGACGTCCTGAATGACCGGGATCTTGAAATTCAGACCGGGCGAGCGGACCGGCGGCTGCACCTTGCCGAATTGAAGCACCAAGGCCTGTTCGTTCTGGTTGACGTTGAAGAACGATCCGTAGCCGATGAAGATCGCCAGCGCGATGAGCACTCCCGAGACAAGCCACGATTGACGCATCATGGTGCGCTCCCTTGGCTGTCCGGTGACGTCGTGTCGGGAACCGGCGGAGAGATGATCGGGACCGGCGGCGACGAATTGCCGTCCGTCGAACTCGCGCGCCCGCTCTTCAGTTCCGGAAGCGGGAGATAGGGCAGGACGCCGGCGGACGACGCGCTGCGGTCGATGATGACCTTGTTCGTATTCTTGAGGACCGCTTCGAGGGTTTCGATATACATGCGCCGCATCGTGACGTCCTTGGCGCGCTCATAGGCTTCTTCGACCGACAGAAACCGTTTGGTGTCGCCATCGGCGCGCGCCACGATTTCGTTTTTGTACGCTTCGGCCTGCTGGACCATTTGCGCCGCTTCGCCGCGCGCGCGGGGAATGATGTCGTTGGTGTAGCCCTCGGCTTCGTTGCGCAGCCGTTCCTGATCGGCAAGGGCCCGCTGTACGTCGCGGAAGGCATCGATGACGGGGCCGGGCGGATCGACCTTTTGCAACTGCACCTGGGTGATCTGGATTCCGGCATCGTAGCGATCGAGGATTTGCTGCAGAAGATCCCTCGTATCCTGTTCGATCTTGCCGCGGCCTTCGGCCAGGGCCTGCGCAATCGGCGTCTTGCCGATGATTTCCCGCATGGCGCTTTCCGCCGCCGCCTTCACCGTTGTTTCGGGTGCCCGAATGTTGAACAGGAAGGCCTTCGCATCCTTGATCAGCCAAAACACCGTGAAATTGATATCGACGATATTCTCGTCGCCGGTCAGCATCAGGCTTTCTTCGGGAACTTGCCGCTGACCCGGCCCGTGCGCGGCAAGACCCGCGGATTGGTAGCCAATCTCGATCCGGTTGACGACGGTGACCTTCGGCGTGAAGACCGCCTCGATCGGCGCCGGCCAATGATAATGAAGGCCGTTTGCGGTGGTGCGGTCATAGGCGCCGAAGCGCAGCACCACACCTTGCTCGTCGGGTTGAACGCGGTAGAAGCCGGTGGCGAGCCAGCCGGCGGCAATGAGAAGGATGCCGAAAAGCACGCCGCGACCGCCGCCCCAACCCGCGGGGAACATCTGACGAAAGCGATCCTGGCCGCTTTTGAGAAAATCTTCGAGATTCGGGGCCTTCGGCCCGCGCGGCGGACCGCCCCAAGGCCCCTGCCCGCCTCCACTGGTCCAAGGCATTTGGCCTAATCTCCTTCTTCGGACCGGATGCTTTGGGCCGAATTGTTTGATTCAGAAGGGTTTCCGTCGGCCGGCCTTTGCATTCGGGCCGCGACCGCCTTATATGACAGCGAAACGGGGAACGCAATCAAGCCGTCCTCTCCGAGGCGGCCTTTGCGGCGATATGTGCGGGGATATGCGCGCGATGGCCAAAGCCGCCGAACAGCTGACCGAACAGCAGATTCTCGACGCCCTGCGCGCCGTGCGCGACCCCGATCGCGGCGGCGA
>JBGOXX010000084.1:0-9921 GCA_041479345.1 Alphaproteobacteria bacterium
GTGGAAGCATAACCTCTTCCTTGGGCGGAAATATTGGTCCCCTCCGTGATGATCAACCCGGCGGAAGCGCGTTGCTCGTAATACGCGACCATCAAAGGCGAGGGCACACCGTCGGCGCCGGCGCGGCTACGCGTCAGCGGCGCCATGACGATGCGGTCCGCAAGTCGGTAAGGCGCCAGCCACACCGGTTGGAAGAGATCGCTGCGCCCGTGAACGTCTATCGAGTCCGGCATAACAACATTCCTCCGGACACGCACCCGATAGGAGGGTGTGGGGCCACTAGCCGGTTACGATCCGAGAATACAGAGCCAACGTGAAACCGCCTTGATCCTGGTCAATGCGGATAGGGGGAATACGAACGAGATTGTGATGCGAGAGTGAGATTGCGCACCTCACTGACGTGACTGATTTGATCTTGCGGACTTCGATCACAACTATTTTGTCTTGTTGGGCGGACAAGACGGATGGCTTCGCAGCAGTGCTTTCCTCGATCAGGTTCCGCTCTGGGAGACGAATAGATCGGTGCAAGTGCCGCTGTGCCGGGAAACCATGCCTATGACTTTTCGGCATAAGACCGCGCTCATTCCCGAAAGTCGTATCAGGAACAGGGAAACCGGCGCGAAAGCGACGAAGGCTGCTCTTGTTTGACGCGACGCTGTTTGTGCGGGCGTTTGCGTTCTGGCGCCTTGTGCAGCTTGCCGGCATGGACCCGGTGGCGGAGCAGAGGTGGCAGTTATCACGGCTTGTCCGCCAGGCTGCTCTGACCCGATTCGGGAGGGATCACGGGTTCTCCACAATTTCAAACGTGGCGGAGTTCCAAGCGCGGGTGCCGCTGCGCCGCTACGAGGACTTCTGGCAAGACTATTGGAAACCGACCTTTCCCCGGCTCGAAGATTGCACGTGGCCGGGTGTCATTCCTTTCTTTGCGCTCACATCCGGCACCGCGTCCGGAGAGACCAAGTATATTCCGTGTTCGCGAGCAATGGTGCGGGCCAACCGCCGCGGTGCCCTCGATGTGCTCGCGTTCCACGTCTCGAATCGGCCGGAGAGCCGCGCGCTGGGTGGCGTAACCTTCATGTTGGGCGGCAGCACCGACCTCGCCGAGCTGGCGCCGGGTATCCGTGTCGGTGACTTGAGCGGTATCGAAACGGCCGAAATTCCCAGATGGGCGCGGCCGTATTGCTTTCCGCCGCCCGAATCCGCTTTGCTGGCTGACTGGGAAGAGAAGATCAGCCGGCTCGCGCCGCTGTCGCTTGAGCAGGACGTCCGGATCATCACCGGGACGCCGAGCTGGCTCCTGATCTTTTTCGATAAACTGGCCGCCCTGCGGCCCTCATTCGGCGGGCGGCTTGCAGATTTCTATCCGAATCTCGAACTCGTGGTTCATGGCGGCGTACATTTCGCGCCGTACCGCCAGCGCTTCCGCGAACTGCTTGAAGGAAGCCATGCCGAGACCCGCGAGGCCTACGCCGCGAGCGAGGGCTTTATCGCCGTTGCCGATCGCAGCGACGGCGAGGGTCTGCGGCTTGTGGCCGATAACGGGCTGTTCTTCGAGTTCGTTCCGGTCTCCGACCTCTCCGATCCGAAACCACGGCGCTTCTGGCTCGCGGATGTCGAGCCCGGGGCCGAGTACGCTCTGGTGGTCAGCAATTGCGCCGGGGCCTTCGCTTATATTCTCGGCGACACTTTGCGCTTCCTCGAGACTCAACCGCCGCGGATTGTGGTCACGGGCCGTACGTCCTACACGCTCTCCGGCTTCGGCGAGCACCTGATTGACGCGGAGATCGAAGAGGCGGTGACCCGCGCGGCCGGAACGATTGGTGCCGCAATCGCGGATTATTCCGTCGGCCCGCTTTTTCCGGAAAAAGCGGGCGAGCTCGGCGGGCACGTCTATATCGTCGAATTCATAGGTGGGATGCCGGATGAAACCGGGCTCCGCCAATTCGCTCGCGCGCTTGATGAAGCGCTGGCTGCAACCAACGCCGATTATCGCAGTCACCGGGCCGAGGGGTTTGGATTGCGCTCGCCCGTGATCGAATCGGTGCCGCCCGGCACGTTCGCCGCTTGGATGAAGAGCCGGGGGCAACTGGGCGGGCAGCATAAAGTACCGCGCATTATCAACGATCCCGAATTACTCCGAAATTTGAGGGACTTCGCGCGGCGGGCGGAATCCCCTGTTTCGAGTTGACACAGGTCAATGCGGAATTGCGGCAGTGGCTGAATTATCAACTTATATCGGCGGGGTGAAATCTTGCGTGTGTCGCGGCGCCGAGACATCTCGTCTTGAGGAGAAAGCCATGCTCCAGCACATCAGTACCGAACAGGTGAAAAAGATAGCCGGTTTAGCCCGCGAGGCTCGTGCCGCGCGCGATCGCATGCTAAGCGAGTTGCCGGAGAGTGACTTGGCCCAACCGAATCCCGTCCGCGGAATGCATACTCCAGCGGCGGCACTTGGTTTCCAGCCGCTTTCGCCGCGGCACCCGGCGCGCACAGCGCTTGAGCGGGCTATTTCCTCGCTCTCGGCCGAGGCCGCAGCCGAGCTGCGGGCCCTAATGTGGATCGGGCGCGATGACTATGCGGCGAATCAAATGGATAAGGCCTATGCCGCCTCGATGGCGGCACCGGAGCCCGTGCTTGCCTCGCTCCTCGATCGCGCCGATCTACACGACTTGCTGATGAAGGTACTCTACGAGCTCAAGCTTCATTGAGCATCTATACCGCGATGAGCGAATTGGGACGGCCCACGGTCAACCAACATCGATCCCCCATGATCACGGACCTTTCATGGGGACGGATCGAGATCGACCACGAACGGTCATTTAAGGATGCCAAGGTGTTTCCGGATGGAGCCCGGGAATGGGACTGGCGAGAAACCGGAACCGCTCACCTACCGGGTATCCAGCCTGCGGACGTAAAAGAACTCCTGGAGCACGGTGCCACCACGGTGATTCTCTCGAAGGGGATTCTGGAAAGGCTTCAGGTATGTCCCGAGACCTTGCAGTTTCTGAAAGAGCGCGGCGTTGAGACATATGTTGTTCAGACGAAGGAAGCAGCTGCGCTCTATAACCGATTGAGAGAGAAGGAGCGCGTCGCGGGTCTTTTCCACACAACCTGCTGAAACGGATCAATGCTCTGACTTGTCTTCCTGACAACCGATGCCCAAAAGTTCGGGATTCGGAGTAAACGGCCGAAATGTCATTCGTTTCGATCGTGAGGGAATGGGCACGAAGCGCAGGCAAACACGATGGCCATAACCTTCAAGGGAACACCAGAGATCAGCTTCCGCCGCGAGGCAAAATGGAATGACGATCTCTCGACCATTGATTTTGCCGCCGAAACCGTTGACGAGGACGGCGAGAAGCTGATTGTTTGCCGCATCTCGCGCGAGGCGCTGGAGGATCGTGCGCAGCCATCCGGTGAACTGGAACCGCTCGACATGTTCGAACGGCTGAAGGATGAAATCTACGCCGTGGCCGCGGGCAAGCTGCTGGCGGGCGATTTTGAGCCCGATGATTCGATCCTGGTTCGCAGTGAAGATTTTAACGATTAGAACGATGGACCAGAGCCCGGGGCGGGTAGGCGGTCAAAACGAATCCGGATTGGCCTTGTCAGCCTTTGCTTCTGGGTCCCAGCCAGTCTTGAAAACGTGCCCAGGCTTCGTCGTCCTCGGCAAGAACCACGACCTCAACGTCGCCCTTTTTGGGAATTAGGAATTCCTCCTCGAAGGATTCGAGCGGCATATCGCTCTCATCTTCGTAGTCATCTTCGCTGCCACTCGGGAGCAGCCCGACGACGTCATCGGCTCTGAGCTGCAGGGTCCATCCGCCCGGTCCGTGCCGAGGGGAGATCTCAAGCAGCCCATGGACCGACACGAGTGCGACATCTTCGTCTGGGCCGATGCGGTAAGCGGTACGGTCGAAATCGGTTTCGGTCGTGTACTGCTTCGATGCCTGTACCCAGAATTCCGGCGTACTCTGCTGTACGTCCATGCGCGCCCACCGCACGACGTCAGCCGGCAGGAGATCGACTGCATATTCATCCATTGGCTTTCCTCCCCTTGCTTTGCCTACATTTTCGCGGCTCGGCGCTGGCAACTTTGGCGAATGGGTCTTTGGGGGCACTCCAGCCGCGGCTTCGCTCGGAAGCCCGATCACGGCCAGCGAAAGCAATGGAATATTATGATTCTCCGCGGCCGCCGCCTTGACCCAGGTCAATCGCACTCGGCCGTTCGGCGATTATTATTCTCGGGTCTTTCTGCAGAAAGGGAGTGGCGCGATGTCAACATTCATCATGGTAACCCGCCTGGAGTCCGACGCGGCTCGCTCGCCTCGGGCGTTCGAACAGCTTGAAAAGAGTACAATGGCCGTTGTTCGCTCGCAGTGCCCGGACGTCCAATGGCTCAGCAGCTATGCGGCGCTCGGCCCTTACGACTACGTTGATATATTTCGCGCGACCGACATCGATACGGCAACGAAAGTGTCGGCCCTTGTCCGCGCCTGCGGTCATGCCCACGCCGAAATATGGCCCGCGACCGAATGGTCACATTTCAAGGAGCTGATGCGCAGCATGCCCGCAGAGGTGTGACCTGCCCGAAGGACGATGCGGCTACGTCATAAGATGATGGGGCTACGCAATAAGATATCGAACGCCACCCACTCCACGCTCCGGTTGGCGCGCCCGGGTATTTACCGTAGGAGCATGGCATGACGCTCAAGGCCGCGACATTGCAGCCTCGCCTCGTTCTCGACGGTGGGTACGGCGAAGGCGGCGGCCAAATTCTGCGTACCGCGCTCGCACTCTCGACATTGACGGGACGGCCGTTCGAGCTCGTCAATATACGGGCCAACCGCCCCAAGCCCGGCCTCGCCGCGCAGCATCTCACCGCCGTGCGTGCTGCAGCCGCTCTCTGCGATGCTGCGATCGAAGGCGATCAACTCCATTCGTCCGCGCTGAGCTTCAGGCCGCGTGAACCGGTCCGCTCCGGCAATTATCTGTTCGATGTGACCGAAGCGCGTGTGGGCGGCAGCGCCGGTTCGGTCACCCTTGTTCTGCACACGGTCCTGCTGCCGCTCGCCCTCGCGTCCGGCCACTCGACCTTGACCATTCGCGGAGGCACACATGTCTCGTGGAGCCCCAGCGTGGATTACGTGCAAGACGTGTGGCTCCCGACGCTCACGGATATGGGCGTGCGCGCCGGGGTAGAACTTTTGCGTTGGGGCTGGTATCCCGCTGGCGGTGGTGAGATCCGGGTCCGGATTCAAGGACTGAGCGGCTTTCCTCTGGCGCCGATCATGTGCAGCAAGCGGGGTGAGCTGCGGCACATGCGAGGTCGCGCCGTCGCGGCGAATCTGCCGGCGCAGGCGCATATTCCTGAACGGATGAGTGAACGCGCTCGGACGTTGTTGAGAGAATCCAATATATCTGGAGAAATCCGGGCCGAGCAGGTCGATGCCGTCAGCTCGGGCGCGGGGATTTTTCTCGTGGCCGAATACACGGCCGGCCGTGGCGGCGGCGAGGCATTGGGGGAGCGAGGGAAGCCTGCCGAAGTTGTTGCCGAGGAGGCCGTGGCCGCGCTGCTCGCGTATCACAACTCCGGCGCTGCCTTCGATGTCCATCTCGGCGATCAGTTGATCCTGCCGGCAGCGCTCTCGTCAGAGGAATCGCGTTTCTCGGTCGAACGCGTCACGCGGCACTTGATGACGAATGGCTGGGTGGTCGAGCGCTTCGGCGTGGCGCAAATCGCGGTGGTGGGCGCAGAGGGCGAGCCGGGGCATGTGACCGTCGTGCCTGTCAAATAGCGTAGGCCGGTGGTGCTGCCCTAAAATTTGAATTGTGAACCGCCGGTGGATCGGAAAAAACGTGAGACTCGTTAGGGTAAAAACGTCAGACTCAGGACAAATAACGTACATATTCTGACGAATTCCAGTCTGACGCCCCATTGATATTCCACGATTCTCGGCTGACTCTTAATCAGCGGGTCGCAAATTCTCGGTTACGCACGGAAAATGTCGGGAATTTCTGCTAACGAGGTTCGTGCTACGCTACCTAGCTAATTTCTCCAATTACTTGGGTTCGTTCGCTCAAGATTCTCCGATCACAACAACAGGGAATTTCCGCCACGGAATAGGGAGCCTGAATCGAATAGCGGGGAATTCATTGTCCCGAATTGGAATTTGATGGTCGGCGCGACTTCAGCAAGCACGGCGGATACCGAGCCCACATTGTGCTCGATGCTCGAATCTTGGGGCAGACGGGGCGACTGCCCGGCGATCCTCGCCTTCCACAAAGGCGGCTGCGTAACTCGAAGTTATGGTGAGATCGCGTCGGCCGCACAGGCCTTCGGCCGCGGTCTGGCGCGGCGCGGGCTTGGCCGGATCGAGCCGGTCGTCATCTGTGCGCGCAATTCTCCCGAGTGGGTGATCGCGTATTTCGGGATCCTTTGCGCCGGCGCCTTGCCGGTCCCGGTAAACGATCTCGCCTCCCGGCGTGAGCTGGCCCAGATCCTCGCCGTTTCCGGCGCGCGGCGGATCATTACGACCGTCCGTCACGAATCCGAATTCCGGGCGCTTTCACCCGACGTCGAAATCATATTGATCGACGGCGATGGTGCCGAAATATGGCGCCCGATTTCGGATTCGTCCGGCACCTTGTTGCCTCGAATCGGAGCGCTTGATCCGGCTTCGCTCCTGTGGACATCGGGAACGACCGGGGTGCCAAAAGGCGTTCCTCTCAGTCATCGCAACTTCATTGCCAACATTGATGCTCTCTTATCCGAACAGATCACGAATGCCAGCGACCGGGTGTTGCTGCCGCTCCCGCTGCACCATGCTTATCCGTTCACGGTGGGGCTGCTGCACACCTTCAGCGTCGGTGCCGCCGTGCTGCTCCCCTCCGGCATCACGGGTCCGGAAATCACCGAAGCCGGCCGGCTTGGCGGCGCGACGGCCATCGTCGGCGTGCCCCGGCTTTACGCCGCGCTGTTCGACGCCGTTGCCGCAGGGGCGCGAGCGCGCGGCCGTTTCGCCGCGTTTCTCTTCGAATCACTGCTGACTTTCTCTCAGGCGGCACGGCGATATCTCGGCATTTACGCCGGTCGTATTTTCTTTGCCCCTATTCATAAAACGATCGGCGTGAAAATCCGTCTTCTGGCCTCGGGAGGAGCGCGACTCGATCCCGAATTGGGTCGCCGACTCGAGGGCCTGGGATATGAAGTTCTGACCGGCTACGGACTGACCGAGACGTCGCCCATGCTCACGATGAGTCCGCGCGGGCGTGGGCGCGTCGGTGCCGAAGGCATTCCGGCCCGGGGTGTTGCGTTGCGAATCGATGCCGAACCTGGCCAAGATTTCGGCGAGATCCTGGCCACCGGCCCCAATGTCTTCTCGGGGTATTGGAAGAACGAGGCCGCAACCCGCGCCGCCTTCACCGCAGACGGATGGTTTCGCACCGGTGATTTGGGATTTCTCGATACCGACCATTATTTGCACATCACGGGCCGTAAGAGCGAAATGATCGTCTTGCCCGGTGGCGAACACGTTTTTCCCGAAGAGATCGAAGCGCGTTACGGCTCGGTGGCGGTCCTTCGCGAGCTGGCGGTGCTGGAAGAGGCGGGGAAATTGGTGGCCCTCGTCGTGCCGGATGAATCCTTCATCCGCATGCACGGCGCCGCGCGGCTCGAAGCCTCGCTGCGCGAGGAGCTCGAAAATGCAAGCGCCGCGCTGGCTCCTTATCAGCGAATCTCCGGCTTTGTGCTCACCCGCGACGCACTGCCGCGTACGCATTTGGGGAAAGTGAAACGGCATCTGCTGCCGGATCTCTATGCCCGGGCGAAGCTTCCGGGTTTTGCCGCCGAAGAAGAAATTTCCGAATCGGACCGCAAGTTTTTGGCCGAGCCCCTGGCCGCCGCAATCCGGGACTGGCTTATGCAACGCTATCCGGGCAAGCGCGTCGTCTTGGACAGCATGTTGCAGATTGACCTTGGGATCGACTCGCTGGAGTGGGTGACGCTGACACTCGAGCTTCAACAGCGTCTCGGAATTGCCCTTACCGAACAGGCGCTGTCGCGAATCGTCACATTGCGCGACCTCATCGCCGAGGCTATGGCCGTGGCGGCCGTTATGCCTTCGAGCTCGTCGGCTCCGCTGGCGGCGGCGTCAGAGATTCCGGAAACCTCGCCGTGGCTCAAGCCCCAAGGGCCATTTTTGCGGCTGCTCGGCTTCGTTTTATATCATTGCAACCGCGCGCTCATGCGCGCCGCGTTCGGGATCACGGTCGAAGGGCTTGAGCGCGTACCGATCAAAGGCCCGCTGGTGCTGGCACCCAATCATGCGAGTCTTCTTGACGCGTTCCTTGTCGCGGCGGCGCTCCCCTTCGCGCGCTTGCAGCACGCCTATTGGGCGGGGTGGACCGGCTACCTGTTCGGGAATCGGCTGCGTCGTTTTTTCAGCCGGGTCGCCCGGGTCGTCCCGATGGACCCCGACCGAACCCCAGCCGAAGGGCTGGCCTTTGGCCTTGCCGCATTGGCGCGCGGCGAAGCCTTGGTTTGGTTCCCGGAGGGGCGCCGGACACGTACCGGCGAGATCGGCCCGTTCTTGCGCGGCGTCGGCTATCTGTTGGCCAGAACCCGCGTGCCCGCGGTGCCGGTGCGCCTCGTCGGAAGCTTTCACGCCCGGTGGTGGCACAGCCGCGTTGCCGTCATCTTCGGCGATCCAATGATCCCGGATGAGCTCGAATCGGCCGGAGCCGGAGCCGATTCATTCGCTCGCATTGCTGATGCGCTGCGTTCGGCGGTCGTTGCGCTCGAACCACGAAAGAAGGATGGTAATTGAAAGCAGAGAGCGCGTCTTTTCGCCGGCCTTCTACTCGCGCCGCATGCTTAGACCAATCGCGAAGGGTCAAGCGGTTCCCTGATCTGAATCAATTCGCCCCTTTCGATCTTCGGGTTTAATTCAATGAGTTACAGAGGATTGCCATTAAGGAAGGTGGATGCCAGCTGCCCCTCGCGGAATTGTGTGATCGTCCGGCAAAATCGTGAATTACGGTCCGCACGCATCGAGCAGCCTATCCACGCCGCCAGAGAGGAGCGATCGCTATGCGCCATCTTCTGATCGTCTGCCATCCGAAGCGGCAGAGCTTCACCCAAGCGGTCGCGCGCGCCTATGCCGAAGCGGTGAAAGCGCTGGGCGACGAAGCGATCATCCGCGACCTCTATCGCCTGGGTTTTGACCCAATCCTCCGGGAGCGCGAGTTGTTGGATGCGAAGAAATCCGTTATCCCGACCGTCGTGCGCCAGGAACAACGCCTTCTTGCCGAGGCCGAAACAATCGCATTTTTCTATCCGCTGTGGTGGGCCTTCATGCCCGCAATGATGAAAGGATATTTTGATCGCGTCCTCTCCTCGGGTTTTGCCTATGACTTTAAAGGTGACGACATGATCCCTCGCCTTGCCGACAAAACGGCGATGATTTTCACGAGCTCGGGCGCGGACATGGCGTATCTGCGGCGCAGCAAACAATGGGATGCAATGCGGGTCCTCGAGGAGGACCACATTCTTTCGCTTTGTGGCATTGAATTGATTGAGCACATGCATTTTCCTTCGGTCGTCCCCGGGTTGCCCAAACGAACGACCGAAAAGCACCTCGCACGCGTTGGCAAGACCGTGCAAAAGTATTTTGGAGCAACGCGCGCGACGCGCACGACGCGCGCGACGCGGGGATAGCTATCGATGTCTCAAGGCGGTGCAGCGGGTCTTGCCCACTTGCCGGTTATCCGAAAGCCCAGCTCCGGCTGGGCTGTCACGCCTAACTTGCTCGACTATGAAACTTCCTACGCCGCGTTCCGCTGGGAAGATGCGCGGCGCGAGCTCGATGGCCTGCCCGATGGCCGGGGTCTGAACATCGCGCATGAAGCGGTCGACCGTCA
>JBGOXX010000085.1:0-9736 GCA_041479345.1 Alphaproteobacteria bacterium
CTCTTGGCGGGTGAGCGCGGCTTCGCCGCATTTCGGGCATTGACGCAGCCGGGTTTCCGGCATGCCGACGACTTGGCGGAGTGCTTCCCGCGGCGCATGCGCCGTCGGCGGCGGCAAGAAGCCGGTATCGATCAAATGGCGCTCGATGACCTCGCCGATCGCGGCCAGGAGCGAGGGCACGTAATGCCCCTGCACCCATTGGCCGCCGCGGGGATCGAACACGGCTTTGAGTTCTTCGACCACGAAGGAAACATCACCGCCGCGCCGGAACACCGCGCTGATCATGCGCGTCAGGGCCACCGTCCAGGCGTAATTCTCCATGTTCTTCGAGTTGATGAACATTTCGAAGGGGCGCTGACGGCCGTCCTTGATGATGTCGTTGATGGTGATGTAAATCGCGTGTTCGGATTCCGGCCATTTGATTTTATAGGTGCGGCCCGGCAGTTCTCCCGGACGATTGAAAGGCTGAGTCATATAGACGACGCCGCCCGCTTCATAAATATCGCGCGGACGCGGCGCCGGTTTGCCGAGCGGGAGTTCGGTTTGAGCGTCCGGCTCTTTTGCCGCCGGTTCTTTGGTCACCGCGAGCACGGAGCCGGTCACCTCGTTCGGCCGGTAGGTCGTGCAGCCCTTGCAGCCCAGATCATAGGCCTGCATGTAGACGTCCTTGAAATCCTCGAAAGGAAAATCGGAAGGGACGTTGATGGTTTTCGAAATCGAGCTATCCACATAGCGCTGAACCGTGGCCTGCATCACCAGATGATCGGCGGGGCCAAGGCTCTGGGCATCGACGAAATATTCCGGCAGCGGCGCTTGCTCGCCCTTGGCGCGGCGGAACAAGCGAAACGCATAATCGGTCACTTCTTCTTCGCGCCGGGTTCCATCGGGCATCAGCACCGCGCGGGAATATTTCTGGCTGAAGACCGGCTCAATGCCCGACGAGATATTGTCGGCAAAAAGCGAAATCGTGCCCGTCGGCGCCACCGAAGTCAGCAGCGCGTTGCGGATGCCGTGTTTGCGGATCGCCTCGCGCACGTCTTCCTCGAGCGCCGAGACGGTTTCGCCGGCCAGATATTTTTCCGCATCGTAGAGCGGGAAGGCGCCTTTCTCCGCAGCGAGTTCGGTTGAGGCGAGATAAGCGCTGCTGCGGATCGCGCGCATCCAGGATTCGGTCAAGCGCACCGAGCGCTCGCTCCCATATCGCGCCTGGCATAGGATCAAGGCATCGGCAAGGCCGGTGACGCCAAGTCCGATGCGGCGTTTGGTTCGCGCTTCGTGTTCCTGCTGCGGCAAGGGGAATTTCGATACGTCGATAGCGTCGTCGAGCATCCGGACCGCGGTCGAAACCAGCGTCGAGAGCTCGTCGATATCGATTTTGGCCGCGTCGCTGAACGGTTCGCGCACAAGGCGAGCCAGATTGACGGAGCCCAACAGACAGGCGCCGTAAGGCGGCAAGGGCTGCTCGCCGCAATTGTGCACAACAAGGCCGTTGGCGTCGAAGGCGTTAATTCCCGGTACTTGCACATCGAACACGTCCGCCGCTCCATCCGGCCGGATATCGGCGACTTCCACGAAGAATCGTTCGCGGTTCAGCGAGCGGCGATATGCTGCCAAGAGTTGTTCTAGGCGCATGTGCTTCATGCTTTCGGCGAAACCGATTGTTTCGGCGAATAGCCTGACATTGTCGTTGCTGATCACCAATTCGTGGTCGGCGCGGCATTCATAGAGTCGTTTACTGCCTTTGCCGTCCGGCAAGAGGCGAGGTCCTCTCGGCCGCCGCTCTTGGTAGATCGTCGACACGATACCGAGGCGCAGCAACATGCGCTGCACCGCTTCGAGCCGCAAGAGATCGCTTTGCGCGAGGCGAACGCTCACGCCATTCTTCTGCGTTCCGACAACCGTTCCGTCGGTGTCGAAAAGCCCGCGCAAAAAACCCCGATAGAAGTCGCTGGACTCACATTCGATAAGCGGCGTAATGGCTTTGTTGCCTGGGGATAGGCCGAGATCGAGGGCCAATCGCCGCAATGCTCCAAGGGTCAGACGGTACTCGTCGCGCCCGGTCACCTCGATCCAGCCGGTGAAGTCAGAGCGATGCGGAAGGGTGCGGGCGGCGGCAAGTGCCGCATCCATGATCCCTTGAGCTCCATCATCGCCTCCGTTTACGACCCGACGACGGCGCCAAACGCTGATCACCGCTTTGTCGGACTTGAGCACGCCGTCGCCGACAAGGAGTCCGAGCAGATAACCCTCAGCCACACCAAAGCGGCCCGACCAAGTCCGCGCGAGACGATGATTATTAATGACGATTTGATCGCCGGGTTTTACGTCGCCCGCTCTGATCCATCGCGTTTTGGCGCGAAAGCGGGTCAAGGCCGCCGCTGCCAGAACCGGATGGTCAGGCGTTAGACGCAAAGCGTAGCCCTCCTTGGTCCGCAAGCAGAGTACCGGTTTGCAACCAGTCGAAAAGAAGCCCTGTGGGCCGGTCGGAAAAGCAGTGCCGTTGACCAATGCTGTAAACGGCTTTCCGATCAGGTCTGCAACTTGGCGCGGGCCATTGGTCGTTTGAACCCAGGTCTCCGCCGTGACGCAAGGGTTGGTGGCGTGAATGGTCTCACAGTAATAGAGATTATTGGCGCGGTTGATGCGGTCGATGAAAATGACGCCCGGCTCGGCATAGGCATAGGTGCCGCGCATGATCTTGTCCCACAGCGCGCGGGCCGGAATTGTCTTGAAGTTGGTGCCGCCGAAGACGAGCTCCCAGGGCGCGTCCTCTTTCACCGCCTGCATGAAGGCATCGGTGACTAGGACCGAGAGATTGAACATGCGCAAGCGCCCCGGCTCGCGCTTGGCGTCGATGAAAGCTTCGATATCCGGGTGGTCGCAACGCAGCGTCGCCATCATCGCGCCGCGGCGATACCCGGCACTCATGATGGTGCGGCACATGGCGTCCCACACATCCATGAAGGAAAGCGGGCCCGACGCATCCGCGCCGACACCCTTTACCGGCGCGCCCTTGGGGCGCAGCGTCGAGAAATCGTAGCCGATGCCGCCGCCCTGCTGCATGGTGAGAGCGGCCTCTTTCAAATTCTCGAAGATGCCGGCCATGTCGTCGGGGATGTCCCCCATGACAAAGCAATTGAAGAGGGTGACCTGGCGGCCCGTGCCGGCCCCGGCCAGGATGCGGCCCGCCGGCAGGAAACGGAAATCGGCCAAAGCCTCGTAAAACCGTGGTTCCCAGCGGCCAGGGTCGCTCTCGGCCTTGGCGAGCGCCTTGGCCACCCGCCGCCAGCTATCTTGGACGGTCTTGTCCACAACCCCGCCGCCCGGTGCTTTGAGCCGGTATTTCATGTCCCAGATCTGCTGGGAGAGGGCAGACATTGAACTCACCGGGCGTACCCCGCTTCGGAAGTGTTTTGGATGGCAAAGCGGGCCGGACCAGAATGAGCCCCGCACTGCACACTAAAAATCCATTTAAATTAGGTACTTACACAATAAATATAAGCGGCTCCCGGTCCCCCGTCAACGCCAACGTTCCTGTTCCGTTTCGCCTTTCCACAGCTTTCACAGCCTGGGGAAAAACTATGGCACACCAAGCTTTACCGCGGATCATCGCCGCCAAGGGTCGGCAAAGCCGCAGCCTATCCACAAATTTTTCCACATAGTTCAGACGGCTAGGCGCTCGTCGTCTCGGCAATAAGCCGGGTGGTGGCGGCCTCGATCCGGTTTTGAAGCTCGGCCAGGAATTGGTGGCGGTCGAGTCCCGGCGCAATCGGGGCCAGGAATTCGATGGCGACCGTCCCCGGCCTTTTTCCGAACCGCCGCCGGCCCCAGAACAGGCCGGAATTGAGAGCAACCGGCACCACCGGCGCATCGAGCATTCGGTAGAGTGCGGCAACACCGGGGCCGTAGGGGCGGGTCTTTCCCGGTGCCACCCGCGTCCCCTCGGGAAAGATGATGACGCTGTGCCCGGCGGTTAGTGCTGCTTTTGCTTCGCGCACGATGGCCTTCAAGGCCGAGGGCCCGGCCGAGCGATCGATGCCAATATTCCCCAGCCGCGCCAGATACCAGCCGAAAAATGGAATCCAAAACAGCTCGCGTTTCACCACAAACAGCGGGTCGTCGAGAATCAAGGGCAGCACCAGCGTCTCGAACGCCGATTGATGTTTGACCGCGAGAATCGCCGGTCGATGCGGCAAGAATTCGCGGCCGCGGATTTCGAAATCGATCCCGGCGATCGTCCGGACCAGGGCCACAACGCTTCGATTCCAAAACCGCGCAACCGCCAAGGCCATGCCGCGCGGCATCAGCACGAACGGCAGGGCTGCGATTCCGTAGATGACTGTCCAGCCAAAGAAGGCGACGTTGAACAGCAAAGATCGGAGAAACCCGAACCAGCGCGATTCGCTTTTGAAACGCGTTGTTGGGCCGGTCATGGAGAACCCTGTGCCGGCGTCAATAGATGGCGCAGCTTTGCCACGAGGAATTTGCTGTATTCGATCGCGGTGAACCAAATCGTCTTCGGTCGCATCCACCAATCATTGCCCTGCATCGAGGCGGGAAAAACCGGATTCGGAACGATTTCGATGTCCGGCATCGCCGAGCGGAATTCAAGAAGGCTTCGCGGCAGATGATAGGTCGCGGTCACGAGGCGCAGCGAATGGAAATTCTGGGCACGCATCCAGGCACTGGCTTCGGCCGCATTGCCGACCGTGTCATAGGCCTCATAGCCAAGATCGATGCAGCAGGATAGGGAGGGCGGTTCGGAATAGGACCGTAAGAGCTCGGGCACCGTCACGCTTTCATGCACGCCGCTGACCAGAAGTCGGCCGGCAAGCCCTTTGGCCAAAAGATCGAGGCCGGTATGCAAACGCTCGGCCCCGCCGGTCAGCACCACAATCGCGTCGGTTTTGCGGTCGGGATCGGAAACCTGCTTCGGAAGGCCGGCCGCGAACCAAACAAAACCGATCGCCCAGAGTGCGGCGAGGGCAACAAGGCTTGCGAGGGCAAAGCCGGCGAAGCCGCTCCGGCGTGCGCCGGTGGGGGCCGCCAACAAAGCGTCGACCGCTCCGGCAAGATCGTCATAAACGGCGATCGGCCACAATTGCGGCGGAATCCATTGACCGGCGGTCTTGGCGCCCTTGCCGCTGCGAACCAAAATCCGCGGGCAGCCGGCTTTGCGCGCGGCCTCCAGATCGCGGAGGGAATCCCCGATCATCGGGCTTTCTTCGGGCGCGGTGCCGAATTTGGCCAGCGCCTCGCGCAGCATGCCCGCACCCGGCTTGCGCCTTTCGGTGGCGTGCTCGGGCGCATCGGTGCAGAGGATGATGGCGTCGAGCTTGGCGCCGTAAAGCGCCAATTCCCGGTGCAGCTTTTCATGAATGGTGGCGAGCATCCCTTCGCCGATCACGCCGCGGCCCACCACCGATTGATTGGTGACGACACAAACTGGAATGCCTTCGCGATTGAGTTTGGCTATGGCCTCGGCGGCGCCGGCGATAAGGACGAGTTGGTCGGGAGAATCGACCCAATTCGGCCGGTCTTCGTTGAGGACCCCGTCCCGGTCGAGCAGCACAAGGCGCGGACGCGGGCGAGGTGCCACGTTCAAATCATCCGGCTCAAGCGCCGCATGACGGTTGCGCGGGCCGTCATCATCGCAATCAGTCCTGCGACCACTGGCACCAAAGCGAGCACCACCCAGGCCTTCGCCGAGAGATGAATGTCGGGGAGAAGGGCGGCATCGACCCGGCTTGCGGCAAGGCCGAGAAGTTCGATGGTGAGGACCGCCGCCAACAATCCCGGCACCGCGCCGGAGAGCCCGAGGCGCAATGCGTGATTCTGGAATTCGCGGGCGATATAGCCGTCTTCGGCGCCGATCACATGCAGCATTTCGATGATGTCGCGATGCACGGCCAGACCGCTCCGCGTCACAAAGACGACGGTGAAGACCGCGGCAGCACAGGTCAGCAGGACGATGACCGCGGCAACCAGTTGTGTCGAATGCACGAAGCTGGTGATTCGCGCAAACCATAATCCATGGTCGTCCAGCATGGCGCCCGGGACCGCTGCGCCAAGCCGCGTGCCGAGGCCTTGGGTGTCGATCTCGGCGGTGCGGTCAACGGTGATGTCGATGATGTCGGGCAGCGGCAGATCCTCGAGACTGGCGGTCTTACCGAGCCACGGCTCCAGCAAGGCGGCGATCTCGCGCCGTTCCATGGCTTCGGCGGCGATGATGCCCGGCGTATTGCGCAGCAAATCGAGGGCGGCGGCGACGCGGGCTTGACGGGCCTTCGGTCCTTGCTCGGCCGTTGAATTGTCGGCGGCCAGCGGGGGCGGAATTTCGACCGTCAGATTGCGCGTCTCGCCGGGATCGAATCGCGCGGTCACCGCGGCCAGCGCCAGCCCGCCGGCCAGCGCCAGCGAGGCGAGATAGGTCATGAAGGCGATGGTCCAGGGCAGGAACCGGCTCGATTCGTCGGCGTCCAGCGGCAAAATTTGAAAGCGCTTGATCATTCAGACCCGCGCCGCCCGCGGCACATGGACCATCGATTCGCCGTCCTTCAGGTGAATGCGCGGATGGGTGAATCGCGAGACCAGTTGCTCGTTATGGGTTGCGATGACCACCGTAGTCCCGATCTTGTTCAATTCCTCGAACAAATAGAGAAGGCGCATGGCGATCGTGTCGTCAACATTGCCGGTGGGCTCGTCGGCCAGCAAAAGCCGCGGCCGGCTGATGACGGCGCGCGCAATCGCGACCCGCTGCTTCTGGCCGCCGGAAAGGGTCGCCGGCTTGGCATCGAGCTGGTCGGCCAGCCCCACCCAACTCAGAAGCTCCGCCACATGATCCCGGATCTGACCCGGCTTGGCGCCGGCGACGCGAAGCGGCAAGCCAACGTTATCGAGCGCGCTCAGGTGATTGATCAGCCGGAAGTCTTGGAACACGACGCCAATGCGCCGCCGCAGCCCCGGCAATTCGGAACGCTTCAAGGTCGCGACATCGCGGCCGAACAGGGTGATCAGGCCGCGAGACGGCCGACAGCCCAGATCCATGAGGCGCAGCAGGGTCGATTTGCCGGCGCCGCTGGCGCCGGTGATAAAGTAAAAGGCTCCCTGTTCCATGGTGAACGAGACGTCGCGCAGCACCTCGGGCCCCATGCCGTAGCGCATGCCGACATTTTCGAAACGCACCATGGCGGGAGCCTGCGAAGGCTCCTGGATAAGCCGCGATCCCATTGAATCGAAAGAATGACACGGCCTTTGCGCGGGCGTAAAGCGGGGGCGCTAATCTTGCCATGGTTCGGGCAACCGCCTATAACCCTCAATAATCATAACTCTTCCGGCCATTTCTCAGCCGCGCCCCACGCATGATCCTGACCTGTCCTGCCTGCACGACCCGTTACATGGTGGACCCGCTGGAGCTCGGGCGCGATGGACGACGCGTGCGCTGCGCCAAGTGCGGCCACAGCTGGATGCAGACGCCGCCCCAGGACTTGCCCAAAGCGGTCGTGGCGGAGCTGGAGCCTCTGGTCGCCGGTCCGGCCCGCGCCGAATCCCGCCAGCGGCCGAAAAAGGCCGCGGTCGGATGGCTGATCTTCCTTGCAATCGTCGCGGGCGGCTCGGCCGCGCTTTACCACTATCGCCAGCAAGTCGTCGATTATTGGCCGCCGGCGGCGCGGCTCTATACCGAACTCGGCATCAAGCTCCGCGTGTTGGGCGAAGGTCTCGAGATCCGCAACCTGAACTTGTCACAATCCGAGCGCGACGGAGCGCCGCTCCTGGTCGTGACCGGCGAAATCGCCAATAAAACGCAGATGGCAAAGGACGTGCCGATGCTTCGCGGCGCGCTTCTCGATGCCAAGGCGACGGAACTTCAGCACTGGACCTTCGTGGCGGGTCAAGGACGGCTTTTGCCCGGAGAAGTTTCCGCATTCCAGACCGAGGTCGCGAATCCCAAACCCGACGCGGCGAATATCTCGATCACCTTCACCGTCGATCACGACGCGAAACCCGCCGGCCCCGCATCCGCCGGGCCCTAAAGGGCGCCGCCGTGGAATTTTGGGCAGCGGGATTAGTCGCTGCGGCGGATCAGATAAAAATGAAAATAGCCGAAAAGTAAATCGGGCCGGTTTCGCGGCAATTTACATAATTTGTTTTGATTGCATTATTTGCTTTGATTGCATTTCATGAGAGACTGCGTCGAATTTTAGGCATACCGCAGTTTATTTTCGTGCAGGGATTGCAGGCCAACGGCCGTTGGCCTAAATATTTCTGCGATTGGCAAGCGGTCGTGAACAGGACGCATATTCGATGGCGCGAATACTTGTTGTTGAAGACGTAGCCGCGGTGCGCGAATTCGTACGCCGCGCGTTAGAAAGCGAAGGCCATGAAGTTTCCGTCGCCGAAGACGGGCTGAAGGGCCTCGCCGTGATCGCGCGCGACAGCGACATCGATTTGCTTCTCACCGACATCGTTATGCCGGGATTGGACGGAATCGCATTGGCTCTCAAGGTCGCCAAAGATTTCCCGCGTGTCCGCATCCTGCTCATGACCGGTTACGCGGCGGAACGTCAGCGCGCCCACAATCTCGACGCGCTCATTCATCGCGTCATCGCAAAACCGTTTTCGCTTCAGGAAATCTGCCGCGTGGTGAAGGAAGTGCTCGCTGATTGGCCGCCGTTGCCGGACGCCGGCAATGGTGGTGCTGCGCTTCGCTGAATTGCCCGCGGTTTCGCCGCGGCGCGAAACCGATCGACGGCTCGACGCGCGATACTCATGCGATCAAGATTGGGGCGCGCTCATTAGTCGGGCGCGATCAATATCCGGGCACGATCAATAATCGGCCCGATCAATAGTCAGGAAGCAAACGTTCGATGTAGTCGCGTTCGCTGGGCGGCCGCTGTTGTTCGCCGGCGCGCTTGCGGAGCTCGTCCAATATCTCGCGCGCGCGGCGCATCTCCATCTCGTCGGGGATGCGTACTTTTTCGGTGTTCGCGCCTTGCCCGCCTTGATCGGGGAGGGGCCGGCCGAGCGGATCCTTGCCCTGGCCTTGCCGAGGTCCCGGTTGGTTGCCGTTTTGATCGCCTTGCTGGCTTTGCTTGGCCATTTGCTGGCGGATTTCCTGCATCGCCTGTTGCAGCTGATCGAGCGCCTTAGCCTGCGGACCCAAGGCTTCTTGCGGACTGCCCTTTTTTAGCGCCTCGACCGCATCGCGCATGGCGCGCTCGGCCCGGCCGAGGGGTTGCGGAATCTGGCCCAGCATGTCGCCTAATTTCAGCATCGAATCGCCGAGCTGACGGCGCAATTCTTCCTGAGCTTGCGCGTCGTCCCCGGATTTGCCCGGACCGGAACGGCCTTGTTGGCCCGGCCGGGGCTGGCCGGGTTGGCCGCCCTTCCGCGATTGCGGCGGACCCTCGTTTTGCGGCGTGTTGTCCGGCTGGGCGTTATTGAAGCTGCGATCGAGCAAGCCGCTCTGGCGGTTGATCATATCCTGAAGATTGCGCATGGCTTCGCGGCCCTGCTGCTGCGACTGGGATTCACGCGGTTGCGCGGTGCGCAGATTCTCGAGGATATCCTGAAGCTTCGACAGCATTTCCTGGGCCGCCTGGCGGTCGCCGGTCTGCGCGAGCTCGCGCGCCTTGTCGAGCATGTTCCGGAGATCGTCGGGGCTGAAAGTTTGGGACGACGGATTTTGCGCTCCGCTCGGCGGATTTTCCGCCTCGTTCGGCTCGGCGCCGCGCGA
>JBGOXX010000086.1:0-9735 GCA_041479345.1 Alphaproteobacteria bacterium
ACTCCGGATCGCCGGAATCGCCACGATCGGTCTCCCCGATATCGCCTTTCTGTCCGCCGATATCACGCGTCTCCATTTGCCGACGCGCTATGCGGTGTTGATTCCGGGAGCGGCCGGCCATCGTCCGGAAAAGCGCTGGCCGGCCAATTCTTACAGTGCGATCGCCCGGCATTTGGTCGAAAAGGGCGTGACGCCGGTCGTGCTCGGGGTGGCATCCGAGCGGGATTTGGGGGCCGCCATCGCCGCCGCCTGTCCCGCCGCTCGCAATCTGATCGGCCAGACCGTCCTTGCCGAGGTGGCTGCGATCGCCCGAGGTGCGGCGGCTGCTATCGGCAACGACACCGGCACCATGCATGTGGTGGCCGCGGCCGGCTGTCCCGCCATCGTGCTGTTCTCGGGCGCTTCCGACCCGGCGCTGTGCGCCCCGCGCGGGCGTTCGGTCCGGGTTCTCCGGCGCGACAAGCTGACCGATCTGACGCCGAACGACGTCATCGCCGCACTTCCCGCAAGTCTCGCCGCAAGTCTCGATCGGACCGCCGGCCTCGCTTCGGGTGGTTCGCCTTGACAGTCTGCCGCCTGCCTCTACATTTCCGCGCGGACCGCGTATGGGGATTTTAATTGATGGTTGCGCTTACGCTGCCGGATGGAAGTGTCCGCCGCTACGACGGCGCGGTGACGGGGGCTTCGCTCGCGGCCGATATCGGCCCCGGCCTTGCGAAGGCCGCGCTGGCGATTCGCGTGGACGGCGACCTTCGCGATCTCAAGCGCGAAATCGACCGCGACGCCAAGGTGGCGATCCTCACGGCGAAGGACCCGGATGCCCTCGAATTGCTCCGCCATGACGCCGCCCACGTCATGGCCGAGGCGGTGAAAGAACTCTATCCGGAAACTCAGGTCACGATCGGCCCCGCGATCGAAAACGGATTTTATTACGACTTTTCGCGCACAACGCCGTTTACGCCCGACGATCTGACGGCCATCGAAAAGCGGATGCGCGAAATCGTCGCCCGCAACGAAGACGTCACCCGCGAAGTCTGGAACCGCGAAGACGCGATCGAATTCTTCAAGTCCCAAGGCGAGCATTACAAAGCCGAGATCATCGAGGCGATTCCCCCAGGCGAGCCGATCACGCTCTATCGCCAGGGCGGTTTCATCGATCTCTGCCGTGGGCCCCATCTGCCGTCGACGGGCAAGCTCGGGAACGCATTCAAGCTGATGAAGGTTGCGGGCGCCTATTGGCGCGGTGACTCACGCAATGAGATGCTTCAGCGAATTTACGGCACGGCGTGGGCGAATGAAAAAGATCTCAACGAATATTTGACGCGCCTGGAGGAAGCGGAGAAGCGCGATCATCGCCGTCTCGGCCGCGAGATGAACCTGTTTCATATTCAGGAAGAGGCGGTGGGGAGCATCTTCTGGCATCCCCATGGCTGGACGCTCTATCGCACCATCGAATCCTATATTCGCGCGCGCATCTTGGCCGAAGGTTATGTCGAGGTGCGCACGCCGCAGCTTGTCGATCGTTCGCTGTGGGAGTTGTCGGGCCATTGGGAAAAGTTCCGCGAGGACATGTTCACCTCCGAATCGGAGAACAAAATCCTTTGCATCAAGCCGATGAACTGCCCCTGTCACGTGCAAATTTTCCGCCAAGGCTTGAAGAGCTACCGGGATTTGCCGCTGCGGATGGCGGAGTTCGGTTCTTGCCATCGCAACGAGCCGTCGGGCGCGTTGCATGGGCTGATGCGGCTTCGCGCCTTTACCCAGGACGACGCCCATATCTTCTGTACGGAAGATCAAATCACCGCCGAGACCAAGGCGTTCTGCGAGTTGCTGCTTTCGGCCTATCGCGATTTCGGCTTTACCGACGTCGCGGTGAAATTCTCCGACCGCCCGGCCAAGCGCGCCGGTTCCGATGCGGTGTGGGACAAGGCGGAAGCGGCCTTGAAACAAGCGTCCGAGGCGGCCGGTCTCAAGGTGACCTTAAACCCCGGCGAGGGCGCGTTTTACGGACCGAAACTCGAATTCGTGTTGCGCGATGCCATCGGCCGCGATTGGCAATGCGGTACCCTGCAGGTGGATTTTGTCCTGCCCGAGCGGCTCGATGCCTCATACATCGGCGAGGACGGGGCGCGTCACAGACCGGTCATGCTGCACCGGGCGATCGTCGGTTCCCTTGAACGCTTCATCGGCGTGCTCATCGAACATTACGCCGGGAAGCTGCCGCTATGGCTGGCTCCGCTTCAAGCAGTAGTAGCAACGATCACCAAGGACGCCGACAGCTATGCCTATCATGTGATGAAGGAATTGGCGGGCGCCGGAATTCGAGTGGATTCGGATCTGCGGAATGAAAAGATCAATTACAAGGTGCGCGAGCACAGCCTGGCCAAGGTTCCGGCGCTGTTGGTGGTCGGCAAGCGCGAGGCAGAGGATGGAACGGTCGCGATCCGAAGAATAGGGTCGCCGGATCAAGAAACGCTTGCGCTCGACGAGGCGGTCAATAGACTGAAACGCGAGGCTGCCGTACCGAGCAGCGCAGGGAGCGCCGCAAGGGCTCGTTAATGGCTTTGCTCGTTAAGGAAATCCCGGTAGGGGGTTGCGATTAACGAGGCCGCCATTAAATGTTTGGTAAGGGCGGCACGGTGAGAATTGTGTCGTTGGAATTATAATATTGCCGGCCATATCGGAAACTTAACGAAGGGGAAATCTACATAGCTACATTCACACCAAACGCGCCGCGCGCGCCCAGCGGCCCGCGCTTCAACGAGTTGATCGATAATCACTCGGTTCGACTGATCGACCACAACGGCGAAATGATCGGGGTCGTACCCACCCGCAAAGCACTGGAAATGGCAATCGCCGTCGGTCTCGATTTGGTCGAGGTCGCGGCCAATGCCGATCCGCCGGTTTGCAAGATTCTCGACTACGGCAAATATAAATTTGCCGAGCAGAAAAAGCGCGCCGAGGCCCGAAAAAGGCAGAAGGTCATCGAAGTCAAGGAGATCAAGCTGCGTCCCAACATCGACAAGAACGACTATGACGTGAAGATGCGCGCCATCGTCCGCTTCCTGAAAGAAGGGGATAAGGTCAAGGTGACCATGCGTTTCCGGGGCCGCGAAATGGTGCATCAGGAAATCGGCATGAACGTCTTGATGCGGGTTCGCACCGACCTCGAATCCCTGGCCAAGGTCGAGCAGATCCCGATGATGGAAGGCCGCCAGATGACCATGGTCATGTCGGCCAAATAGGGCGATCGCCAAAGAGCGCCGCCCGGCCGGGCTGGAAAATCGCTCCGGCGGCTGCTTTCTCAAGGTCTATCAATGACTTGACTTGAGGTGCCGGGCCTTGCTTTTGGCCCGGGCTCCCGTTATAACCCGCCTCTCATTTGAGCGGTGCGGCCGAGCTCCGGGCATGCCCAACCGCTTTTTTCCAATCCGTCCCAATGCGAGGAACGCGAAATGCCCAAGCTCAAGACCAAGAGCGGTGCCAAAAAGCGGTTTAGAAAGACCGCGAGCGGCAAGATCCGGATGAACGTGGCGCATAAGCGCCATCGCCTCATCTCCAAACCGCAGAAGATGAAGCGCAAGGCGCGCGGCACCCGGATCATGGATGCCAGCGACGCAAAGATCGTCTTACGGTACATGCCGTATTTGAGGGGTTGAGCGATGGCCAGAATCAAACGCGGCGTAAGACGCCACGCACGTCACAAGAAGGTTCTGAAAGCGGCGAAGGGTTTCCGGGGCCGCAATAAGAACGTTTTCAGCGTCGCGATCGAAAAGGTCGAGAAGGCGCTCCGTTACGCCTATCGCGACCGGCGCGCCCGCAAGCGCGATTTCCGCGGCTTGTGGATTCAGCGCATCAATGCCGGGGCGCGGCAATACGGCCTCACCTATTCGCAATTCATCGGCGGCATTAAGAAGGCCGGCATCGAGATCGACCGCAAAGTTCTGGCCGATCTGGCATTGCGCGAGCCCGATACGTTTAAGGCGCTGGCCGAACAGGCCAAGGCCGCACTGACAACGGCCGCCTGACGCGGTCTGACGCCGTTTTGGGGGATCGCCGCGGGCCTTCGTGTCCGCGGTTCGTTTAATTCATGGACAATCTGGACGCGCTCAAGTCCGAATTAATGGAGGCCGTCAAAGCGGCGGCCGATCTTGAGGCGCTTGAAGCGGCAAGGCTGGCGGCTCTCGGCAAGAAGGGCCGTCTTTCCGAGTTGATGAAGGGCTTGGGCGCGCTCGAAGCCGAAGAACGCCGCGAAGCGGGCTTTGCCCTCAATCTTCTGAAAGATCAAATTTCCGACGCCATCGAAGAGCGAAAGCGCGAATTGTCGGATGCCGCGATCGAAGCGCGGCTGGCAACCGAAACCATCGATGTGACGCTTCCCCACCGTCCCGATGCGGAAGGGAAGGTCCATCCGATTTCCCAGACCATCGACGAAGTCTCGGCCATTCTCGGCGAGATGGGATTTGCCGTCGCCGAAGGCCCGGATATCGAGGACGATTTTCACAATTTCACCGCGCTCAACATTCCGCCCAATCATCCGGCGCGGCAGATGCACGATACCTTTTATTTGCCGCGCGACCGCGCCGGCGAAATCAAGCTGCTGCGCACCCACACGTCGCCGGTTCAGATCCGAACCATGCAGAATGTGGCACCGCCGCTTCGCATCATCGCGCCGGGCCGCACTTACCGCTGCGACTCCGACATGACCCACACGCCGATGTTCCATCAGGTTGAAGGCCTGGTCGTGGACAAGAGTACCCATATGGGCCACTTGAAGGGTTGTTTGATTGATTTCTGCCGCGCCTATTTCGAAGTCGACGATCTGCCGCTTCGCTTCCGCGCCAGCTTCTTTCCGTTTACCGAGCCCTCCGCCGAAGTCGATATCGGCTGCTCGCGCAAGGGCGGCGAATTGCGCATCGGGGCCGGCGAAGATTGGTTGGAAATCCTCGGCTGCGGAATGGTCCATCCCAAGGTCTTGGAAGCCTGCGGCATCGATTCCTCCGAATATCAGGGATTCGCGTTCGGGGTGGGCGTCGAACGCCTGGCCATGCTCAAATACGGCATTCCGGATCTGCGCACCTTCTTCGAAGCCGATGTGCGCTGGCTGCGTCACTACGGCTTTCCGCCGCTCGATATTCCGTCGCTCGTCTTCGGGGCGATGCGATGAAATTCACCCTGTCCTGGCTTCGCGACCATCTCGACACGAAAGCCTCAATCCCCGAAATCGCGAATACTCTGACCAGCATCGGGCTTGAGGTCGAACGCGTTGTCGACCGCGCCGCCGAGTTGGCGCCGTTTACCGTTGCCTATGTCTTGTCGGTCAATCCCCATCCCAATGCCGACCGATTGCGCCTGTGCAAAGTCGATGCCGGGAACGGGGAAATGTTAGAGGTGGTCTGCGGCGCGCCCAATGTCCGGTCCGGCATGAAAGCGGTGCTGGCCCGGGTGGGCGCCGTCATTCCGGCCAGCGGCGAAGCCTTAAAAAAAAGCAAGATCCGCGGCGTCGAGAGTATCGGCATGTTGTGCTCGGCGGCGGAATTGCTGACCGGCGAAGACGAAGACGGGATCATCGACCTGCCGGATGACGCGCCGGTGGGGGCATCCTTCGCGCCGGTGCTGGGTCTCGACGAGCCGCTATTCGATGTGGCGGTCACGCCCAATCGGGGCGATTGCCTCGGCGTGCGGGGCATTGCCCGCGAATTGGCCGCGGCCGGGCTCGGCACCCTGCGCCCGCGCAAGATCGATTCGGCGGCCGCCGAATTCCCATGCTCAATTCCGGTCAAATTCGATTTTCCCGCCGAAGCCGTGCCCGCGCCTTGCGACATGTTCGCAGGCCGCGTGATCAAGGGCGTCAAAAACGTACCAAGCCCGCCCTGGCTGCAAAACCGGCTGAAGGCGATCGGCTTTCGCCCGATCTCGGCTCTCGTCGACATCACCAATTACCTGGCGAACGATCTCGGCCGGCCGCTCCACGTCTTCGATGCCGAGAGGCTCAGAGGCGATCTCACCGTCCGGCTTGCCCAGCCCGGCGAAAGATTGCAGGCCCTGAATGGGCGCGAATACGTGCTTGAATCCGGCATGACCGTGATCGGCGACGATACCGGCGTCTTAAGTCTCGGCGGCATTGTCGGCGGCGAAACTTCCGGCTGCACGGACCAGACGACGACGGTCTTTCTGGAATGCGCTCTGTTCGATCCGATAAGAACCGCCGAAACCGGGCGTGCTCTCGCCATCGAATCGGAATCACGATACCGTTTTGAGCGCGGCGTCGATCCGGCCTCGGTCATTCCCGGGATGGAAGCGGCTACGGCGATGATTCTCGAACTCTGCGGCGGCAGCCCGAGCGAAATCGCGGTCACCGGCCGCGAGCCCGATTGGCGACGGTTCATCGAACTTCGCCCGTCGCGAGTCCATCACTTGGGTGGGCTCGATCTGTCCGAAGCACAATCAAAGAAACTGCTGGAAAGCTTGGGCTGTACGGTCAATGCCTCGAGCGGCGTGTTGAATGTCGCGGTTCCGTCCTGGCGGCGTGATCTCGAAATCGAAGCGGATCTCGTTGAAGAAGCCCTGCGCCTGACCGGCCTCGATAAAATCCCGGCGGTGTCATTGCCCCGCGATGGCGGGCTGCCGAAACCGATTTTGACCGTGCGCCAAATGCGCGCGATGACGATCCGGCGAACGCTGGCGTCGCGACGGATGATCGAAGCGGTGACCTGGTCGTTCGTTTCCGACAGCGAAGCGCGGCTCTATGGTGGCGGCAATGTGCGTCTGCGCCTGGTCAATCCGATCTCTTCCGATCTTGTGGTGATGCGCCCTTGCGTGCTGCCCCATCTCGTCGGTGCGGCCAGCAAGAACGCGGCGCGGGGATTTTCCGATATTGCGCTGTTTGAAATTGGTCCCGCTTATGCCGACGACACGCCGGAGGGGCAATTGCTGGTGGCCGCGGGAATTCGCGCCGGCAATGTTGGACCGCGCCACTGGGCCCGCCGCCCGCGGCCTGTCGATGCCTTCGATGTGAAAGCCGATGTGATGGTGGCGCTTTCGGTTGCCGGGGTCCCGCTCAAGGCACTGCAATTCACCCGCGAGGCGCCAAGCTGGTATCATCCGGGGCGCTCCTCGGTCGTCCGGCTGCCGGACGGCACCATGGTTGCGCGCTGGGGCGAGTTGCATCCGAAGGTCATCGCCGCACAAGAAGCGCCGACACCGATTGTGGCCTTTGAAATTTTTCTCGATGCGCTGCCGGAAGGGAAGAAGAAAACCGGCCGCAGCTCGTTCAAACCCTCGCCCTATCAATCGGTCGAGCGCGATTTCGCCTTCCTGGTCGATGAGGCGGTCCCTGCCGAGGCGGTGGCAAAGGCCGCGGAATCGGCGGATCGGTCGCTGATCACCTCGGTTTCGGTCTTCGATGCTTATGCCGGCAAGGGGATTCCGGCCGGCAAGAAATCGCTGGCGATTTCGGTGCGGCTTGAGCCGCCTGACCGGACACTGACCGAAGAAGAAATCGAAGCCGTGACCAAGCGCATCATCGCCAATGTCGAAAAAGCGACGGGTGGAACGCTACGCACTTAACGGGCGTTTGTACCGGGAACAGCAATAGGCCGGAGGTTCTTATGCCGGTCCACAACAACGATATTGCCAAGGTCTTCGAGGAAATAGCCGACCTCCTCGAGTTGGAGGACGCGAATCCGTTTCGCGTCCGGGCTTACCGCAACGCCGCGCGGACCTTGCGCGGACTCGGCACCGAAATCTCCCAAATGATCAAAGAGGGCCGGGATCTGACCGACCTTCCCGGCATTGGCGCCGATCTCGCCGGTAAAATCGCGGAGGTTGCTAAAACCGGGAGCCTGGCGCTTCTCAAGAAACTGCGCCGCGAATTTCCCCCGGCCTTGACCGAAATGCTGCAGATTCCCGGGCTCGGGCCGAAGCGGGTGCAAACCCTCTATCACGAACTCGACATCCATACGCTCCCGCAGTTGCGCCGTGCCGCCAAGGATGGACGCATCCGTTCGTTGCCCGGCTTCGGAGCCAAGACCGAGAAGCTCATTCTTGAAGCGGCGACGGCGCAGGCCAAAGCGCCGCAGCGGTTCAAGCTCGCGACCGCGGCGGTCTATGCCGAAAGCCTGGCCGCCTATTTGCAGAAAATCCCGGGCGTCGACCAAGTGACGGTGGCGGGAAGCTTCCGCCGGATGCGCGAGACCGTGGGCGATCTCGATATCGTGGTGACGGCGGGCGCCAAGAGCCCGGTCATGGAAGGGCTGACATCCTATGACGAAGTAAAAAAGGTCGTCGCCACCGGGCCGACGAAAACCACCGTCATTTTGCGATGCGGTCTCCAGGTCGATGTTCGGCTGATGCCGAAGGAAAGTTATGGCGCGGCACTCTATTATTTTACGGGGAGCAAGGCGCATAACATTGCGGTGCGGTCGATCGCCCAGAAGCGCGGCCTCAAGATCAACGAATACGGCGTGTTCAAAGGAGAAAAGCGGGTTGCGGGCGAGACCGAAGAATCGGTGTTCAAATCCGTCGGTTTGAACTTCATCCCGCCGGAGCTTCGGGAGAATCGCGGGGAGATCGAAGCGGCGGCGAAAGGCAAATTGCCGCGCCTGATCGAACTCTCGGACCTCAAGGGCGATCTCCATATCCACACGACCGCGACCGACGGGAGCAATTCCATCCGCGAGATGGCGCTGGCGGCGAAGAAACTCGGGCTCGATTACATCGCGATCACCGAACATTCGCACCGGTTGACCATGGTCCACGGCCTCGACGCCAAGGCGCTGCGCAAGCAGATGGCGGAAATCGACCGCCTGAACGGCGAGAAACTCGGCATCGCGCTGCTCAAAGGCATCGAGGTCGATATTCTCGAAGACGGCAAGCTCGACTTGCCCGATGAGGTTCTAGCGGAGCTCGATCTGGTGGTGGGTGCGATACACAGCAAGTTCAATCTCTCCCGCGCCAAGCAAACCGATCGCATTCTTCGCGCGATGAATCATCCGTCTTTCACGATCTTCGCCCATCCCAGCGGGCGATTGATTTCGGAGCGCGAAGCCTATGACGTCGACATGGCGCAAGTCATCGCCGGGGCCAAGAAACGCGGCTGTTTCCTCGAGCTCAACGCGCACCCCGAACGGCTCGATCTCACGGACGTCTATTGCCAGGCGGCAAAATCGGCGGGCGTGCTGGTCAGCATCAATTCCGACGCCCACGGCACGGAAGAATTGAAAAATCTTCGCTTTGGGGTGGGGCAGGCGCGGCGCGGCTGGCTGGAAAGATCCGACGTGCTGAATACCCGACCCTTGCAAGAGCTTCGCGCGTTGCTGAGGCGGACGATGCGGTCCTAAGGGGCCGGTAGCCCGCTGGGTCGTGACATAGACCCGTGACATAGACCCCCCAACTGGGCAAGGCCGGGGGTCCCTCCGCCCGGAGCCTAGCCCAAACCAATGGAGCCGACCCGATTCGGGCTCGATAGCGGCCTGGTCGAAAGGGCGGGAGTCCCGTTGGTTGCAGAACTGACGAGAAGAGGGCTGATGGCGGGCCTTTATGTCGGGGCTTCCGCAACCGCGCTATGACTGATAAAAGGCAGGCGCTTTTGCCCCCCGGCCTTTGCGCCGCTTCTAAGCTGAAATGACTGATCTTCGCCATATCCGCAATTTCGCGATCATCGCCCATATCGACCACGGCAAATCGACTCTGGCCGACCGGCTGATCGAGTTTTGCGGCGGTTTGGAGGCGCGC
>JBGOXX010000087.1:0-9617 GCA_041479345.1 Alphaproteobacteria bacterium
CAACCGGGGAGCGACAAGTTCAAGCCGATCGAGGACGCTCCCGGCGCCTATGTGAAAGTTAAATCCTGCTGAACCAGCCTTAGGTCACCCTCGCCGCTTCCCGGTATTCCTGCGCCAGGCGGGCGTAAGTTTTTGCTGCTTCGGCAATTTGGGCAAATTCATCATCGGTCACTTTTCGCAGACACCGCGCCGGGCTACCGCCCCACAGCTCCCGCGATCTGATCCGCTTATTGAAGGTGACGAGGGCGCCGGCCGCAACCATCCCGCCGCTTTCGACCACCGCGCCGTCCATGACGATGGCCCCCATCCCGATGAGACAGCCGTCTTCCACCGTGCAGGCATGCAAGATCGCCTTGTGCCCGACAGTAACGTCGTTGCCGATATAGGTGCCAAGCCCATCGGTGGTGACATGAATGATCCCGCCGTCTTGGAGATTGGTGCGCTCGCCGATCCGGATTTCGTTGACGTCGCCGCGGACCACCGCATTGAACCAGATGCTGCTCCCGGCACCGATCACGGTGTTGCCGATGACCACCGAACCGGGGGCCAGATAAACGTCGGCGGCAATCTGGGGCACGTGATTGCGATAAGGCAAAACGAGCCCGCCGGTCTTGCTTGCATTGCCGCCGGCCATCATGGGAACAGCGGCTCCTGCTCAAGCCCGGCCGTTTCGGCATGCCCGAACATCAGATTCATGTTTTGCACCGCTTGGCCGGAGGCGCCCTTGACCAGATTGTCGAGGGCCGAGATCAAAATGGCGCGGCCCGGGACCCGATCGGCGAAGACGCCGATATGGCACTGATTCGAACCGCGGACATGCCGGGTCGCCGGCGTTTTGCCTTCGGCGACAATGGTCACGAAGGGTTCGTCAAGGAAGCGGTCTTCCAGGGTCTCACGCAAGTCCTGTGCGGTGACACCGTTGGCCATTTGCACGTAAATGGTCGCCAGGATGCCGCGATTCATCGGCACCAGATGGGGCGTGAAGCTGACGGTGATCGGGCGGCCCGCGGCATCCGACAGACTTTGTTCGATTTCCGGCGCATGGCGATGGTTTGCCACTCCGTAGGCGTGGATGCCCTCGGAAACCTCGGTAAATAAAAATGTCTCTTTGGCGGCGCGCCCCGCCCCGCTCACCCCCGATTTTGCATCGATGATGATATTTTCCGGGAAAATTCGACTGGTTTCGAGAAGGGGAACGAGCGGCAGCAAGGACGCGGTGGGATAGCAGCCGGGATTGGCGACGAGCGTGGCGTTTGCGATTTTTTTCCGGGCGAATTCGGTGAGCCCGTAGACCGCCTTTTTCTGAAGCTTCGGCGCCTTGTGGGCGTGGCCGTACCATTGTGCATAGAGGGCTTCGTCCCGCAGCCGGAAATCGGCCGACAGATCGACGACTTTCGGACCCTTCGGGAGAGCCGCAATCACGTCCTGCGTCGTGCCATGAGGCAAGCAGCAGAACACCACGTCGAGGGAATCGAGGCGCGCGTCCGGAAGCGCTACGAGATCGGGAAGCTCGAGATCGGCAAAATGGGGAAACACCGATTGCAGCGGCTTTCCGGCGTTGCGCTCTGCCGTCAGCGCTTTGAGTACGACCCCCGGATGGCGCGCGAGAAGGCGAACCAGCTCGGCGCCGGTATAACCGCTGGCGCCGATGACGCCGGCTTCGATGGTATTCGATGCTCTTTTTTTCGTCGCCGCTTTCGCCATTTTCATCGGTCCAGAATAAGGATAGAGGTTGGCAGATCAATGGTGCATCAACAAAAAAGGACGCCCCAGGGCGCCCTTTTTTTCTTTACGTGATGCGCCCTTACATCAACGCTTGGAGAACTGGAAGCTACGGCGAGCCTTGGCGCGGCCGTATTTCTTGCGCTCGACCACGCGCGCGTCGCGGGTCAGGAATCCGCCGGTCTTCAGCGTCTTATGCAAATCCGGCTCGAAATAGGACAGCGCCTTGCTGATGCCGTGGCGCACCGCGCCGGCTTGGCCGGAAAGCCCGCCACCGCTCACCGTGCAAAATATGTCGTATTGCGAGGCCCGGTTAGCCGCCTGAAACGGCTGATTGATCAGCATGCGCAGGACCGGCCGCGCGAAATAGACTTCAATGTCGCGGCCGTTCACCGTGATCCGCCCCGTTCCGCGCTTCAGCCAGACGCGGGCCACCGCGTTCTTGCGCTTGCCGGTCGCATAGGAGCGCCCCTGCGCATCGATTTGCGGCTCGCGTTTTTCCGTCTCCAGCGGAACGGCACCCGGCGTTTTCGGCTGAAGATCGGCAAGCGTCATGTGTTGTTCCGCCATGCTCAGGCAACCCTCTTGTTCTTTGGATTCATCGCCCCGACGTCCAGCGTCTCCGGATTTTGGGCGCCATGAGGATGATCCGTTCCGCCATAAACGCGAAGATTGCCCATCTGGACACGGCCCAAGGGACCGCGGGGAATCATCCGCTCCACCGCTTTCATGACGACGCGCTCGGGATGCTTGCTGCTCAAAATGCTGCCCGCGGTCCGAGATTTTATGCCGCCGGGATAGCCGGTGTGCCACTGATAAACCTTATCGGCGAGCTTCTTGCCGGTCAGCTGCACTTTCGCGGCATTGACGACGATCACGTTGTCGCCGCAATCCACATGGGGCGTGAAGCTGGTTTTGTGCTTGCCGCGCAGCCGCATCGCGATGATCGACGCCAGCCGGCCGAGCACCAGCCCATCGGCGTCAATCAACACCCACTTCTTTTCGACTTCGGATGGCTTGATCGAGACAGTTTTCATGGCGAGGGTCTTCATCACAATCGCGTAATTGGAACATCACTGCCCTATCACAGCGGCGATAGCCGCCGTCGAAAGGCGGCGCAGTATGCCATGGAAATTCGGGAGGTCAACCGCTGAAAGCGATAACAATCAATCCGATCCGTGTGCGGTAATATGGTAGGGCGCTGGGTTTTCGAGGCGCCGCCGTGAGACTCCGTGACAGCAGCGGCGTCGGGAAATCATGCTTTCGCCATAATTAGGCCCATCCGAAGCCGCAATGGAGAGGTACTCGTCATATCAACAGCAAGAGGGAGTTGGGCCCCCATGGAGATCCCAGCCTACATGCCGGATATGAAGCGGGTTCCTCATCCGCCGGAACCCCACAAATGCTCGGCGGATAAATTCGAGATCGATCTCGACCGCGTCGTCTACGATCCTGCCTACCGCCAGTGGGTAATGGATCAGTTGAAACGCCGTAACACGTCGGACCGGCAATAAAGCGCCCGATTACTTTCGCCCGGACCGTCTCGATCCGGATCGCCCGGCCCGTTTTCTCTGCGGCACCGATTTTCGAACGCCGGCAACGCGTTTCGTTTCAGCGGCGATCCACTCGAGAAAATCCGGATTCCCCTTCCCCACTCTCAGCGCAACCACGCAAGGACAGCTGTAGCTGTGCAGCGCCTTGACGCGTTTGATGACGGCCGGAACGAGATTGCTTCGCGTCTTGGCGATCAATACGGCTTCGTTCGCCTGTTCGATTCGTCCCTGCCACCAATAATACGACCTCATCGCCTCGAAAATATTGACGCAAGCCGCAAGCCGCTCTTCGACAAGCTTGCGGCCGATTTCATGCGCCTGTTCCGGCGATGCGGCGGTGACATACACGAAATCGAAAGTCACGAATTTCTCCGAGGCTAAGTCCAATAAAGGACCGTTGGCGGGCGAATGATTCTGGCCTAGTCTGCCCTCGCTTCCAGGCTGCCGTTGCCGGCATTGAAGTGCAATAAGAATGCGCCCGCAACCCGAACGATGGGAACCGCCGCAAGGTGACAACAACCGCGCTGATCGTGGACGACGACGAGGCGAGCATGCGCCTTTATCGATTGTTGCTGGAACAGGCGGGAATGCTCGTCATTTCGGCGCGGAACGGACTTGAGGCCTTGCGCCTCGCCATTGAAAGCGAGCCCGACCTCGTCGTCACCGATATCCGCCTGCCCCTGGTTTCCGGTCTTGAAGTCGTCCGCCAGGTCCGCCGCCATCCGAATCTTGCCCGTACGGCGATCATCGTCGTCACCGCCGTGGCAACGCCCGAAGTGCGCAAGCGCTGCGAAGACGCCGGTTGCGATGCGTTCCTCGTCAAGCCGACACCGGTGTTGAATTTCTTGGCGGCCGTGCGTGAGTGCTTGGGGCAAGAAACGCCGCACCGCCAGCGAGCGTGAGCGGACGCGCGCAGCGATCATTCGGAACGGGCAATTTTTAAGAAAAAATACGCGGTTTAAGAAAAAATACGGGCGGAGAGGATTCTAGAACGAGGCGGCTCCGCCCCTAATACAAAACGGGCGGAGCCTGTGGCTCCGCCCGTTTTTCCGAATTCTCTGTCGACAGAAATCTCGGATTAGACTTCGGCGCAGGCGTAGCTGTTGATCTCGAGGCCGACGCAGATTTCAACGATCTTCGGGGTTGTCCAAGCCATGGTGATCTCCCTCAATTAGGTTAAACGATGGTGCAAATATGAACCCCCGACGCTGAACTGACTCTGAGGAGCCCGTTCATCTGGCGTTCAGCTTCGGAATCGGCCGAAGCCTTCGATTTCGCCCGCGCTTTCACAGTAAGTAATTGATTTCTCTAACTTTTATAGAAAGCCCCCCGATTTTTGGAGGGTTCAAGCTGGGGAGCGCCGATACCGGCATCTCGCCACAGGTCCTCCCATGCATATTTATGGATGTGCATCGGCACCTCGACCAATGGCCCGATCCGATCGCCCTCCACGTAACGCACCCCCGCAGTATTGGCGGCCAAGACCAAGCTTGAGCTGCGCAGCGACCGCACATAGGTCCACAGCTTATGGCGCTCGGCTTCGGCGACGAATTGGTTGATTCTCGGAATTAACTCAGCCTCGGGGGTTTTGTTGCCGCGCAGATCGATGCCGATCGCATGCAGGCCGATCTTGTCGTATTTCGCCAGCGATTTGCACGGCAGCGCGACGCGGGCAAGCACGGCGCTTCCGAACGGGACCAGTGCGGTGACGAATTCCGCCAAGCGCATTTGTGGAACGCCGTCCGGCAGGTGGACCAAGTCGAAGACCACGAATTGACGCATCCGAGCCGGGACGCGACGCCCGATCTCTATGAATACGTCGCGGAATTTTGGGGTCGTAACGGTTTCGAAGTGAATCGCGACGCTGATAAAAACCTGAAAGCGATTGCGCTGTAGCTCGTCGAGCATGCACAGGGCTTCTTTGAACGTTTCAAGATCGAGATGGGCGATCGCATGGGGATCAGAAGGATCGTCCAGCACGTTATAACCGTAGCGCCGCCCGTATCCGGGGAATAACCGGACTGGAAGACACTGATACGTCGAGACCAATTTGCTCTTCAGATCCCAAATCGGGCGATAGGCGAAAGACAAAGCAGCCCCGGCGCCGCGCCCCGCGCCGTCGAAGGTCGGCAAATCATCGACGATTTGCCACAAATCGTGATCGGTCGGCGGCGGAAACGAGGCTTTTGGAAAAGTGCGGTGCCGATGCGTCTCAACCGCCGGCTTCGGCGGGAGTTTTGGCGCTGTCTCGCCTGCCGGCGGCGCCGGCGGCGTTTCAGCGGTCCCGGGCTGGCGGACTCGAAGCGGGGATGGGGCAACGACTGGCGACGTGCTCGCCGTAACACTTTTTTCTCGGATACCGTCGGTTTCGACCCTCTGTGCAGCGGCAGCGAGATCGCGGAGCACGTCGGGGCCTTTCATCTCTTCGAATAACAGCTGATCGTCGACGCGGCCGACCGCTGTTTTCACTTGGACATCGGCGGTATCGGGACTGCCGAGGCAGTAGGCGCAGATCTCTTCGGCGATCTTGACGCATTTGAGGCGCCCCGCTTCCGGCGATATGGTGCCGAAGACGATGAGGTATTCGGACTCCGAGTATTGGACGAAGACGTCGGCCGCCGTCATTTGGGCGCGAATGATTTTGTTGGCGGCGGTGTGGATCTTGTCTTTGATCTTTGGCCAACGGTTCCCGAGCTTGTCGCGCAGCTTGTCGAGGCCGATCACGTTGATCTGGCCGTAAGGAAGAGTCTTTTGCGCCGACAGCAAAGTCTGCAATCGATCGGTAAATCGATCGAACCCTGCGGTATCGGGAAGAGGAAATGAATTAAGCGATTTTTTCTGAGCAACCGCGTGGGTTGCATTTAACGCGTTGCCGCCATGGGAAGGCTCAGACTTTTCAATCCAGGGACGGGCAAACCATTTCCGAACCAGGTTACCTAACAAAGCCACGTCCAATCCCTTCGGATAGGTTTCGGCGACATCGCGTGGCGTTTTCCACCGCGATAGAATCAGCCGTTCGTGATCTTGTTCATCATCAGTTAAAGATTCCATAAATGATTGCGAATATATTCGTCGAATTGCCGATAACGTCGCGCCCGCTCGTGCGATTCATTTCATCGGGCAATCTTCGCAGAATCAGCTTGCCGCCGAATCGGCAATCCTCGGGGTGATCCTTGGCCGAAATTTTGGTCGTCGACGACGAAGAAATGGTTCGTCAGACTCTGCGTAATATATTGCAGGCAGTTGGCCACACCATTATTGAAGCGGCCAATGGTGTTGAAGCCCTCAAAATACTAACAAAACAATGCCCGGCGATCATCATCACCGACATTGTCATGCCGGAAAAAGAAGGAATCGAAACGATTCTCGAAATTCGCCGCGGTTGCCGCAACATTAAGATCATCGCCATGTCCGGCGGCGGCAGGGCGCATCAAATGGATTTTCTCAGCTTCGCCAAACAAGCCGGCGCCGACCGCATTCTTCCAAAACCGTTCTCCGGGCAGCAATTGATCGCGGCGATCGATGAACTCCTTTTGCCTGCCTAAGTGGCATCGCGTCGCTACAAATTTTAACATCACTATACGAACGAATAGAGTCGACAACGCGGTGACGTATTCGTGCCACGGAACGGATTTGAATTTTTCTAGTTTAAGACAACCTTTAGTCTTATTAACGTAACTTGAATTTGCACGGGGGAGCTGGCGGCAGTTGATCTGCCGTTGGAACGCTGCCGAAATTGGCTGGCACCGTGCAGAACGTTGGGTGCTTTCTGCCGAAAACTTCAAACGATGACCGCGGCATCAAACGTGGTCACGCATCGGCAATCTCCATCGCCCTCGTGTGCTCGGTGTCGGCGACCGTTGAATGCGGGACGCAAACGATGTCGATTACCTTTAAATACAGCGCAGGCTACCTCGTCCCTGTTCTTCTGCTGGCGATTCTGGCGGCGGCGATCTACCAGGGCGCCGAACAGTTTCGAGCTTCAACGCTGATGGAGGAGCGATCGCAGCAGCTTGTCGACGAGATTCAGGGCTTGCGCGCCGACCTCATCGACGATGAAACCAGCGGACGAGGTTACGTCATTACCGGCAATCCGGTATTTCTTGAACCGCATCTGGCGGCAACGACGAACATCCCAAGGCGGCTCATCACGCTGGAATCTCTGACCCGCGACAATCCTCGGCAAAAGGAACGTTTCCAGGCGCTCCGCGATCTCGCAGAGGCGCGAATGAAATATGCCCAGGGCGTCATAGACGAACGCCGCGATGCCGGATTCGACGCCGCCGCAAATACGGTCAAGACCCAGCAAGGCAAGCATTTGATGGATGAGGCGCGGATCATCATCGCCGGAATGGTCGCGGACGAGGCGGCGACTCTTCAGCGTCAACACACGGCGACCGCGGTTCTATTCGCCTGGCGGAAACGCGGCTCAATCATCGGCACGCTGGCCACCGTGGCGATCATCGCGATTATCGGGATCGTTCTCACCCGTAATATCAGCCGCCGTACGGGCAATCTACTCAACGCGACCCGGGCTCTTGGAGCCGGCGATCTCGATTATCGCGTTGAGCCGGAGGGGAATGACGAGCTCACCGACCTTGGCCGAGCCATCAACTTAATGGCCGAACAATTGAAAGAACACAAAGACGCCGTCGATTCTTTCGCTTACACGGTGTCCCACGATCTGCGCGCCCCGTTGCGGGCGATGCAGGGATTTTCCCAGGCGCTTGTGGAGGATTGCGGCCCGCAATTGAACGCGCAAGGCCTCGACTATGCCAACCGAATCGTCGCCGCCACCAAACGCATGGAGGCGTTGATCCAGGATTTGCTGGCCTACAGCCGCATCGGCCGCACGCAGATGGAGATTCGTCCGGTTGCCCTCGATGCCATCGTGGAGGATGCGGTGTCGTCGCTGTCTGCGACAATCGGCGACGCCCACGCCGCAATCAAAATCGAAAAGCCGTTGCCGGCGGTGCTCGGCTATCGGCCGATTGTACAACAAGTGATCGCCAACTTAATCACCAACGCGGTGAAATTCGTGAAGCCCGAAACGATGCCCGAAATCCGCATTTATGCCGAACCGCGCGGCGCAACGGTGCGCTTGTGGGTCGAGGACAACGGAATCGGCATCAACCCCGAACATCATCAACGCATCTTCAAAGTCTTCGAGCGTCTTCACGGCGCCGAGAGTTATCCCGGCACCGGCATCGGGCTGGCGATCGTCCGCAAGGCAATCGAACGCATGGGCGGCCAGGCCGGATTGGAATCCGCCCTCGGCCAAGGAAGCCGCTTTTGGATCGAATTGCCGCAAGGAGCCACCGCATGAACATCGAACATTGCACAATCTTGCTCGTCGAAGACAATCCCGACGACGTCCTCCTCATGCAGCGCGCCTTCAGGAAGGCCAATCTCAGCAATCCGCTGCAAGTGGTGGACGACGGCGAAAAAGCCGTCGCCTATCTCGGCGGCCAAAAACCCTACGAAGATCGGGATCGTCATCCGACTCCGGTTCTGGTTTTGCTCGATCTCAAATTGCCTCGCTTCTCGGGTCTCGAGGTCTTGGAGTGGGTTCGCACCAAGGAAGGATTGAACCGGCTTCCCATCGTCGTTCTGACATCCTCGGCCGATTCCGGCGACGTCAACACCGCCTATGACCTCGGCGCCAATTCGTATCTGGTGAAGCCGGTCGGGTTCGACGCCTTGTTCGACATGGTGAAGATCTTGCAGCCCTATTGGCTCATCATGAATCAAAAGCCAGTTCTGACCAACGGATAACAAAAAAGGCGGGATCGTTATGGGCGGATTACTGCATGCCTTGCTGATCGACGATAATCCGGACGACCGGGCGCTCGTCCAGCGGGAGCTGGAGCGGGGCTTCGGCAGGATTCGGACAACCCCCGTCATTGATGCACCGGCTTTGGATGCGGCGCTCACCCGCGGCGAATTCGATCTCGTCATTACCGATTTCCAATTGCGTTGGACCGACGGCCTGCAGGTTGTGCGGGCGATCCGTCATCGCTTTCCCGATTGTCCGTTGGTGATGTACACCGGGACCGGTAACGAAGAAGTGGCTGCGGCCGCGATGAAAATCGGCCTCGATGAATATGTGGTGAAGTCGGCGAACCGGCTTCCGCAACTGCGATTGGCGGCGATTGCGGCGATTGAAAGAGCCACGCAACGCAGAGCTTTGCGAGAGCAGGAAGAGCGGACGCAAGCGATTCTGGATACGGTCCTCGACGGCATCGTCACGATCGACGAAAAAGGCCTTATTCAATCCTTCAACCCGTCGGCCGAAAGGCTTTTCGGTTACAGCGCGGACGAGCTCATTGGCGAGAACATCAA
>JBGOXX010000088.1:0-9561 GCA_041479345.1 Alphaproteobacteria bacterium
GCGACGAGCCTGGCCGCGGTCGGCTGCCGAACAACGGTGCGCGAGGTGATGGAGACTTATTTCGACCATCTCCGGTTTTGGTACGGCCGGTGGCGCAGCGAAGGCTTCGCGCCCTTGCGCGATGCGTGGCTCGCTCGCGCGGCGGGGGTCGGTCAAGTTATTGACGTCCGAATGGCCAATGAGCGTTTACGCGGAAAATTTTCCGAACTGGACGACAGTGGCGCGCTCATTCTCGAAACCGATACCGGCCTGCGCGCAATCACCGCGGGTGACGTGTTCTTCGCAGGCGGAAATTAAGACATGTTGCTCGCGATCGACTCCGGCAACACCAACATCGTCTTCGCGGTTTTCGAAGGCGACACGCTGCGCCGGCAATGGCGAAGCTCGAACAACCCCGACCGTACCGCCGATGAATATGCGGTATGGCTCACGCAATTGATGGTGCTCGACGGCATCTCCGCCGAGGATATCGACGGCGCGGTGATCGCCAACGTGGTTCCGGCGGCGCAATACAATTTGGCGACGCTTTGCCGCCGCTATTTCAATTGCGAACCGTTGGTGGTGGGTGAGGGCGTGGATCTTGGCATCGGCATTCTTCTCGATAATCCGGAGGAAGTCGGCGCCGATCGGCTGGTCAATGCGATCGCCGCCCATGAGCGATACAAAGGCCCGGTGATCGTCATCGATTTCGGCACCGCGACGACCTTCGATATTGTCGACGCCGAGGGAAATTATTGGGGAGGCGTGATAGCACCCGGCGTCAACCTCTCGCTGGAAGCCCTCCACATGCATGCTGCCAAGCTGCCCCGAATTGGGGTGAAGCGACCCGATCGCGTGATCGGCAAGGGAACGATTTCAGCGATGCGTTCGGGCGTCTATTGGGGCTATGTCGGGTTGATCGAAGGCTTGGTCAGCCGCATCAAAGAGGAGTTCGGCGCCCCGATGACGGTGGTGGCGACCGGCGGCTTGGCGCCACTCTTTGCCGAGGCGACGAAAGTCATCGCCCATCAGGACGCCGACTTGACGCTCCGCGGCTTGAGGCTCGTCTTCGCGCGAAGCGGCAAGAGTCGCAGTTAGGCCCTGTGTACATAGTCCTATCGAGGTTGCGATGCCGGGATTTGACCGGATATTAGGAGCCGAACCGCAGGCGATGCGGAACATCGGTGAGGTTCGGCGACGCGAGAGCCGGTCAAATCCCAGCATCCCAATTGGGTTGCGGCCGGATGGCCGATTATCATCGCCGCCGGTCTTGACCGTAGACTCCGTTACGCTCTGCGACCGTCGGCTTGATTCTCAACCATCCGGCCGCAACGCAACCCGATACGACTATGTAAATAGGGCCTGAGATATGACGAATCCGGCGCAATCCTTCGTCCCCGGCGACGAACTGGTGTTCGTCGCTTTGGGCGGCGCCGGTGAGATCGGCATGAATCTCGGCCTCTTCGGCACCAAGGGCCGGTGGCTGATGGTCGATCTCGGCATCACCTTCGGCGACGATGAAACGCCGGGTGTCGATGTTGTCTTGCCGGACATCGCCTTCATCGAGGCCGCGCGCGACCGGTTGGACGGCATTGTTCTGACCCACGCCCACGAAGATCACATCGGCGCCGTGCCGTATCTGTGGCCGCGCCTGCGCTGCCCGCTTTATGCAACGCCGTTCACCGCCGAAATCTTGCGCAATAAATTGGCCGAAGCAGGCTTGGAGCGCGAGGCGCCGATCACGATCGTGCCGCTGTCCGGCGAATTCGACGTTGGACCGTTCAAGATCGAGCTCGTTACCTTGACCCATTCGATCCCGGAGCCCAACGCCGTGGTGATCCGAACGCCGTTTGGCGCCGTGCTCCATACCGGAGATTGGAAATTCGATCCGGATCCGCTGGTCGGCGATAAGACCGATTTCGAAGCCCTCGGCCGCCTCGGCCGAGAGGGTGTGCTCGCCTTGATGTGCGATTCGACCAATGTGTTCCAGCCGGGTACGTCCGGCTCCGAGGCCAAGCTGCGCGAGGAGCTGATAAAAATCGTCGGGCGATTCGAAAACCGTGTTGCGTTCACCAGTTTCGCGTCGAACATCGCCCGAATCCAAACGATGGCGGCGGCGGCGGCGGCGAATGGCCGCAAGGCGGTTCTGGTCGGCCGCGCGCTCACCCGTATGGTCGAGGCGGCGCGTCGCACCGGCTATCTGTCTTACGATCTCGAATTGCTGGATGAAAGTGCCGCCAAGACTTTGGAGCGCCGCCGGGCGCTGTTGATTTGCACCGGCAGCCAAGGCGAGCCGCGCGGCGCGCTGGCGCGCATTTCCGCCGGCAATCACCCGAACGCGAAGCTGGAGCCCGGCGACACCGTGATCTTTTCGTCGCGGATTATTCCGGGAAACGAGAAGGCTATTCTTCGGGTGGTCAACCGCTTGGCCCGGCACGGCATTGAAATCGTGAATGAGCGCACCGATTTCGTTCACGTGTCCGGCCATCCGGCGCGGGACGAACTCATCCGCATGTATCAGCTGGTGCGGCCGAAAATCGCCGTGCCCGTCCACGGTGAAGCGCGGCATCTTGCCGAACAGGCACGGCTTGCCCGGGAATGCCAGGTGCCCGAAGCCCCGGTGATTGGCAACGGCGATGTCTTGCGGCTAGCCCCCGGCCGGTCGGAGGTGATCGCCCGCGTCCATTCCGGGCGGCTGGCGGTGGATGGGGGGCGGATCGTGCCGGCGGAGGGGGAGATTCTCCGCGAAAGGCGGCGCATGGGTTTCAATGGCGGCGCGGTCGCAACCTTGGTGATCGGGAGAAATCGGGCCTTGGCGGCCGAACCGAAAGTTAGCTTGCTGGGCCTTATCGAACCGGATGGGGGTTCGGAGATCATCGAGGACGTCACGGGCGCCGTGCGCGCCGCATTCGAGGCGCTGGAGGATGGTGATCGGGGCGACGATGCGGTGGTGCGCGAGGCGGCGCGGCTGGCGGTACGCCGGGCGGTCAACGTGTTGATGGGGCGAAAGCCGGTGACCGAAGTTCACATCATTCGCCTCTAAAGGCCGGCTTAACCACAAAGGCCATGGGCTTGCCCGGGCTTGCCCGCAGGCCATATAAAATCGGGTCAAGCGAAGGAGAAATCATGGTTGGAAGACTCAATCACGTAGCCATCGTCGTGCCCGATCTCGAAGCGGCGCGGGTTCTTTACCGCGACACCCTCGGGGCCAAGGTGTCGGATGCCCAGGATTTTCCCGCCCATGGGGTTCGGGTGGTGTTCGTCGAACTGCCCAACACCAAGATCGAACTGATGCATCCGATCGGCGTGGATTCGCCGGTCGCCAATTTCCTTGAGCGCAATCCGTCGGGCGGCGTCCACCACCTTTGCATGGAGGTGGAAGACATCCTGGCCGCCCGCGACCATCTCAAGCAGCGCAAGGTGCGGGTTCTCGGCAATGGCGAGCCCAAGATCGGCGCCCACGACAAGCCGGTTCTCTTTCTCCACCCCAAGGACTTTTGCGGCACCTTGATCGAGATCGAGCAAGTATGAATGTATTTATCGGCTCAGCCGTTTTCGTCATCATCTGGTTCCTGGTGTTTTTCACCGTGCTGCCCTGGGGCGCCCATCCGCCGGAGCAGCCCGAAGAAGGGCACGCCACGAGCGCGCCCGCCAATCCCCGGATCGGTCTCAAGCTGCTGGTCACGACCGGGATCGCCATCGTGATCTGGCTGGCCGTCGATTGGGTGGTTGCGAGCGGCCTGATCGATTTCCGCAGCATGACCTGACCGGCCATGAGCTGGTACTGCGATATCGCTCCCGGCCATCCCTTCCATGGCCCCTATCACGATCACGAATACGGCTTTCCCCTCCACGACGAGACGGCGCTGTTCGAGCGCCTCGCCCTAGAAATTAACCAAGCCGGTCTGTCCTGGCTTTTGGTCCTAAAAAGGCGGGAGGGTCTGCGCCGCGCCTTCGACGGCTTTGCGGTGGACAAGGTAGCGAGCTATGGAGCCGCACAACGGCACCGGTTGCTGGCCGATCCCGCCATCATCCGCAACCGCCTCAAGGTCGATGCCATCATCGAAAACGCCCGGCGGGTAAGGGCCGTCCGCGAGGCGTCCGGTTCCTTTGCGGCCTGGATCGCCACCCACCACCCGCTGTCGAAAGATAACTGGGTCCGGCTTTTCAAGAAGACCTTCGTTTTTACCGGCGGCGAGGTTACCGGGGAGTTCCTGATGAGCATCGGCTATTTGCCGGGGGCCCATCGCCCAACCTGCCCGGTCTATCCCCGGATAGCGGCCTTGGAGCCGCCTTGGATGGACAATCGAGCAACGGAAGTCCGGCCGGCGGCGAAACCTCGCCCTCGGCCCTCCCAAGCGCCTGCTAAAAGTAAAAAGAAAAAGGAATCTTTAGAAAAAAAGAGGGGGCCAAGACCAAGGCGGCGGGGCCGGAAATAAAAAATGGCAAAACCGATTTCTCGGTTTTGCCATTCAAGTGCTTTATTCGCTCTCTGAATCGCGATTGCTGAGTCTAGCTCATCCACAATCGCGTTGCGGAACGATTTCCTCCCCAAACTCGGGCCGCTTTTCTTGCTTAGCGGTCTGGCTCAACGGGCGGCACTTTAGGCCAACGGTTTTGCTCCGTCATCTGTTTTTTGCCGCCGAAAGGGGCGGAAATGTGCGAAATTTGACTTGACTTGGAATCGCCATTGCGACCAAACGTCGCAGTTTTCCGGGCCTCTCCCAGTCACTGTCTCGATCCCATCGAACCCATGAAAGCGACAAACTCGGCACTGCTTTTTGTGATTACGTTCCTGTGCGCTGGCCTGTGCGCAGGCTCCGGCGCGCAGGCGGAAACCGTCACCACGACGCGGGCGGATTGCGCCAATTTGGTGCAGCACATTCCAGCACCCGACGTCGCCTATCAGCCCGGCAAAGACGCGTATGGCCGCCCCGTCGTTCCGGCCGATCTTGGCGGCGGCAGCGACATCAAAGCGCCGGACACCGTCAGCTTCGACGTCCAAGTCAATTTGCGGAACTTCCAGGGCGGGCCGAAGGCCGACGCCCAATCCGCCAGCGCCGCGGTCGCCGCGTCAAACAAGGCGGCCAGCGCCGCTGGTCTTGCTTCGATTGCGGCCAGCACAGCCGAGACCGCCGCCGCCGCCGATCCCGGCAACGCGGCACTCGCCGCCGCGGCTGCCCAGACGCGGGCCGCGGCAACGGCGGCCAATGCGGCGGTCACCGCCGGCGACAAATCGGCGGCGGCCAGCCAAGCCGCCACTGCGGCGGCGGCGGCTTCGTCGTTGGCGCCAAGCGACCCCGATCTCGCTTCGGCCGCCCACGATCTCGGGACCGCGGCTCAGGATGCCAGTTCCGCCAATAATCAGCTCAACACCCAATTCCAAAATTCCGAACGCATCGGCCAATATCTCGGCCAGCCGGTGGTCGGCCACATCACGGTGACAAACGACCAGGTTTATTTCAACGGCAAGCCGCTGATGGATCCGGAACAAGCAGCGATCGCCGACGGCTGCCGCAAAGCCCTGGCGCCGCCGAACTAGGCGCGCTCGGTGCCATTGCCAAGGCTCGTGCCATTGCCAAGCCTGGGGGCATTGCCTACAGTCTGCGCCCGTTTCCGCTAGCGAGTGTCATGCGCCGTTCCGTCTATTTTCTTCCCACCTCGAAAGAAACTCCGGCCGAAGCGCAGATCGCTTCGCATCGCCTGATGTTGCGCGCCGGGATGATCCGGCAGTCGAGTGCGGGCATCTATAACTGGCTGCCGATCGGACTTCGCGTGTTGCGCCGGGTCGAGCAGATCGTGCGCGAAGAGCAGGACGCGGCGGGCGCCCAAGAATTGCTCATGCCGACGATCCAGCCGGCCGATCTCTGGAAAGAAAGCGGCCGCTACGACGATTACGGCAAAGAGATGCTGCGCATCGTCGACCGTCATGAGCGGGAAATGCTCTACGGCCCGACCCACGAAGAAGTCATCACCGATATCTTCCGCGGCTTCATCAAAAGTTATCGGGATCTGCCGAAGAACCTTTATCAGATCCAGTGGAAATTCCGCGACGAAGTGCGCCCGCGTTTCGGCGTGATGCGGGGCCGCGAATTCCTGATGAAGGACAATTACTCCTTCGATCTCGACAAGGACGGCGCCAAGCGCTCTTACGACACCATGTATGCCTGCTACCTCAAGACCTTTGCCCGCATGGGCTTGAAGGCCATTCCCGTTCGCGCCGATCCTGGCGCCATCGGCGGCGATATGAGCCATGAATTCCATATCCTGGCCGAAACCGGCGAAAGCGCCGTCTATTACGATGCGGCCTTCGACGATCTCGATTTGACGGCGGCCTCCAGCGATCTCACCCGTTTGCAAGCGGTCTATGCCGCCGCCGATGACGAGCACGATCCGAACAACTGCCCGGTGCCGCCGGAACGACTGCGAAGCGCCCGCGGCATCGAGGTCGGCCACATCTTCTATTTCGGCACCAAATATTCGAAGCCCCTGGGTGCCATCGTCACAGGTCCCAGCGGTGAATCGATCACGGTGGAAATGGGATCTTACGGCATCGGCGTATCGCGTTTGGTGGGGGCCATCATCGAGGCCCATCACGACGACGCCGGAATTCTGTGGCCGGCGAGCGTCGCACCCTTCCAAGTCGGGCTTATCAATTTGAAAGTCGGCGACTCGGCCTGTGACGAAGCTTGCGCGAGCATTTACGCAACGCTCCTTCAGCACGGAATCGAGGTCCTTTATGACGATCGCGCGGAAAGCCCCGGGGTCAAATTCGCCGATATGGATCTGATCGGCCTGCCCTGGCAGATCGTCGTCGGCCCGCGCGGCCTGAAAACCGGGCTGGTCGAACTCAAAGACCGCCATTCGGGCGCGCGCCAGGAACTTTCCCTCGAATCGCTTTTTGCCAAACTGCCGGCGGAAGTCGCTTCCGGCCCCGGTTTGGCGCTGCTTCCGGGCTAGGATGTTTTCCGCTTTCGAGCGAATGGTGGCCTTGCGCTATCTGCGGCCGCGGCGGAAAGAAGGATTCATCTCGGTCATCGCCGGCTTCTCCTTTCTCGGCATCGCGCTAGGCGTGGCGACGCTGATCATCGTCATGTCGGTGATGAACGGCTTTCGCGAAGAATTGATGACGCGAATCCTCGGGCTGAACGGCCATCTCGAGGTCTACGCGGCCCAAGGTGCGATGACGAATTACGATCCGACCGCCGATGTCATCCGCGGGCTTCCCGGCGTCGTGCAGGTTGTCCCGCTCATCGAAGGCCAAGTGATGGCGACCGCCGCGGGCCGCAGCTCGGGCGCCGTGGTGCGCGGCCTCAAGCCGGAGGATTTCCGGGCGCGCGCCATTCTCGCCAATCACGTCACCGCCGGCACGCTCGACAACTTCAAGGGCGATTCGATCGTTATCGGCAACCGGCTGGCCGAACGGCTCGGCGTCATGCCCGGCGACAAAGTGACGTTGATTTCACCCCAGGGAACGGAAACCGCTTTTGGCACCGTGCCCCGCATGAAAGCCTATACCATCGCCGCCACCTTCGAGATCGGCATGTTTGAATATGATAGCACCTTCGTTTTCATGCCGCTTCCCGCCGCCCAGATCTATTTCAAGGTCCCGAACGCCGTGACCTCGCTTGAAGTGATGGCGATCGATCCCGATCACGTGGGCGCCGTTCGCGATGAAATCCTCAACGCCTTGAAAGAGCCGCTGCGGATTCTCGATTGGCAGCAGGCCAACAACAGTTTCTTCAACGCGATCGAAGTCGAGCGGAACGTCATGTTCATGATCCTGACGCTGATCATCGTCGTCGCCGCCTTCAATATCATTTCGAGTTTGATCATGCTGGTGAAGGATAAGGGCCAGGACATCGCGATCCTGCGCACGATGGGTGCCACCAAGGGTATGATCATGCGGATATTCCTGTTGAGCGGCGCGTCGATCGGCTGCGTTGGCACGCTGGCAGGCTTCGGCCTTGGCCTCGCCTTTGCCGACAACATCGAAATCATCCGCCAGCTGATTCAGAAAATGACCGGGACGCAGCTTTTCGCCCCCGAGATCTACTTCCTGTCGCAGCTTCCGGCCAAAGTGGACATGGGCGAAGTCACCACCGTGGTCATTATGGCGCTGGCGCTTTCCTTCCTCGCGACCCTTTATCCGTCGTGGCGGGCGGCGCGCCTCGATCCTGTCGAGGCGCTGCGCTATGAGTAGCGTGTCTCCGATCCAAAGGCCGTGATGGCGGCGGCGCTTGAACTTCGCGATGTGAGCCACGCCTATCCCGAAGCGTCGGGGCGGCTCGAAGTGCTGCGCGGCGCGTCGATTACGGTGAAATCGGGCGAAATCATCGCCCTGGTCGGGCCGTCTGGCTCGGGCAAATCCACCTTGCTCCATATTGCCGGCCTGCTCGAAAAACCGGAATCCGGAGACGTCATCATCGAAGGTGCGCCTTGCAACAATTTGTCTGACGACCGGCGCACCGGCTTGCGCCGCCGGCGTCTGGGTTTCGTCTACCAATTCCATCACCTTCTCCCCGAATTCTCGGCGCTGGAAAATCTGGTCCTGCCGCAGATGATCAACGGGGTGGGGCGCAAGGAAGCGGCAGTCCGCGCCGCTGAATTGCTGGACATGATGGGGCTTGCCGCGCGCGCCACCCATCGGCCGTCCCAACTGTCGGGTGGCGAGCAGCAACGGGTGGCGATCGCCCGGGCAATCGCCAATCGGCCGGTAATTCTTTTGGCCGACGAGCCGACCGGCAATCTCGACCTTCATACCGCCGAAAGCGTTTTCGCCGAAATTCTCAGGCTCGTGCGCAGCACCGGTATCGCGGCGCTGATTGCGACCCATAATTCGGAACTGGCGGCGCGCATGGATCGGACGCTGCGACTCCAGGATGGTCACTTGATTGCCGGCTGACGGAAGCTGACTTTCCTCGCCGCTTGTGGAATCCTGAGGCGCTCCCAATTTGTGAGCCGTAGCGAATTTCAGGAGCCGGGTTCCAGTGTCCCACGCCGATTTCGTCCATCTTCGCGTTCATTCCGCCTATTCGCTTTCGGAAGGCGCCATTCCGGTCAAGGAATTGGCCGAGCTGTGCCGCGGCAATTCGATGCCGGCGGTGGCGGTCACCGATTCCGGCAATCTTTTCGGCGTGCTGGAGTTTGCCGAAGCCTGCTCGAAGATGGGCGTGCAGCCGATTGTGGGTTGTTTATTGGGCCTCGCGCGCAAAGGGAATTCGGCCAACGGCCAAGCCCGCGACCGCGACCGGGTCTTGCTCCTGGTTCAGAACGAGGCTGGATATCGCAATCTTATCAAACTCGTAAGCAAGGCTTTCCTGGAAACCGCCGGAACCGATCCGCCACAGGTATCGGGCCCGGTGTTAGCGGCGCATAGCGAGGGACTGATCGCCTTCGTCGGCGCTTCGGATAGCCCGGTTGGCCGGCTGCTCGCCGAAGGTCAGTTCGATGCCGCGGAAATGGCGCTCGAACACTTCGCGCAAGTTTTTCCAGGCCGGCTTTATGTCGAGGTCATGCGCCACGGTTTGGAAGTCGAGGGGAAGATCGAGGGCCGGCTGATCGACCTGGCCTACAAGCACA
>JBGOXX010000089.1:0-9491 GCA_041479345.1 Alphaproteobacteria bacterium
ACAGGGTACTCAGCCCAGCCCAGACAAGGAGGGCGCCAAGTCCCATCGCCAGCGGCCCGCGCAATAACGCGAAGAATCGGCTGCGAATCCGGGCGTCGGTGGCGAGCGCTAAGCCTGCTGCGGCGCAGAGGGGAACCAGCCCATGGGGCAGAAGCACCGCGGCCACTGCCGCAAGGCAGATGAAGATCGGAAATACCAGGCCAGGCCATCGGGTCATTATTGGATTCCCTTGTTTCACCTATTCCCCGGTTTCGGTTCCCCGGTTTCGGTTCCCCGGTTTCTGGGGGCGCCGCTTCTTGGGCATCTATTCGCGGGAGGCCGTTGGCGGGCTCCGGCTGTATAAACGGGATTGGCGCGGCTGCCAACCGGGGCAGGACATGATTCCGCCCGAATCCGCATGTCGAATCCGCTTGCCGGGCCGTGCCGCAAACCGCCCAGCTTTGCGCGGAACCCGCTTTGCGCTAAAGCTAATGAAAACCGGAGCCTTTCCCGGAGGCCCCCACTTTTTCCGGAGACCTGATTTGCCTCAGCCCCGTCTTTCGGCGCCCCGTCTTTCCGCGCTGGTTGTCGCACACAATGAAGAGCAGCAACTCGCCGATTGCCTCGGCGGGTTGCGCTTTGCCGACGAGATCGTGGTGGTGCTCGACCGCTGCACCGATGGCTCCCCGGCCATCGCCGCACGGTACACGAACCGGCTGATCGAGGGCGGCTGGCCGATCGAGGGCGACCGGCGCAATACCGGCATCGATGCCTGCACCGGCGACTGGATTCTCGAAGTCGACGCCGACGAACGCGTGACGGCGGAATTGGCGCAGGAAATCCGCCACACGATCGCCGATGCGCCGCCCGGGTATTTCCTCATCCCGTACGACAATTATATCGGCTCCCGGCTCGTTCGTTACGGATGGGGTGCGGCCTGGGGCGTGTCGGCGACGTCGCGCCTCTTTGCCAAAGGCTGCAAGCGCTGGGGGCCGCAACGCATCCATCCCAAATTGGAATTGCACGGCGCTCGCGGCCGGCTGTCGGTGCCGATGGTCCATTACGTCGATCGGAATATCTCCGACATGATCCGGCGGCTCGACCGCTATACCACCGCGCGGGCGCAAGATCTTCGGAGCTCGGGCGATATCGGAACCTTCGGCGTCAATTTGCGCCGTATCTTCTCGCGCTTTTGGAAATGCTATGTCGCGCGCAAGGGCTACCGCGAAGGCCCCTATGGATTCCTGATTGCGCTGATGGCGGCACTCTATCCGATCTTGTCTTATCTCAAGGCCCGGCTGGAAACCGAATGACCGCAACCAATAACGCCGCACCGGTCTCGTCGCCAAAGAATCCCGCGGCCAAGAACCCGGCAATAGGTATCCGGGTGCTGCAGATGATGGCGGGCGCCGAACAGGGCGGGGCGGAGCTTTATTTCGCGCGGCTCTGCGCGGCGCTTCAACGGGCCGGCATCATTCAGCTTGCGATCATCCGTCCGCAGCCGGAGCGCATGACGTCGCTCGACGCCGTGGGCATTCCGATCATCCCGGCGCCCTTCGGCGGTTGGTTCGATTTCACGACCAGGCGAATCGTCAAACGCGCGATCGCCTCCTTCAAGCCGCAGATCGTGATGAGCTACATGACCCGCGCCACCCGATACGTGCCGCGCGGCAATTTCGTGCACATCGCGCGGCTCGGTGGCTACTACGATCTGAGGCATTACCGGCATTGCGATCATCTGGTCGGCAACACGCCGGATCTGGTCGAATATTTTTTGCGCGGCGGCTGGCTGCGCGAGCGCGCCCATTTCATTCCGAATTTTGTGGATACGCGGCGCGTGGCCGCCGCCGACCGCGCGCGCTACGCAACACCGAAGGACGCGCCGCTGGTCCTGGCGCTCGGGCGATTTCATCATAACAAGGCTTTCGACGTCTTGCTCGAAGCGGTGGCGCGGCTGCCCGGAATTTTTCTGTGGCTGGCCGGCGACGGGCCGGGGCGCGCCAGCCTCGAAGCCGAGACTCAGCGCCTGGAATTGTTGGACCGGGTCCGATTTCTCGGCTGGCAAAAGGATCCCGGACCCTTCTTTGCGGCGGCCAATGTCCTTGCGGTTCCCTCGCGCCATGAACCGTTGGGCAACGTCATTCTCGAAGCCTGGGCGCAAGGCCTGCCGGTGGTGGCTGCGGAAAGCCAGGGGCCGCGATTCTTGATTCAAGATGGAAAGAACGGGGTGCTCGTGCCGGTCGAAGACGCCGAAGCACTGGCGATGGCGTTGCAGCGGGTCTTGGGCGATCGCCCGCTTTCGGCGCGGCTGATCGAAGGCGGCTCGTCCGCGCTCGCCGCCCATTTCTCCCAGCCCGCGGTCGTCGCGCAATACATGTCGCTGTTTTCTCGCGTGCTCGACTGATGTGCGGAATTGCCGGAATCATGACCGCAGGTGGCGCGCCGGCGCCGGAATCGCTGGACGCCCTGGAACGTGCACTCGCCCATCGCGGACCGGATGGAAGCGGCCGCTATGTTTCCGGCAATCTTGGCATGGTGCATACCCGTCTCGCGATCATCGATCTTGCGACCGGCGATCAGCCGATCCGCGACAATCATCACACCGCGCTTATCGCCAATGCCGAGATCTACAACTACATCGAGCTGCGGCAGGATATGAGCGGCGTTGCCTTCGCCACCGCCTCCGATTGCGAGCCGCCGCTTCATCTCTATCGGGAATTCGGCTCGGGTTTTGCCGAGAAACTGCGCGGCATGTACGCGATCGCGATTCACGATTCTGCGGCAAACCGCTTGCTGCTGTCCCGCGATCCCTTCGGAATCAAGCCGCTTTATTACGCCGAAACGTCGAACGCTTTCGCTTTTGCCTCCGAGCCGCAGGCGCTGATAGCAAGCGGCGTCGTTCCGGCGCGGGTCAATTCGCACCGCCGCTCGGAACTGTTGCAGCTCCAATTCACCACCGGCGACGAAACCATATTTGACGGCATTCGCCGCGTCGCCCCCGGAGAAACCCTGGTTATCTCCGGCGGGCGGATCATCGAACGCCGCCGGCGGATGGCGCTCCCGCGTTCCGGGCCTCGTGTCGAGAGTGAAGAAGAGGCAATCAAGCGTCTCGACGCGGCGCTTGAGGATTCGGTTCGCCTGCATCAGCGTTCCGACGTGCCCTATGGCATGTTTCTGTCGGGCGGCATCGATTCGACCGCCTTGTTGGTGATGATGGCCCGGCTCAACGATCGGCCGGTTCGCGCCTTCACCGCGGGGTTTTCCGGCGCGCAGGTTGCCGATGAGCGTGCCCACGCGAAACTCGTCGCAACCCGGCTCGGCGCCGATCACATCGAGGTCGAAGTTTCCGAACAGGATTTTTGGCGGTCGCTTCCGGCCATCGCCGGCGCCATGGACGATCCCGCCGCCGACTACGCCGTGGTTCCGACCTATAAGCTCGCCGCGGTCGCGCGCCAGGAGCTCAAGGTCGTGCTTTCCGGCGAAGGCGGAGACGAGATGTTCGCCGGCTACGGCCGATATCGTAGCGTGCTGCGCCCGTGGTGGCTGGGCGGCCGCGCCTTGCGGCCGCGCGGGATTCTGGAGGGCACCGGCGTATTGCGCGCGGAGCAGCCCAGCTGGCGGGACGGCATCGTCGCCGCCGAGATCAATGCGACGCTTCCGAACCGGACCAAGCTGCAAATCGCCCAGGCGACCGATTGCGCCGATTGGCTGCCGAACGATCTGCTGATCAAGCTCGACCGCTGTCTGATGGCCCATGGGGTCGAAGGCCGCACGCCGTTTCTCGATCCCGCTGTTGCCGACGCCGCATTCCGGCTTCCGGATTCTCTTAAAATACGCAAGGGGCTTGGCAAATTTTTGCTGCGCGAATGGCTGGCGCGTCATCTTCCCGAGGCTCAGCCGTTTTCGCGCAAGCGCGGCTTCACCGTGCCGGTCGGGGAATGGATCGCGCGCAAGGGCAAAGTTTTGGGGCCCCTGGTCGCAGCCGAGGCGGGAGTCGAGCAAATCTGCCATCCGAAAGCCGTGCAGCAGCTGTTTGCGAGCACCGGCAAGCACGCCCATCTCGCCGCTTGGGTCCTTTTGTTCTATGCGCTTTGGCATCGCCGGCACATTTTGGGGCTGGACCCGGCGGGCGATGTTCTCGAAACTCTCGCCCAATCGAACTGAACCCCAACCGGACTGAACCCCAACCGGACTGAACCCCAACCGGACTGAACAATCTAAGGGAGCCTATGGGCGAACCGGAAAGCGAAGCCTTCGACCTGATCGTGAAGGGCGGTACTTGCGTTACGCCAAACGGTATCGGCGAAACCGATATCGGCGTGCGCCAGGGGCGGGTCGCGGCTTTGGGTGATTTGGCGAAAGCCAAGACCGCCGAAGTCTTTGATGCGCGCGGGCTCCATGTGCTGCCGGGTGCGATCGACACGCAAGTGCACTTCCGCGAGCCCGGCAATGAACATAAAGAGGATCTGGAAACCGGAACCAAAGCGGCGGTTCTGGGCGGGGTTACCGCCGTCTTCGACATGCCGAATACCAATCCGAGCACGCTGCATGCCGCCGATCTTGCCGACAAGCTCGCCCGCGCCGACGGCCGCGCCTGGTGCGACATCGCGTTCTACATAGGTGCTGCCGCCGAAAACGCCGGCCGGCTCGCCACATACGAACGCTTGCCCGGCTGCTGCGGCGTCAAAATCTTCATGGGCAGCTCGACCGGAAATCTGCTGGTGGCCGACGACGAAACGCTGCTGCGGATTTTGCGGTCGGGATTCCGCCGGGTCGCCGTCCATTCCGAGGACGAATTCCGCTTGCGCAAGCGCAAGCCCCTGGTGGAAGGGCAGGGCGAAGGCGCTCATCCGCGGCTCCATCCGGTGTGGCGCGACGAAGAAACCGCGATCCTCGCCACGACGCGCCTGTTGCGGTTGGCGCAGGAGGCGCGGCGGCGCATCCATGTTCTCCATGTGACGACCGCCGAGGAAATGGATTTGTTCCAGGATCACCGGGACATCGCCACCGTCGAAGTGACGCCCCAGCACCTGACTCTCGTGGCACCCGATTGCTATGACCGGCTCGGCACGCTGGCGCAGATGAATCCGCCGATTCGCGATGTTCGCCACCGCGACGCGTTGTGGCGCGCGGTCAACGCCGGGATCGTCGATGTGCTAGGATCGGATCATGCGCCTCATACCCTCGCCGAAAAGGCCGAACCCTATCCGAAAAGCCCGTCCGGGATGCCGGGCGTGCAAACCCTGCTGCCGCTGATGCTCGATCACGTCAATGCCGGGAGATTGACCCTTTCCCGTCTGGTCGACCTGACGAGTGCCGGCCCGGCGCGGGTCTTTAATATTGCGTCCAAGGGAAGAATTGCGGCCGGCTACGACGCCGATTTTTCGATCGTCGATATGCGCGCGTCGAAAACCATCACCAATGAGTGGATCGCCTCGCGCTGCGGATGGACGCCTTTTGACGGCATGAAAGTCACCGGCTGGCCGATGGCGACGATCATTCGCGGGCGCGCCGTCATGCGCGACGGCGAGCTCATCGGCAAGCCGGCCGGTCGCCCGGTGCGCTTTGGAGAAACCTTATGACAGACACGAAAAAACCGACGAAGAAAACGAAGCCGGCCGGAGAGAAGCCCGCGAAGAAGCCCGCGAAATCTTCGGGCCAGACGGCGCCGGGCAAGGCGGCGCCGGGCCTTACCAGAACTCCCGATCTGCCGCCGCTTACAAGATATGCGGCCATCGTCGTCGCCAACGGCACCAGCGGCGTTGCGCCACGTCTGACGGAGGTCGACGACGACGCCTTGCGCGCCAACGCGCCGCCCGGAGCCGATGTGACGCTGCGGGTCCTCTATTCCACCGTCAATTTCAAGGACGGGCTCGCGATGTACGGCCGCGCCGCGGTGGTGAAGCGCTATCCCCACGTGCCCGGCGTCGATCTCGTCGGCGTGGTCGAGGAATCCGGGAACAAATCCTGGAAACCCGGCGATGTTGCCATCGTCAGCGGCTTTCGCATGGGCGAACTTTATTGGGGCGGCTTCGCCCAGCGCGCCCGGGCGCGGGGCGATTGGCTCGTGGCCTTGCCCAAAGAACTGAGTCCGCTGCGGGCGATGGCGATCGGAACCGCCGGATTGACCGCGATGCTCGCGGTGATGGCGCTGGAAGATCATGGGCTGACCCCCGAATCCGGCGACATCGCCGTGACCGGTTCCGCCGGCGGCGTGGGGAGCATTGCGATTGCATTGCTTGCCGCCCGCGGCTTCAAGGTGGCGGCGTTCACCGGCCGGCCGGATACGCATGATTATTTGAAAAAGCTCGGCGCCACGACGATCATCGAACGCGAAAAACTTGCGGCGCCGTCGGAAAAGGCCCTGCTGCCCGTGCGTTTTGCCGGCGCTATCGATGCGGTGGGCGGACCGATGCTGTCCAATCTTCTGGCCAGCCTCAAATACGGCGGCAGTGTCGCCGCAACCGGATTGGTCGGCGGGCGCGAGCTCAACACGACGATCATTCCGTTCCTGCTTCGCGGCGTCAATTTGCTCGGAATCGAAGCGACCAATTGCCCCTTGCCGCGGCGTGAAAAGGCGTGGGCGCGGCTTGCCGCCGATCTGCCGATGGATTTGCTCGATGCGATGACGACGGTGGTGCCGCTGTCCGAGGTTCCCGAAATCGGCCGCAAGATCCTCGACGGCTTGGTCCAGGGCCGGGTCGTCGTCGACGTCAACCGCTGAGCGGAATCGCACTTTCGTCCAGGCGGCGGAAATTCATGGTTAACCGGAATGTCGTGGTTAACCACAGCACCGTGGCGGCCGCTGCGCTTTTGTCATAGTATTTTGCCCATGACGATTCGATTCCGACGTTTGCGGATTCTGATGCGGATTCTGGCGCCCGGCTTATTGCTGGCGCTGGCCGCTTGCGGCAATCCGTTTTACGGCGCCCAGCAAACCCGGAGCGAAATCATCGCCGATCGCGTCGCGGTCGCCGAAAATCCGCCGCCGGCTCCGGTCATCTATTGCTATCGCACCCTGGCGGCGCCCGATTGCCGCACCACGCCGGAACCTGGCCAGGAAAACCGGCTCATCAGCTACGACGGCGCCAATTACAGCTCGCCGCCGCGGTGAGTTTTCCGCTTATTTTTCACACTGATTTCTTACGCCCGCTTGTGCGTATGTAAATGCGCGCGGTTAGAATCATTCCTCCCCCCTTGCGGGGGAGGAAGCGAAAACCCGGCTTTGCGACTTGCCTTGCCGAAGCTCCGCAGGAGCGAAGGCAGGAGCAAAGCCTTGGTTTTTGCAGGTGGGGGGTTCACGTCGCGGCATACCCCCCTCCTAACCTCCCCCGCAAGGGGGGAGGAATTTGGGAGCGTGTTTCAATTTCGCCGAAACCCAATACCGCCGCGCTGATCTTTCCGCGTCGGTCTTTCGGCTGATTTCTCCGACCCGACTTCTATCATGCGATTTTTAGCGCCATCTTGCGCGCACCCACGAGCAAGTTCGATCGCTCAGAAACTTTCCTCCCTCCTTGTGGGGGAGGAAGCGAAAACCTGGCTTTGCGAAGTCAAAGCCTTGGTTTTCGCAGGTAGGGGGTTCACGTCGCGGCATACCCCCCTCCTAACCTCCCCCGCAAGGGGGGAGGAATTTTAGAGAGGTGTCTCAATTTCAATAAATGGAATGCTGTCCTGCTGAGATAATTGACGCGCCTACAGCCACCCTTTCCGCTTGAAATAAATGTAAGGCAGAATCGCCGAGACGATCATCAGGATGACCGCCAAGGGATAGCCGAAGGGCCAGCCGAGTTCCGGCATATCGCGGAAGTTCATGCCGTAAACGCTGGCGATCAAGGTCGGCGGCATCAGGGCGACGCCCGCCACCGAAAAAATCTTGATGATGTTGTTCTGTTCGATGTTGATGAGACCGAGCGTGGTCTCCAGCAGGAAATTGACTTTGCTGGAGAGAAACGTCGCGTGGTCGGAAAGCGAAGCCGCGTCGTGAGTCAGGGTATCGACATGGCCCCGCAATTCGGTGGAGAGGCCTGCGCCCATGCGCTGGGCGATGAAAGACAGCATCCGGCCCAGCGAAACCAGGCTTTCCCGCGCCTTTGAAATCATGTCCCCCTGATAGCCGACGCGGCGCAACTGTTCTTTCAGATCGCGGTTGCGCGGCCCTTCGCCGAAAACCTGAAACGACAGATTGTTCACCTCGTCGCCGATCCGCTCCAGAATATCCGCGCCGCGATCGATGATGGCGTCCATCAAGCCCATCAGCACCGCTTCGCCTTGGACGAATCCATCCGGCTTATGCCCCGGCTTATGCGCGGTGCGCGCGGTGAAGGCGCGAAATGGCAGCGGATCGGAATAGCGCAGCGTCACCAGTTTCCCGTGCGACAGCATGAAGGTGATGGCGGAGCACATCGGCCGCTCCATTTCGACCTGGGCCAGCACCAGCGCCGTCATCACCATCGTCCCGTCCTCGATGCGCAGCCGGCTCGAGGCCTCGATTTCCTTCATTTCATCGGGGGTGGGCACGTCGATATCGAGGGCGTTTTCGACCGCGTGAACTTCTTCCGCGGTCGGCATGAAAAGATCGAGCCACACCGTGCCGTCCGGCACCGGCATCCCCGGCTCCAGCTCCGTGCGCGTAACCCGATGGTTCTCGACCCGATAGGCGGAGAGCATGGTTGGATGGCCCCTGAATGCCCCCGATTCCCGCAAGGCCCCGATTCCCGCAAGATGGGGGGTCCGCAAGACTCCGTTTCCGGAAGGCTGGGGCCACCATAGGCGAAAAGCCGGGAAATTGCCTACCGGTGAGAATTTCGATTTGCGTCGATGCCGCGGCTTCGTGCGGCCCAAATTGTGCGGCCAAATTGTGCGGCCCAAATCATCCGGCGACGGCAAATGCCGAAGCAGCGCCCGATCGCTGCAAGATCACCGCCGGGGTGCCGCGAGTCTTGAGAATTTGCCCCCACCGTCGGGAATCTTTACAGGATTACACTTTTGAATCGGTCATGTGCCGCAGTGCAAAAAAACGGCGTTGGCTTACAGCCGCTTAAGGGTGCGAAAATTAAGCATAGGAGGGCATGGCGCTTGCATCGTTATTGCCCCTAACCCATTGGTTTGATTAATTAAGGTTAAAAGCCATGAGAAGCTTCAAGCAAATCTTGGCCGGATGCACGGCCGTTTTATGCGCGGTCGTTTTTGTGTCGTCGCAGGGTTTCGCGACGCCGATCAGCGCCTCCATGTCGCTCACCGGGTTGGCGCAACTCGACTGCCCGACCACGACTAACCCTTGCAGCAACTCGGCCTTCTATACGACGAACACGAGCAGCGCTGCCTGGGGCACGCTGTTGAGCCCGCTGAACATCGGCGTGAACACGGGCATCACCAATCCGACCACCGGCGCATCGCTGACGGTGACCGGCGCGGGTTCGGCGACTTGGACGAACGGCGGCGATACTGGCTCCATCAGCTTCAGCAACTACGGCTGGACGACCACGGGTGCGTCGAGCGCGGACAAAGAAGAA
>JBGOXX010000090.1:0-9391 GCA_041479345.1 Alphaproteobacteria bacterium
CAATCGGGACTTCGATTTTGCCGCATCGTCTCCCGTATCAGCACATCGACAAGCTTGGGACGGTCAAGCGTGTGAATGACGTCGAAAAGCGCCACCGCGTCGGCCGTCTTGTTCGATTGCAGCGGTCCGATGAGGTGCAGCACCAAATCCGGAAATTCTTTTTTGAGCACGGGGAATTTTTTCTGCGCTTCCTGAACCCGATTTTCCCCGAAGTCGCGCTGACCGGCGGCGATCGCCGCCCGAATTGCCGCTTCATCATGGGTCTTGGAGACCGCAATCAAGCGTGGACGATTTTTGCGTCCCGCCGCCTTCACGGCAGCGTCAAGCCGGGCGCGCACGGAAGCAAGATTGGCGGCAATGCTGGAAGATGTGGTCATGAAAATATTGGGCTCCCTTCATGACCCTAACATCCACGGCCCGGCTTCTCAATTTGCGCAACGCGCCCCATAACCACGCATCCCGTAACCGGCGAAGGCCGGGACTGCCCCCGCTGCTATTGATCACCGATGGAGAGCGGCTGCCCGACCCGACGCATATTGTTTCGCGCCTGCCGGCCGGAAGCTTCGTGATTTTTCGCCATTACCAAAGCGACGAAAGGGCAAAATTGGCCGGAGCCCTCGCAAGACTGTGCCGGCGGCGGCGGCTGAAATTCCTGGTCGGCAACGATGCGCGGCTGGCCTTACGGGTGCGGGCCGACGGCGTTCACTTTGCAGAGGCCGTGCTGACGCGGGCGCAGGCGATCCACCGGGCCGCGGCGATGCGGCGAGCTTGGATCGTCACCGCCTCGGCCCATTCTCTTCCGGCCTTGCGGCGGGCGGCCCGGTTCGGCGCCGATGCCGCTCTTTTGGGGCCGGTGTTCAAAACCGAAAGTCATCCGGGCCGGCCAGGCCTCGGTCCGATCCGCTTCGCCAATCTTGCCAGGCAATGCCCGATCCCGGTCTATGCCCTTGGCGGCATAACCGACCGCAATGCGGGCCGGCTCGCCGGAAGTAAGGCGTCTGGACTGGCGGCGCTCGGGGCGTTTCTGGAATAAGGATCCGGCGGTTTTCGGGTCTGGGCGTTTTGAGGTTCAGGGGTCCTTCCGCTATGATCGCCCGCTTTCAACGCCCCCCAAAACCAAGCTTGAGATGAGCCGGTACAATTTCCGCGAGACTGAAGCGAAGTGGCAGACCGTTTGGGAAGAACGGCGCGTATTTGCCGCCGCCGACGACGGGCCGCAGCCGAAATATTACGTCCTCGAGATGTTTCCGTACCCTTCCGGGCGCATCCATATGGGTCACGTCCGCAACTACACGTTGGGCGACGTGGTCGCGCGATACATGCGCGCCCGGGGCTTCGACGTGCTGCATCCCATGGGTTGGGACGCGTTCGGCATGCCGGCGGAAAATGCCGCGATCGAAAACAAGGTTCATCCCGCTAAATGGACTTACGCCAATATAGACCACATGCGCGGCCAGCTCAAATCCATGGGTTTGTCCTATGACTGGTCGCGGGAGATCGCGACCTGCGACCCTTCCTATTACCGGCACGAGCAGAAGATGTTTCTCGACATGCTCGCGGCCGGGCTGGCCTATCGAAAAGAATCCTGGGTCAATTGGGACCCGGTCGATCAAACCGTCCTTGCCAACGAACAAGTGATCGAAGGGCGGGGTTGGCGCTCCGGCGCGCTGGTCGAGCGCCGCAGGCTTTCCCAATGGTTCCTGCGCATCACCGATTTCGCCGATGACCTTCTCGAATCCCTCGCTTTGCTCGAGCGCTGGCCGGAGAAAGTCCGGACCATGCAGGACAAATGGATCGGCCGGTCCGACGGCGCGCGAATCTTTTTCAAGCTGACCAATTCGCCTTCCGGCGTCGCCGACAGCATCGAGGTCTTCACGACGCGGCCCGATACGCTGTTCGGCGCCGCCTTTGTCGCCATTGCCGTCGATCACCCGCTGGCGGCGGCGTTGGCCCAGCAGGATTCGAAATTATCGCGCTTCATCGCCGAAGCGGGGCATCTCGGCACCAGCGAAGCCGCGATCGAAACCGCGGAAAAGAAAGGCTATGACACCGGGCTTCGCGCCGCACATCCTTTCATTCCCGGACACGCGCTTCCGGTCTATGTCGCCAATTTTGTGCTGATGGAATATGGCTCAGGCGCCGTTTTCGGCTGCCCCGCCCACGATCAGCGCGACTTCGAATTCGCCCGCAAATACGGTCTTCCGATTCTTCCCGTCGTGAAACCGAAGGATGCGGACGTTGCTGCGGTCGGCGATGCCGCCTATGAAGGAGACGGCGTTCTCGTCAATTCGCAGTTCCTCGACGGCTTGGCTGTCGATGACGCCAAGGCCGCAGCCATCGAGAAGCTGGAAGAGTTGGGGCAGGGGCGGGGCGAAACCGTCTATCGGCTTCGCGATTGGGGAATATCCCGCCAGCGCTATTGGGGTTGCCCGATCCCGATCATTCATTGCGCGGCCTGCGGAATCGTTCCGGTCCCGGAACGAGAATTGCCGGTGACGCTGCCGGAAGACGTCAGTTTCGACGAGCCCGGCAATCCGCTGGATAAGCATCCGACGTGGAAGCACGTCACCTGTCCGACTTGCGGCGGCAAGGCGGTGCGGGAGACCGACACCTTCGACACGTTTTTCGAATCGTCATGGTACTTCGCGCGATTCTGCTCGCCTCAAGCGCCGCAAGCTTTCAGCCAAAAGGCGATCCGGCGCTGGATGCCAGTCGACCAGTATATCGGTGGCGTCGAGCACGCCGTGCTGCATCTGCTTTATTCCCGCTTTTTCACCAGGGCCCTGAGGCGCTGCGGCTACGAGATGCCGGCGGAGCCCTTCGCCGGATTGCTCACCCAGGGTATGGTTTGCCACGAGACTTATCGCGATGCGGAGGGGCGCTGGCTCTACCCGGAAGAAGTCAGGCGCGACGAAAACGGCCAAATGGTGAAGATCTCCGATGGTTCGCCGGTCACCGTCGGGCGGGTCGAAAAAATGAGCAAATCGCGCAAGAACGTGGTCGACCCGGCCGCGATCATCGAGAGCTATGGCGCCGATACGGCACGCCTGTTCATGCTTTCCGACAGCCCGCCGGAACGGGATCTCGAATGGAGTGAAGCCGGTGTCGAGGGCGTGTGGCGTTACGTCAACCGATTGTGGCGGCTTGTCACCGAGGCCGAGCTGCCGGCGGCGGGAACGGCGATGCCCAACTCACTCTCGCAGGAATTGATTGGGGCGCGGCGCGCGATTCACAAGACGATCAAGTCCGTTTCCGAGGATCTGGAGAAATTCCGCTTCAATCGCGCGGTCGCCCATATCCGAGAGCTTACCAATCTGCTTGGCGAGCTCGCCGAAAGATCGCCGGCCGATTCCGGCAAGGCGTGGGTGCTTCGCGAAGGGTTCGAGACTTTGATTCGGCTTCTCGAACCCCTGGCCCCGCATCTCGCCGAGGAGCTTTGGCAGCAACTCGGTCATGGCAAACTTCTGGCGGAGAGTGACTGGCCGCAATTCGATCCCGATCTTGTCATCGACGAGATGGTGACGGTCGCGGTTCAGGTGAACGGCAAGCTCCGCGGGCAGATCGAATTGCCTCGGGACGCCGGGCGCGAGGAAGCCGAGGCCGCCGCCTTGGCTTTACCCGCAGTCGCCAAACTTGCGGATGGCAAACCGCCGCGCAAGGTCATCGTTGTGCCGAACAGGATCGTCAATGTGGTGGTTTGAGCAGCGCGGCACTCGCCGACTCATCGCGAGCGCTATGGGCGCTTGCGGATTGATCGCGGCGCTTGCGGGGTGCGGATTCCACCCGCTCTACGGCAAGGCCAATCCCGAAGTGACCGCGCAAGCTCAGTTGATCAAAATCGGCGTGCGCCAATCCGGCGATCTGAAAATTGCGAATTTCCGGATTGGCCAGCAGCTCCGCAACACGCTTTTGACTCAATTGACGCCGTATGGCGAGCCGGCACAGCCGCAATATTATCTCGACATCAATATGACGGAGTCGACGGAGAATCTCGCGATTCAAAAGAACCAGGTTGCGACGCGCGCCAATTTACAGATCTACGCAACTTACATTCTCCGATATATCGCTACGGGGGGCGCCATTTTTTCGGGACGCGCGCGCGGGGTCGCAAGCTATGACATCGTGCAATCGGAATACGCCAATTTGGCGGCGGAGCAGGACGCCGAGCGCCGCTCAATTCAGGCCATCGCCGACGATATCACCCTGAAGATTTCCTTCCATTTCACCCAAAAGAATCCGACCGAAAGGGTCGATACCCAGGGATTGCCGCCGCCGGTGCCGGTCACGCCGCCCGGCACCTTGCCATCGGAGGAATCCGGACCTTATCCGTCCGGCCAATATTGACGTGCTCGTCTGCGACGATCGGCTCTGGGAAGCGGCCATGAAAGTCCCGTTATGAAAATTGCCCGAGCTGAATCATTTTTGCGCGCCCCCGATTTCGGCCTTCTTGCCGTTCTCTTGTACGGTCCCGACTCCGGTCTCGTGCGTGAACGCGCTCTGGATTTGGCAAGGGGCGTGGTTTTGGATCTAACCGATCCCTTCCGCACCGTCGAGATTACCGCAAACGCGTTGATCGCGGATCCGGCGCGGCTCGGCGATGAAGTCGCCGCCATTGCGATGACCGGCGGTCGCCGCGTCGTCATCGTGCGCGAGGCGGGCGATTCGGTTTCGTCCCTATTGGCCGAATTCTTGAGCCATCCGCCTTGCCGGCCGCCGCAAGCCGCGTTCGTCGTCATTGAAGCCGGCCCGCTACCGCCGCGTTCGACCCTGCGAAACCTGTTCGAAAGCGCCGATAACGCCGCGGCCTTGGCTTGTTATTTGGATGAAGGGGCGCAGCTCGGCGACTTCATCCGCAAAGTGCTGGCTGAGGATAAAGTTTCGCTAGAACCGGAGGCGCTCGATTATTTGGCCGACAATCTCGGCGGCGATCGCGGGGTGACGCGCCGGGAGCTGGAAAAGCTCGCTATTTATGCCGGGCCCGGCGGACGCGTGACCGTGGATGACGCCATCGCCTGTGTCGGCGACAGTTCGGAGTTGACCCTCGATGAGGTTGGCTTTGCCGTGGCCGGCGGCGAATTGGCGGCGTTGGACCGGGCGGTTGCCCGGGTATTTCTCGAGGGTGTGATGCCGGTCAGCGTCTTGCGCGCGGTATCCCGGCATTTCGAGCGGCTGCGTCAAGCGGATGCCGCCATCGAGGACGGGAGCAATGACGAATCGGCCATGGCCGCCCTGCGGCCGGCGGTGTTTTTCAAAGATAAATCGCGATTTCGCGCCCAGCTTCGCCGCTGGTCTTCCGGGCGCGCGGTGACCGCTCTGCAACGGCTGGTCGAGACCGAGATTCTATGCAAGACCACCGGTCTGCCGGCGGAAACGATCTGCCGCCATGCCTTGCTCGACATCGCTCGCGAGCCGGCACGCGCCTCCAAATAAGTTTTTGGAATTACGAGTTTTCGGAAACGGGCTCGGTGGGCGCCTCGGCGGGCGCTGGCGTATCCGCTTCGTTGGAAATCATTTCGATATCGGAACGAGTTGGCGATTCGGCGCGACGGCTGCGGATGCCGGGTTGGGACAGCCGGCGCAACAATTCATCCAGCTGCTCGAGCGTCTTGTAGACGACCATTACCATGCCGCCGGCGCCATGATGATTGATCGAAACTTTCAATCCCAGAAGATTTGAAACTTCGGCTTCGAGCGCCCTTGTATCGGCGTCTTTCATCGCCGCTACTTGCTTTGGCTTTCCTTCCTTTTCGCCGCGGGTCAGTTGCTCGACCTGACGGACATTGAGTCCGCGTGCGACGATTTGTTTCGCGAGTTTTTCCGCATCGGGATTGCCGATCAGCGCCCGGGCATGGCCCGCCGTTAATTTTCCGTCATTGATGAGTTCGCGAACCGAATCCGGAAGTTCGAGCAATCGGACCGTGTTGGCGATGTGACTTCGGCTCTTGCCGAGCGCGCGCGCCAAGTCCTCTTGCGTATTGTCGAATTCTTCGAGCAATCGCTTATAGGCTTCGGCTTCTTCGATCGCCGTCAGATCCTGGCGCTGGAGATTTTCGACCAGCGCAATTTCAATCGCGCTGGCGTCGTCGAGCTCTTTGACGATGACCGGAACTTCGTGAAGCGATGCTTTTTGCGCCGCGCGCCAGCGCCGCTCACCGGCAATGATCTCGAATTTATCCGGCGATTCCGGAAGCCGGCGCACCAAGATCGGTTGCAGAATACCGTTTGCCCGGATCGAATCGACGAGACCGCGGATTTCCTCTTCGTCGAAGCGGTGGCGCGGCTGAAAGCGTCCGGGCTGCAGCAGTTCGATGGGCACAGCTTTGTTGACACGAAGCTTGTCGAGCTCGGCGTAATCAGCGCCTTCGTCGCCGAACAATGCCGAAAGCCCGCGCCCAAGTTGGCGGCGCTTGCCCTCTTCAGGGTTCAAGCGATGGCCTCCTTCTCCCGGCGCAGAACTTCGCTCGCAAGATGGATGTAAGCCTGAGCGCCGGGACATTCCATATCGTAAAGCAATACCGGTTTACCGTGACTTGGCGCTTCGGAAACCCGAACATTGCGCGGGATGACGGTGTCGAAAACCTTGCGGCCGAAATAGCCGCGCACATCGGCCTCGACTTGGCCGCTCAAATTGTTCCGCTTGTCGAACATGGTGAGCACCACACCCTCGATCTGCAGCCGGGGATTAAAGCTCCGCTGCACCCGTTCCACCGTGCGAACCAAGTGGCTCAAACCTTCGAGTGCGTAGAATTCGCACTGCAACGGAACCAGGATGGCGTCCGCCGCGACCAGGGCGTTCAAGGTCAAGAGACCAAGCGATGGCGGGCAATCGATCAGGATGTGATCGTAATCCGGCCGGCTGGCTTCCAAGGCTTCGCGTAAACGATATTCCCGCCGATCCAAATCCACCAACTCGAGCTCTGCCCCAGTTAGGTCCATGGAGGACGGGACGACGGATAAGCCCGGAATAGTCGTCTTGACGGTGGCGGCGGGAACCGGGATGTCGCCCAAAAGAACGTGATAAGACCCGGCGGATCGCAGATGATTACCAATCCCAAGGCCGGTGCTGGCATTGCCTTGAGGATCTAGATCGACCAGGAGGATGCGGCGCCCGACAGCGGCCAAAGCCGTAGCAAGGTTAACGGCGGTGGTGGTTTTCCCGACCCCGCCTTTTTGATTCGCTATCGAAATGATCTTGTTGCGGCCGGCAGTTACCGCTGGCTCGATACTTGGCCCGGCGGTCTGCTCGGCGGCTTGGTCAAGACTTGGCTCGTCCACGGGCCAGATCCCCCAGACGCAGGATGATGCCCGACCGGCTCGTGCGGCTAGGCAACTGGTCCGCGCGCATATTCCATTCTTTACCCGCCTGGGTCAATTCTTTCGAGAGGCTATCCCCCTTTAAAAACAGGCAAACGCCATCCGCGGCCAGTAGCGGGGCGGCATATTCAAGGAGCTTTACAATCGGGGCCAAGGCCCTTGCGACCACAATATCCGCCTTGAATTCTGGGTTTTTCTTGGGGAATTCTTCGATGCGGCAATTGTGGATCACGGCGTGGGATCCTGTCAGCCGGGCGGCTTCCAGCAGAAACGCACATTTTCGCTGATCGCTCTCAATCAGATGTACTTTTCCGGCACCTAAGATGGCGAGGACCATGCCCGGAAATCCGGCCCCGCTACCAAGATCTGCGATCACCCTTTCCCGGTCCTGGGGAACTGGGGGCATATGCTCTATTAGCTGCGCCGAATCGAGCATATGGCGTCGCCATAAATCGGCCAGATCGCCAGCCGAAATGAGATTTATGGCCTTCTGCCATTTGGCGATGAGATCGGCATACACCTTAAGCCGATTCAGTGTTTCACGTGAAACACCGGTCTCGGCAGCGAAGGCCTCTGGCGTGAGTGGTGTCAGGCTGATTTCCTAGTTTCTCCCCGGCGAACATGCCGGAGCAAGAGGATCAGCGCGGCTGGAGTTACGCCCGAAATCCGCGCAGCGGCGCTCAGGCTCTCAGGCCGCGCGAATTCAAGCTTTTCCCGCATTTCCGTCGATAGGCCGGCGATGCCCCGATAATCAAGGTCCCATGGAAGTGCTAAAGCTTCGTCCCGCCGAAACGCTTCGACGTCTGAGTCCTGCCGTTCTAGATAATTCGCATATCGGGAGTCGATTTCCAGCTGCTCAGCGATTTCGGGCCCGATACAGCTAAGCTCCGTCCAAACCGCTGTCAGCCGATTTATGGTTAATTCCGGAAGCGCCAGCAATTCCGCAACCGTTCGGGTAAGGCCGTCTTGGGGCACGGGAATACCGCGTTTTGCCAACTCCGGTGGGCTCGATTTGAGGCTTATGGTTAAGGTCCGAGCATCATCAAGGGCCGATTTCTTCGACTCATACACCTTCCCCCTCACCGACCCCACGCAGCCGATAGCCATTCCCTTGGCCGTCAATCTTTGATCGGCATTATCGGCGCGCAGCCGCAGCCGGTACTCCGCTCGTGAGGTGAACATCCGGTACGGCTCGTTGGTGCCGAGGCGAACCAGGTCATCGATCATCACTCCGATATAGGCGTCGGCCCGGTCCAGAACGAATGCCTCGCCTCCCGATACCAGCACCGCCGCATTGACGCCCGCCATTAAACCTTGAGCGGCGGCCTCCTCATAGCCAGTGGTACCGTTGATCTGGCCGGCCAGAAATAGCCCCGCTATACGCCGCGTTTCCAGGGTTGGCCGAAGTTCGCGCGGATCGACGAAGTCATATTCGATGGCATAGCCGGGCCGGATCATCACTGCCCGCTCAAGCCCCGGAATGAGGTGAATAATCTGCTCCTGAATCTCCCGGGGCAGCGAGGTCGAAATGCCATTGGGGTAGACGGTTGAATCGTCCAGGCCTTCGGGCTCCAAGAAGATCTGATGCGCCTCCCGATCCTTGAAGCGAACGACCTTGTCTTCGATTGAGGGGCAATAGCGCGGGCCCCGGCTTTCAATCTGGCCCGAATAGATCGGCGACCGATGCAGATTTTTCTCAATTAATTCATGCACTTGCCTAGTCGTCCGGGTGATGTGGCAAGGAATTTGAGGGGTTTCGATCTTGGTCGTCAGATAGGAAAATGGGACCGGTGGATCGTCGCCCGGTTGTGCCGTAAGACCCGAATAATCGATGGTCCGACCATCGAGACGCGGCGGCGTTCCGGTCTTCAACCGGCCGAGAGAAAATCCTGCTTTTTCAATAACTTCTGCAAGACCACGGGACGGCGCTTCGCCGACGCGGCCGGCCGGGATTCGCTCTTCCCCGCAATGAATGAGCCCGCGCAGGAAAGTGCCGGTGGTCAATACCACCGCTCCCGCTGCGATTATTCGTCCCGAATCCGTAATGATTCCAGCGACGCGGCCCTTCTCGACAACG
>JBGOXX010000091.1:0-9376 GCA_041479345.1 Alphaproteobacteria bacterium
GATCGCGTTCTACAACACCGAGCGGCCGCACTCCGCCCTCGACGGCGCGACCCCAGCGGAGGCTTACGCGACGAAGCGGCCTATGGATATGATGGACAAGGCTCGCGCATTGCCCACATCTCCACAGGCCCAACAGCAACAAAAGGCGTTCAACATGAATGGGATTATGGCAGCGTGATCAGCAATCGGAATACACCTTAACTTCGCTGCCAACCTGTCCAGACGACTAGGACCAGCTCAGTCAGCTCATTAGCCATGTAATAGCAAGCGACGCACCAATCGGCATTTGGATTTCTCCAGCCAAGCCGGGACATAAAAGCAGCTTAGATTACATAGGCTCAATTGCAACTGGTGCAAAATTCTATCATTACAGAATTGATATCTCGGGCGACTTAGATATCTCCCAAGCCGAAATGGCAGCGGACTTGGTAGCGCTCATTAGTCCGCATTGACGACGGAGAAAAGAGCAGCACGCGCCCTAGCGCCATTTCAATTTTCGACTTTTGTCCCTAGTTAAGGCGTCTGGCCGCATCCCAAAATTCAGACCGGATCAGGTGAGAATCTCCGGCCGATTTTTCAACAACGATCAGCGGACGAAATGCCGCTCCAGCTCGATCGAAGGATAAGTGATCTTCTCGACGGCGGCCTGAAGCAGCTTCGGCCCGAAGCCGCGGAAATACTGCAGTGTTGTCGTTTGAGTGGCCTTATTCTCCTTCCGCTGCGCGCTGTCGTGACCAGTGATCTCGTCCGCTTCGAGAATGGAGCAGCCGCCGCGGAGCGCTGCCGTCGTTGCTGTCGTGCGAAACGAATGGAAGTCCATCGACGGCCGATAGACACCGACATTGCGCCGGTATTGGGTGAAATGTTCGGTGTAGTTATGGCTGAGCTTCTTGTCGCGACCGTTTGGTTTCATGTCTGGGAACAACCGCTTCGACCCGGCCTCTTTGGCAAGATCGAGAAACCCGAGCCGGATCAGAATGGAATGGATAGGCGTGTATCGCTCGGAACTTTCGGTCTTCAAGTGCTCGCCGTGGAAGTAGATCACCGGCACGCCTTTCAGTTCCTGCACGTCAGTGCCGGCCAGGTTTGCCAGCTCGTCTAAGCGCGCCCCGGTATAGAGTGCGAGGATCGGCAGCCAGAAATATTCATCCCGAACGATCGCTTTACCCGGCTCATGCCGCCAATAGCGCTTCTCGGGATAATATTTGCAGCCCCTCCAGATCGGAGATGCGAAAAGGCGCCCGAGTGAATCGTCGTCCCACATTTGCCGTTTTCTGGGCCCCGGCACGGATCCACCCCAACGGAAACCTCCGAAAATGCGGTCGATGTTGATGTCGGCGATCCCGTCCTGCCGATTGACCCAGCCAAAGAATGACGTGATCGTATTCCAATGACGATTGAGCGTCCCTTTTGACAGCGTCTTCGTGTTCGGCTTTCTCTCGGCGATGACCTGCTTTATTGGAATTTTCCAATGACGGGGTGATTTTCCAAAGTTAACCGGAATTTGTTCCAAGGTGCGGCGCAGCGTCTCGGCGTCATCGCGGGTGTAAGCCCTCGGCGCTTTGTCGCCAACGATGCGTAGCAGAAGGTCCATCGAGTTGCAGTTCTGGGCCTTGGTCTGCTCGGTCCACCGCTTTTCGGCGCGATATTGCGCCACAAATTTTTCGATGAACGATGAGATCAGCGGCTCCGAGCTAGTTGCGCCACCGGCCTCATCCTCGCGGTGGATCGCCAGCCCGCGCCCGGCATCGATCAGGGCGCGGATGACGGCGGCGAAGTCGCCGGAGCGTGCCGGCGCACCCGATGCGCTGCCGGAGATCAGAGCATCGATTTCCTCGACGACGCTATCGGGTGAGATATTCTGGAACCGGCGAAATGCGGCAATGCCGGCCTTCATGCATTTCCACGCCAGAATCTTAAATTCATTGGAGGACTGATCGAGTGCGAGTCCTCGCTCTTCGAGCATTGCGGGGAGGTAATGGGCCGCCTCGTCGAAGTCGCCTTCCTCCATCGTATGGAGCCACGCCCGCTCGCGCACCTCGGGGCTGCCGCTGAGGTGGTGTTGCGCCTCTTGGTCGCTTTGGTAGTCCTCGTCGCTCGCATACCCGCCGGCGCCGAGATAGCGTGGGCGTGTTGCCGCCCAGGTTTCGCACTCCTCGGTGATCCGCGCAAAGAGATCGACAAGCAGCTGATCGAGCTCCGCCTTAGTCGGTGCCCGTCCGGCGCTGATCTTTCGTGCCTGCTCTTGCATGATCTCCTCGAAAGCGAGCGAGAGCCGCAGCGCGCGCATGCGCGCCTGCCGGCGGTCGGTGGTCTGCAGCGAGCAACAGAAATGCGAGCGCGCCGCGATGCTTGCTACGGCGCGTGGGATGCGCCGCCGCCAATAGAAAACACCACCGCGCCTAAAGATCGGTAAATTGGCCATGACATTCCCCCGCATGCCGCAGCCGATGTGACACAGCAATGTGCTACACCGCCGCAGGGGTGCCCGGTCTTTGTCAGAAAATCCTTTGGAATCAAGGGGCTGGCTGGGGCGCCAGGATTCGAACCTGGGGTCGCGGGACCAAAACCCGCTGCCTTACCGCTTGGCCACGCCCCAATCGCGCAATCGCCCTGGAGGGCGCAAAAGATCGAGGGCGGCACAATAAGCGGGCCGTAGCCTCTCTGCAACCGCTTCGCTGCCGCCGGAACTCCCGCCCTAACACCCGAAAATCGTTATGGAAGAACCGGATCGAGGGTTCTGGTATCGGTGATCAGCGCGCTGGCCGTAACCCACCAGCGCGGCTGTTGTGCCCCGATCTCGCGCGCGGCGTCCTTCGCTCCGGCCTCGGTCGCGAATAATCCGAAACAGGTGGCACCGCTTCCCGACATGCGGGAAAGCAGGCAGCCCTTGGCACCGGCAAGAGCCTCGAGGACTTGCGACAGCACCGGGCACAGCCCGATTGCGGCCTCGCTCAGATCGTTGCGCCGGGTTCCGAGGATCTGCGCAAACCCCGCCGCATCTTTCGGTGCATTGCTGAATCTTCCCGCATTCCCAAACGAGCCCTTTCGCGCGCGGAACACCTCGGCGGTGGAAAGTGGAATTCCCGGATTGACCAGAATGAGGAAGGCTTGAGGGAGTTTCGGCGCATCGGCGATCTCTTCGCCGATACCGCCGAAGAACGCGGCGCGGCCATGGAGGCAGATCGGAACATCGGCACCCAATTGCAGCGCCATCGCCGCCAGATCGGGTTTCGCGACTCTAGTCTTCCACAGCGCGTCGCAAGCCAGCAACGTCGCCGCGGCGTCCGCCGACCCGCCGCCGATACCCGAAGCAACTGGCAAGCGTTTGACCAGCGTGATCGCCGCCCCCGCCTTCGCGCCAGCCCGTTCCCGCAACAGCTTCGCTGCGCGCAGCACCAAATTATCGCTTTCGCCCCCCGCCGAAGCCGAAAGTGCCGAGCCGAACGGCCCGCTCAGCGAGAGCGCAAGGGAATCATTCTCCCGCGCGACGATCGTGTCGTGGATACCGGCGAAAACCGCCAGCGAATCGAGCAGGTGATAACCATCCGCGCGTCGGCCGGTGACGTGGAGATAAAGATTGATCTTGGCGGGAGCGGCCCGGGCGATGCCCGTTCCGGAATCCGCAGAACCGTCCGCAGAAACTGGGGCCTCGTTCAAGTCCCGTGGTCTTCGGCGCGGCTCATGGTGAGGCCGTTTTGAAGCTTTGTCTCGATCTTCGCCTTGGTGGCGGAATCGGGCTTCAAGGCGAGGGCGCGGCGCCATTGGAACCGCGCTTCCGCCTGCCGCCCAACTTTCCAATAAGCATCGCCGAGATGATCGTTGATGGTCGCATCCTGCGGCTCGAGTTCCACCGCTTGTTCGAGCTTGCTCACCGCTTCGGTCTTTTCGCCCATGCTGAGGAGAATCCAACCGAGGCTATCCACGATGAATCCGTCATTGGGACGAAGTTCCACCGCGCGTTCGAGCATCTTGCGCGCCTTATCCAAATGCACGCCCTGCTCCACCCAGGAATAGGCGAGGTAATTCAGCACATAGGGCTGATCCGGGCGGAGATCGAGCGCTTTCAGGAAATCGGCTTCGGCTTGGGGCCAGTGGCCCGAACGCTCATTGACGATGCCGCGGGCATAGAGAATCGCCCAATGGCGTTCCTCAAGCTTCGGAATGCGATCGAGTGCCCGGGTATAGGCATCGACGGCTTCTTTGTATTGCTCATGAGCGCGGAAAATGTCGCCCAGCGTGATCAGCGCATCGACCCGGTCCGGCTTTTCCGCCGCCATTTGATTTAATTGGGCGACTGCCTCTTCGGTCTTGCCTTGAGCGTCGATGTCGAGGGCCATGCGCATCCGGCCCAGCCAATAAAACGGCGACTCTTTCGGCAAAGCCTGGAATATTTTCGTCGCCTCGTCGGGGCGGCCTTGGCCGTCGAAAATATCGGCGATCAGAACTTGGCAAACCGGATATTCGGGCTTGAGGGTCAACGCCAGCCGCGCGTAGTCGAGGCCGAGCAGGCTCGCCCCTTGCTGCTGCAACGTGCTCGCCACGTTGAACAGGGCTTCGGCCATGCCTTCGGTGGCGTTGTGAACCAATGGATCCGCCGGCGTCTTATCGGCGAGCCTTTTCATTTCCACATCGAGCAGGACCGTGTCGGGGTTTTGCTTGATGTAGTCCTCGTAGAGCTTCTTGGCGTCGTCGCCGCGGCCGGTGCGCTCGTAAAGGCTGCCCAGCGCCTGAACCAGGCGGAGCGCGCCGCCCTGGCTGCTGTCGATGGCGCTCTTATAAGCGTCCTCTGCGGCTTTGCTGCGGCCCGCAATGTCGTTGATGAGCCCGGCGTGGAGATCGTGCAGTACGGCAAAGCCGCTGTTCTGGCCAAGGGGATCGAGAGCCTTGAGCGCGCCATCGGTGTCGCCCTGGGCGCTTCGCAGCCAGGCCAATGTCAGCGGCACGAAGAATTTGTTGAGGCCGGTATCGGGCAGCGCCTTCATCCGCGCCTCGGCCGCCGGGTAATTGCCGTGCTTGAAATCATTGACGGCGAGGGTGAGGACCGGGATCGGCGATTCGGGCAGCTTCTCCTGAATGTGCTTGGCCAGCACCATCGCATCGTCGATGCGGCCTTCGCCAAGGGTGAGGAGGAAACTGCGCTGCATCAGATCCGGATTGTCCGGATCGTCCTTCAAGGAATATTTCAGGAATTCGGCGGCGTCGACGACGTCGCCTAAACGCTCGGCATGAAGACCGGCCAAATAGCCGCCCGACGCATTCGAGATTTCCACCGGCTCGTTATCGGCGACCATTTGGGCTTTGGTCTTGACGCCGGACGGCCCAGAACCGGAGGGCCCGGCATTGCCGGAGGGGCTGGAACCGCCGGAGCCCGCCACCGCCGCAGGCTGGGGCGTGCAAGAGGCGAGCAGCAAAAGCGCACAAAACCCCGCCGCCCCTATCGAGGCGGTTGCGCGGGTTCTGGGGGAATGGTTCAGGCCGGTCCTTTGGGACGCCACATCAGACTCCGATTGGGGATGCGAATGGTGGTTCGGGGAGGGTAAATCCCACGTTAACAACCCTCTCTGCCGTCCACATATGGTTCAGCTTATCCCAGGCATACAAGTCCCGCTATAGCTTGCGACGACGAAAAACATTCACATATTCGGGTAATTCGGCCCGCCGCCGCCTTCCGGCACCACCCAATTGATGTTTTGCAGCGGGTCTTTGATGTCACAGGTCTTGCAGTGAACGCAGTTGGGCGCGTTGATCTGGAGCCGCGGCTTGCCCGCGTCGTCACGCACGATCTCGTATACCCCGGCCGGGCAATACCGCTGTTCCGGCGCATCGTAGAACATCAGATTGTGCCTGATCGCGATCGCGGGATCGGCCAGCTTCAAATGCACCGGCTGGTCTTCGTCGTGATTGGTGCTCGACAGATAAACCGACGACATCTTGTCGAAGCTCACGACCCCATCCGGTTTCGGATAAGCGATCCGCGGGCTCGATGCCGCGGGGTCCAGGGTTTCGTGATCGGCTTTTTGGTGATGCAGCGTCCACGGCACCAGGAAACCGAGGCCGAGATTGTTGAGCCACATGTGAATCCCGCCATGCACGGTGCCGAGCCAAAGGCCCCATTTCATCCCGGGCTTGACGTTGCGCACGCGGTAAAGGTCATCGAAGACCCAGGATTTGCGGCAGGCCTCTTCATAGCCGGCCAGGGACTCAGCACCGTCGGGCGAACGCGACAGCGCGGCAAAGGCCGATTCCGCCGCCAGCATCCCGGTTTTCATCGCATTGTGGCTGCCCTTGATCCGCGGCAGATTGACGAAACCCGCCGCGCACCCGATCAAAGCCCCGCCGGGGAATGTCAGCTTCGGCACCGATTGCCAGCCGCCCTCATTGATCGCCCGCGCGCCATAGGAGAGCCGCTTGCCGCCTTCCAGCATCGGCCGGATCGCCGGATGGGTTTTGAACCGCTGGAATTCGTCATAGGGGCTCAAATAGGGATTGCGGTAATCGAGATGGACGACGTAGCCGATCGCCACCAGCTCGTCTTCCAAGTGATAGATGAACGAACCGCCGCCGGTTTTTGAATCGAGCGGCCAGCCTTGGCTATGGATAACCAATCCGGGCTTGTGCTTTGCCTTGTCGACTTTCCAGAGTTCCTTGAGGCCGATGCCGTATTTTTGCGGATCGGCTTTGGAGCGAAGCCCGAATTTCTGGAATAGCGTCTTGGTGAGCGAGCCGCGAGCACCCTCGGCAAAGAACGTGTATTTGCCGCGAAGCTCCACGCCGGGCGTATAGGTCGATTTGTGATGACCGTCACGGCCGACCCCCATATCGCCGGTGGCCACGCCGGCGACACGGCCGTCTGGCCCATAGAGAACCTCCGCCGCGGCAAAGCCGGGGAAGATCTCGACGCCCAAAGCTTCGGCCTGGGCACCGAGCCAGCGGCATAGATTTCCCAGCGAGACGATGTAATTGCCGTGATTGCTCATCAACGGCGGCAGCAGGAAATTCGGAATCCGGAATTTCCCGCGCTCGCTCAGCATCAGGAATTGGTCTTCGGTAACCGGGGTTGTGACCGGCGCGCCGCGCTCTTTCCAATCGGGGATGAGTTCGTTGAGCGCGATCGGATCGATGACCGCACCCGAAAGAATATGGGCCCCGACCTCGGAGCCTTTTTCAATGACGCAGACCGAGAATTCCTTACCCTGCTCGGCGCAAAGCTGCTTGAAGCGGATCGCGGCGGAAAGCCCGGACGGCCCGGCGCCGACGATCACGACATCGAATTCCATCGCCTCGCGTTCCACGATTTCCCTCGTTGTTCGTTTGCCTTTGGCTCGGTGGCGAAGCGCGGCAATAAGCCTTGCCGCGGGACAGCTTCATAGCACAACATGGCGGCCTGTGGAGCCGGCCTGCCGAGATAGGGGCGCTTTGTCTCACCCTCCAGAAACGTTACGTGAAATGTTGCGCTGGCAAGTCGAAGCCGGCGCCGATGAAGCGATCTCGGAACATCCGCAGAATCGCTACAACCAGCCGGCTGCGTCGGAATTTGCGATGCCGTCATTCAATTCCACAACCAACAAAGCCACGGCCGCGCCGCGGAGTTCCGCAGCACCTTCAAGGCGTCCCCCTGCTTACGGTCAGGGTTCGCCCGGATTCGCGGCAGCAGCACCCCCGCAGGAGAGTGCTTCGGCGAGCGCCAATGCCTTGGCCGCCGCCGCCACCACCCTCGACGAACTCCGAGCCGCGGTCGGCCGGTTCGAGGAATGCGCGCTAAAGCGCACCGCCACCAATACGGTCTTCGCCGACGGCAATCCCAAGGCACCGTTGATGTTCGTCGGCGAAGCGCCGGGGGCCGACGAGGATTTGCGCGGGCTGCCCTTCGTCGGCAAGGCCGGGCAATTGCTCGACCGGATGCTGGCGGCGATCGGGCTGAACCGCGAGCATGCCTATATCACCAACATTCTGTTTTGGCGGCCGCCGGGCAATCGCCAGCCGACTTCGGGGGAGATCGCCGCCTGCCTGCCCTTTGTCGAGCGGCATATCGAGCTGGTCTCGCCGGAAGTCCTGGTGCTGCTGGGCGGGACCGCCGCCAAGACCCTCCTTGCCCGGAGCGAGGGGATCATGCGGCTCCGCGGCCGGTGGTTCGATTATTCGACCCCAGGCCTCGCCCGGCCGGTGCCGGCCCTTGCCACCTTCCACCCTGCCTATCTGCTGCGGTCACCAGGGCAAAAGCGCCAAGCCTGGCAGGACTTCCTGGCCGTGAAGGACCGTCTGGCCACGGTTTCGCCCCGCAACTGATCATCCGATTACCCGCCCGATTGACCAGGGATTCACTGCCCTTTTGCTTGCCTCAGGGGCATTCAGCCGGTATCAACGCGGCATGGGGGCGGTAAAGAGACTCTGCAGGGGATGGTGCGTCCCCCTATTCCTGTCCGCAGGAATCCTATTCTTTGGCGCCTTATCGCTTGGCTTGGCGCCGCCAACCGCCTTCGCCGCCGTCGATGGGACACCCAGCAGCCCGGCACCCGATGCCTCGCCCACCCAGTCCTTCTCTTCCCAACCACCCTCCTCGACCATATCGGAACTGCCCAAACCCTTGTCCGGGGCGGATGCGGAGCGTTACCGGCAGATCTTCGCCCTTGAGCGGGAAGGCAATTGGCGCGCCGCCGATGGGGAAATCGCCAAGCTCGAAAACAAGCTTTTGATCGGCCACGTCCTGGCCCAGCGCTATTTGCATCCCCGTCTCTATCACGCGACCCGTCCCGAGCTTGCGGATTGGCTGGCCAAATACCTCGATCTTCCCGAAGCGCCGCAGATCTATGCGCTGGCGCTGAAGCGCAAGGTCAAGAACGCAAAGCCGCTGCCCCGGCCGACCGGCGGGTATTTGGCGGGATTGGGAGCGGCCGATTTCGGCTCCGAGGCCGAAATGCCGCGTCATGAACGGGCGAATTTGAGCGAGGCGGACGAACGCAAGGCACAAGGTTTGAAATCGCGGATCCGCAGCCACATCCGCGCCGGTTGGCCGACCGGGGCCAAGCAGCTGCTCGATACCGCGGAAGCCCAGCGCCTGCTCGACCCGGTCGAAGTTGACGATGCGCTCGCCGATATCGCCGCCGGTTACTTCGCCTATGGCAAGGACGAGGATGCCCTCGATACCGCCGAAGCCGCCGCCCAACGTTCCAAGTTGCCTGAGGCCCATTGGATTGCCGGGATCGCCGCCTGGCGATTGAACCGGTTCGAACTGGCGACCCAGCATTTCGAAGCGGTGGCCAAATCGCCCTATGCTTCGAAATGGGACATTGCCGCCGCCAGCTTCTGGGCGGCGCGGACCAATCTGGTCACCCGCCACCCCGCCGAAGTCAGCCGCTGGTTGCTGATCGCAGCA
>JBGOXX010000092.1:0-9192 GCA_041479345.1 Alphaproteobacteria bacterium
CCGCTCGCCACACGCTTCAGTGCTTTCTCGTAGGATTTACGCGCTGCTGCTTTGGCAGTCTTACGCGGAACGAATGACCAGAATTCGTCAAACGCATCATCGATGCGTGTTTCTCTAATGATAAGGTTCTTCTTATTGATAGGTTCTTCTTTAGTAGGACCCACACGTGGTGTGGGGCCGCAACCCACACGTGGTGTGGGGCCGCAACCCACACGTGGTGTGGGTTGGCTAGTCGTATCATCCAGTCCGAGAAGGGGCTCCTGATCGTGCAGAATTATGGTCATTTTGTGCTGCTGCGGGAGCACCAAATTCTCGAGGATTTTGAGCCTCTCATCGCGTGTTTTGGGAGCGACCGAAGCCTCTTCAAGATCGTCGCGAAACGCAATCACTGTTACATCGGATCGCCGTCCGCCGCGTGTGATGCGGGGAAAGCGTTTTATAAAGCCGTCGACTTCGAGATCGTGAAGTTTGGCGGCGATACTGTTGACGTGAATGTGCCCGCACTTTTCCGCCAACTTCGACTGCGAGTACCAACTCACGCCGAATCTATCGGCGGCGTCGGCCAACACAATCAACACAAGCTTGGCGATCGGATCGGCGATCATCTGATTAAGGGACCAGATCGAGGAGCGCGTCGACATCAGCGGGCTCCCGCGGCAAGACTGCCGGCAAACTCAGCCCACGTCGGAGGCGGACGCCCGGCTTGCTCACATTCAAAACATGCGATTTCGTAGGGGATTACCTCTCGGCTGCGATATCTGAGTTCATACCAAAAATCGTCGCCGACGAATCGCTGGCGAACGTTTCGCATAAGCAGATCATCGATCACACACCCCACAATCTTAATGGGCTGTGACGCCGCCTCGAGGGCATTATGAAATTCGGCGAGCGCGGGCAGAAATTTCGCGGTGAGGCTCAACGCATCAACGGCGGCAACGCACACGGCCGCGGGGTATTTTGAGAATTCACGACTGAGGCCGAGCGCGCAGGCCTGTGGATCGGCGACTTTGTGGTGCCACCAAAGGCCCAGCGCGGATTTGATGAGCTTCGGCGCATCGGCGCCGCAAGGTAGACTTGCCGCATTCACGACGCCGCGCGCGGCCAACAATTCGCCGGTTGGGCGGCGTCTCAGGTTTTCGGGATACCTGACGTTCAGTAATTTAACTATCTCGTCGATCGGCGTCTCGTCCGAGAACGGCTTTTCGACCAGCGCAATGTCCTGGCGTACTGGCGAAGAGATGTCGGCCTGCGCCGTAGTTATGGGGCTTACGTTTGTCATCGATGGACAGACCGCACCCTGCGCTGGGCCCACTCAAGCAGAGCGGAGGCCGGGTGAAGCGCTTGCCGCCCGAAGTAATAGACCGGAGGCGGGTTGGCACCGGAGCAAAGATTTGAGAGGGTCTTAGGCGAGATCGGAAAACCGTTCTCGGTCAAGAAGTCAGCCGCTCTTTCGCGGGTGAGATTCGGTGCCGGATCAGGACGCTTCGTTGAGGAATCGGGCATGAAGGGAATTTCATGGCCGGAGAGCTGCGCCGTCAAATTTATTATCAGGACAAATAAAGGCGTCCTAAGACCTTTACTGAACGAGAGAAATTTATTATTAGAAAATGACGATTCCGATGCGGTCGATGAACATCTTTGCGCCAGAGCGCCGCGCCGCCTCGATTTCGCACCTCCGGAGTTGGAATTTTCTGGTGATTGCGCGCCTAGCGGTCTGAACCTCTCGGCCTCGAAGAATCTTCCGGGGAAGAACTTTTGCCCAACCGCGAACACGGCCCGTCATACGCCATTGGAGAACGAAGCGGCAGGCCTCTATATCGCCTTTAGAGTGAGCATGAAGCTGTGCGGCCGGAGAGGCAGCAAGCTCTGCGCCGACGCCAGCCCAGAACGCAAGCGAAAGATTGTCCCGCCTCATGGCGGCCGCGCGCATGAGCGTCTTGACCTTGGCGAGGACCACCTCGACCTCGCGGACGCGAGTAGGAGGAAGGAGTCTCCGTAATTCGTGGATATTCGCGAACACGTCCAGGCGCCAAAATCTGCAAGGCGTCAACCTCGGCTGCCCGCGCCTCGTGCCATCGCGAGAACCAGGCGGAGGGCCGTGCCATGCAAATGTCTGCCCGACGAGTGTGCGCCCCGCGTCAAAGGCGCGGTCAAAGTCGGTCTGGTCAGTCGCCATTGTCGCGGCCAGTCGTCTGCGGCGGCGCGGAAGCGGCCGCCGCTTGTCGCTCCACCATATCGTTACCTTCACCTAGACGGAATTCCGTTGAGGGTCTACCAATTGGTAGACCCTGTACCTAAGAAATCAGATCGGATAACCGAATTCGGTCAACCTTGCCGGTTTTCATCCAAAGAACGAATTTGCGCTGCCGCGCCCCGAGGAACGCGACATTGCCAGTCTTTGCTACCTTACAGAGTCCGACTGGGCCCCTGCCACAGATCAACCAGTCCAGTGTTACGTTGGCAAGATCGCAGAGCGGTATGGCGAGCGCTAATACGCGGGCGGTTTGGATCAACTGGCCGGCCTCGCATCGCCGCACGGTGGCCGTCGGGACGCCCAGCATATTCGCGAATGTCTTTTCGTCATGGCCCAAACTGAGGCGCACCGACGTCACTCTTTGCGCCATGCCGGCGGCAAGGGCGAGACTTTGCCGACGCTCCGCCGCGCGCCTAGCGCGCTTCCTGAGTTTGGAGGTCACGCCGCACCTCTGGCGGCCTGCCGGCGCGCGGGCCGCGGGCGCCGCCATCTCACAGAAGCGGCGGGACGCGCGCGCTGACTGCACTTGCGGGATTCCGAGCGTCGAAGATCATCCAATTTCCGGCGTCCCGTTTCAGTCCGCTTCCGCAGCCAATCCGTAAAATCGGATGGCATTAAATCTAAACCATACTCCATCGCCAGTTCAATTGTTTCCCAGAAGCCGAACCTGATCTGCGAGTCAAAATCGCCGCCGCAGGCCGCCTGCGCCATCGCGATTGAGCCCAAACTAACGAAAGGAACCATGCGACGCAGCAAACGCTGATAATCAATAAAGTCTGCGGCGAATCTTTGTCCCATTTCCGCGTCGCGAGCATAATTTCCTGTCGGCGTCACCTCCCACCAATAAATGAAGCCGCTGGAACTGCGACGCGCGAAGCCAGGCAGAGGAGGCGGCATGATTTCGTTTATTTGTGCGGCATGGGCGGATGCAGATTTGGCCGTCCTGAATTCTGGTTTCGACATGACCTGTCTCCATTCATTTCGCTTTAAGTTTTTCGCAATTGTCGGGGAGGCTGTTAGGGCTTTCGCCGGATCTGGCCATCGCGATATCCTGCTGGATCAGCGCCGAAGCGCACCCCACGCTTCCGACTGGGTCCGGATTGGCGTCAGCGGCGATAACGGGAAGCGGGCATTTATTCGCGACGAGGAGCTGCAGGTTTATTTGCGCCGCGACCATGTCGTAAAGAATCTCCATTTTTTTATCGGTGTGCCCGGAGACGCTCTGGTCGTGTGTGATGAAAGCCTGTTGCACTGGCATCGAGTTCATGACGCCATTGTATTTATCCAAGGCAGCTTTACAGATGTCCGGGCCGGATTCCGCGTAGGAGATCGCTGGAAAAAACAGCATGATCGCGAATGTTAATGCCCTCACGCCGCCACCTTCGTCATGCGATTCACGTCCTTGATGATCGATGCGAGCCATGGCCTGTCGGGGCTCTGAAAAACCAGCATGTCGGGATCGGGATCGCTGTAGATACTACTTTCGAGCATTTTTCCCGCAATTTCCTCGATGATCTTTAACTTCGCGACGATGCCGGCAGGGCTATAAGCGCGAAATCGCATGATGCGATCCAGCGCCTTGCCGCGCGCGACGATCGCGCCGTTCCAATGGTCGGATAACTTCCTATATTCCGGCCTTTTAAACATCGCATTGACTTTGTCCCATTCCTGGTCGTTTAAGAGCATACCGCGCGCCCGGACTCGATTCATCAGCCGATCATAGGGCCGTCTCGCTTTTTTGAGCGCTTTGTGAGCTGCGATCTCGTTCCTGGTCGCCTTCCGGAACTCGGCAATCGCCGTCATCAGGCGAGCGTCGCCCCTGAGATTCGATTTTGTCATGATGATCTCCCTCGATTGAAGGTGTAATCCGCGGCCGAGGTGGGACACGGCGCGGTAAAAATCCCTGGAATAGTATGGGAGGCAATCACGTCCCACCAAAACCTAAGTCTTTGTGGGTTTTATCCTACTGCGCCCCTGCCGGGGTCGCCATCCATCTGCGCCACCGCACGCAAACCAAGGTCGCGAATATCTCCGGGCGATTCAGAACGAATCAATTCTGGCTTTGTAGCGTCATGTCCTTCAACGCCGTGAGCGCCGTTTCGTAAGTCATCGCCGCGCAAATCTGGCCGTTGACGTATACGACGTTGTCCAATCTGGCCTGAAGAAAATAGACGTATCCGGCGCGCGCATCGATCGTCACCTTGGCCGCGCGCGGCAAATCCCCACAGGTGAATACGTAACGTCCGGGAAAGAGCGGAAGAATCACGTAGTGACTTTCGCCAATGGTGGCAATCTTCTGATCGTCGTCATAGAGAGTCCGCGTCGTCCCCAAGAGGGTGGGGGTGCCCGTATTCATCGCGTAGAGCAAGGCCATCCCCGGCGGCGGCGAACTAACCTGAAAGGCAGGGCCCTCGTCATCTTCCGCGCACGCGGCAAGAGTGATGGCAAGGGCGAACAATGTTGCCGATTTCCAGATTTTTAGGGCCAATCCTAGGCTCCCCGGCTTTATTGCTGTGTTTGACTGCGCGACTTGAAATTCTGCCCGTCGACGGAAACCGCTTTGACCAGGGCATAAACTCGCGATCCGGGCCGAAGGTCAAGGTCATGGCGCGCACGCGCGGTGATCCGCGCCCACAGCGGCGCCCCGATATTGACCAAAACATCGACTTGTCCGGGATCGCCGGCGGCGATCTCGGACACAACCCCGGCAAAGATATTCAGAATGCTGATCGCTTTCGGGGGTTCGAGGGCGAGCGAGACGTCGCGGGAACGAATTCGCACCCGAAGTTTGTCACCCGGCGAAAGCGCCAAGCGCGGAACATGGAGAATGCCGCCGGGGAATGCCAGTCGAGTCAGGCCGAAGGCGACATCGTGATCCGCGACCGTTGCGGTCAAGATAGCGCCCGTCTCGAAATCGCCGGTCATTGGACGCAGATCCAGCCGGCTCATCATGGCATCGAGAGAACCCACCGCGGCGACGCGGCCCTCCGAGATAAGGACGACCGAATCGGCGAGGCGCAGGATTTCTTCCGTGATGTGGCTCACATAGACGATGGGAATTTTCAGCTCGTCGCGCAGTCCTTCGATGAAGGGAAGAATTTCGGCCTTGCGTGGCGCATCGAGGGAGGCCAGCGGCTCGTCGAACAGAAGCAATCGCGGGCTGGTCAATAACGCTCGACCGATAGCAACCCGTTGCTTTTCGCCGCCCGAGAGATGGGTTGGATGGCGCTCCAGAAGCGGTTTCAGACCCAACAACGCGACGACGTGATCGAAACCAATGCGGCGTTCGTCGGCCCCGACCCGCCGCATGCCGTACGCCAAATTCCCGGCGACCGTCATGTGCGGGAAAAGCCGGCCTTCCTGGAACACATAGCCGATTCGACGGCGCTCCGGCGGCACATCGATCCCGGACCCCGAATCGAACAAGAGTTGGCCGTCCAGCGCGATGCGGCCGGAATCGGGGCGCGCCAATCCGGCGATCATGTTGATAGTCGAGGTTTTGCCGGCCCCCGAGCGGCCAAACAGGACCGTGATGCCGCCGCCGGCGACCGTGAATTGCACGTCGACGGGAAAATTTCCGAAGCGACGTTGGGCGGCAACCTCAAGCATGGAAGGAGCCGCCCATGCGGTGCGTGAGTCTTCTGGCCAGGATCTCGGAAGCGATGAGCGCCGCCAAGGCCAGGGCAACCGAGATGACGGCAAGTCGGAGCGCGCCGGCATCCCCGCCGGGCGTTTGAGTGAAACTATAGAGGGCGAGCGGCAAGGTCTGGGTTTGTCCTGGAATATTCGAGACGAAGGTGATGGTGGCGCCGAATTCGCCGATGCCGCGGATGAAGCCGAGAATGACGCCGGTGATGATCCCCGGAAAAATGAGGGGAAGCGTGACGGTGAAAAAAACATCGATCGGCCCAGCACCCAGCGTGCGTGCCGCCGCCTCCAACCTTTGATCCACCGCTTCGATGGAAAGCCTTATGGCTCGAACCATCAGCGGAAATGCCATCACCGCCGCCGCCACCGCCGCCCCCTTCCAATTGAAGGCGAGGGTGATTCCCAGATGATCGTGCAGCCAGGCCCCGATCAGCCCGCGCCGCCCCAATAGGACAAGCAGCGCGTATCCGACGACCACCGGCGGCAGGACGAGCGGCAGATGGATGATGCCGTTCACAAGGAGCTTGCCCGGAAATTCGTACCGGGCGAGTAGCCAGGCGGCCAAGATTCCGAGGGGAAGGCTGATCACCACGCTCCAGACGCCGACGCGTAAACTCAGCGCCAGGGCTTCGGCTTCGAGCGGGGTGAGTGAGAACAAAGTTTCAGGGCACCATGAATCCGAACTTCTTGAAGATCGCCTGAGCCGATGGACTGCGCAAGAACTGATAGAAGGCGCGGGCACTCTCGGACGCGCTTTTCATGACGGCAATCGGGTAGGCGACCGGCGGATGGCTGTCCTCGGGAAAAGTGCCGACAACCGTTATGTCGCCGCCGGCCGCTGCGTCGGTGGCATAAACGATTCCGGCCGCCGCCTCACCCCGCTCGACGAGCGCTAAGACCGCCCGGACATCCGCTTCGTAGGCGGTCTTGTTGGCCACCGAATCCCATACCCCCAAATGCTCCAAGGCGGCTTTTCCGTACGATCCGGCCGGGACGTTCGCCGGATCGCCCATGGCCAGCCTTCCGTCTTTCAGTGCCGCCGCCAATGGAAAACCCGGCGCGATCGTCAGCGACAAGGGCGCATCCTTCGGGGCAATCAGCACCAAACTGTTTCCAAGGAAATCGGCCCGGGTCGAAGTATCGATCAGATCGCGCTTCGCCAGATAATCCATCCATTCTTCATTGGCGGAAACGAATAAGTCCGCCGGCGCGCCGTTTTCGATTTGCTTGGCGAGAGCGGCCGACGCGGCGTAGGAAACCACGACCTTGCCATGACCTTCCGCCGCGTAGCTTTGCACCGCGGCATCGAGGGCGTCTTTCAAGCTGGCCGCGGCGAAAACGGTGACGGTGTGTTCTTGCGCATGGGACGAAATCGGCAGAAGAAATGCCGCCGCGAACGCCGCCGCCATCAAGCGCCGGCGCATGTTTTGAAACTTCGTCATTGAATTCCTCCCCCTACATGGTTGCCGAGAGGAATAAATCGAAGTCATGACAACTTGAAAAATCGTCTTTATTGATCGGCAGAGAGCTTCTCGCTATCGCCGTATAGCGTCTTGGGATCGGTCATGACACCGGCGATTTCGGTCAGGCGGCCGTCACGCGCCGCGCGATAGAAGCAGCTTCGTCTTCCGGTGTGACAGGCAACGCCTTTCTGATCGACGAGCAACAGGATCGCGTCACCGTCGCAATCGAGGCGAAGATCGACAAGAGTCTGGGTCTGGCCCGAGGTCTCGCCCTTGCGCCAAAGTTTTTTGCGGGAGCGGGACCAATACCAAACTTCGCGGGTCTCAAGCGTCTTGCTGACTGCCTCGCGATCCATCCAGGCCTGCATCAGGACTTCGCCGGTATCGTGCTGCTGGGCGATCGCACAGACGAGCCCGTTCGCATCGAAGGCGAGGGCCTTGAGAATTTCCGCTGGTATCTCAGTCATCAATTGTCTCCGCCGAGGCCGGGACGCCGCCTCAAACCCGCTAGATCGCCGTTCGAAGGCGTTCTGTCAACCGGGCGGGAGGAGGCAGCCCCGCAAATTCTCGGCAAGATGCCAGAGAACCTCCGAATAGAGGTCGGGGCCCGCCGGAAGTTCGGCGCCGATATCGTCCAAAGTGCCGGATTTGACCTTCGTTCCGGAAATGATGGTACGAACGATGGCGGGCTCGAATTGCGGTTCGGTGAAGATGCAACGGACCTGGCCCACCGCCGCCAGCGCGTGCAGCTCACGAATGCGCTTGGCGCCGGGTGCTCGGTCCGGCGAGAGGGTAATCGCCCCGAGCGAAGCAAGGCCGAAGCGCCGTTCAAAATATTGCAGGGCGTCGTGAAAAACGATGAACGACACGCCACGGACGGGAGCCACCCGCTCGGCGATCTGCGCCTCGAGCCCGGCTAGCCGTTGATCGGTCGCTGCGGCGTTTGCGGCGTAGCGATTGGCATGAGCCGGATCCGCCGCGGATAGGGCCTGGGCAATGGCGCGGACCATGACCCGGGCGTTTTCCGGGTCCATCCAGATATGGGGATCGGGGCCGGTACTGGCCGGCGCCGGTTGGCCGGCTTCACCCACGGGATCGGCGGGCCGCACCGGCAGAATGGCGATGCCCGGCACATCGATGAGTGCGACCGCCCGGCCACGGCCAAGCGCCGCCATCGGCTTGATGAACGACACTTCGAGCGAAGGTCCGATCCAAAAGATGACGTCGGCGCGCGACATCGCCCGCGCTTCGGAAGGGCGGACGGCATGGGTATGGGGCGATTCACCGCCGCCGATCAGCAGATCCGGCTGCCCGACACCGTCCATGACCGAAGCAACCAGGCTGTAAACCGGCTTGATCGTGGTGGCGACTTTGATGGCGGCCGATGCCGGGGCGGGGGACAAGAGGAAAATGAAGGCCGGAAAGGCGGCCAACAACGCCCGGCGCCAGACTGCGCGAGGCGGCCGAATCCAACGCTGGAAAGAGGCCGTGACTTTGTTATAATATAACATACGTTCCGTATGATATAATGTAACATTCATAATACAGCAGGCCGCCAATGACTCAAGCCGTAAAAATAACCGAGCCGAAAGCCGGGCGGCGCGCCCGGGCCGGATTTCCGAGACGCGGGCATGACCACGGTCCCTGCGTCGAGGATGCGATTTCCCGCGCGGCCGAGCTCTGCGTCCGGCGCGGGCTGCCTCTGACCGAATCGCGACGGCGCGTTCTCGAACTCGTCTGGCGGAGCCATGAGCCGATCGGGGCGTATGAGATTTTGGCCCGGCTGCGCCGCCGCGGCCGGACGGCTGCGCCGCCGACGGTTTATCG
>JBGOXX010000093.1:0-9113 GCA_041479345.1 Alphaproteobacteria bacterium
CGAAGGCGGCGACGGTGCCGGTCAAACGCGGGCGGCGCACCCGCTTGTGTCCCGCAAGGCCGTCCAGAAAAGCGCGATGCTTGGCATGAATCGTTTTTGCCCGAACCCGCCACGCGCCGCTTTCAAAAAGATCGAGAGACGCCAGCGCTGCCGCACAGCCTAAAGGATTGGCCGTGTAGGAATGGCCGTGGGCAAAGGCTTTGTCGAAGCTATCGCCGCGGAAAGCGTCGAAGATCGCTTCCCGGCAAAGAGTCGCCCCCATGGGGAGAAACCCGCCGGTCAGGCCCTTCGAAAGGCACATCATGTCCGGCGATACGCCAGCGGTCGTTGACGCGAACAACTCGCCGGTTCGCCCGAATCCGGTCATGACTTCGTCGAAGATGACGAGCACGCCTCGCGCGCGCGCGACCGCGATGAGCTTGCTCAAAAATTCGGCGCGGCACATGCGCATGCCGCCGGCACCTTGGATCAAAGGCTCCACGATGATAGCGGCGGTTTCCGCCTCATGATCGTCGAGATGCGCGTTCAACGCCTCCAGCGCCGCGCGCTCCTTTTCGGCCGCTTCGTTGTCGCCGTCCCAGGTGTCGGGAAAGGGCAGAAAATCGGCTTTGAACATCAAATCGGAAAACGGCGCGAAGAATCCCGACTGGGCGCCGACCGACATCGCCCCCACCGTGTCGCCGTGATACCCGCCGGTGAACGACAGAAATCCTTTGCGCTCCGGATTGCCTCGATTGCGCCAATACTGCACGGCGATCTTCAGTGCGACTTCGACCGCGGTCGAACCGTTATCGGAAAAAAACACGCGGGAAAGACCTTCCGGCGCCATCGCACAGAGCCGCGCCGAAAGCTCGGCCGCAGGGCGATGGGTGAAATCGGCGAAGATCACGTGCTCAAGGGCCGAGGCTTGCCGCGAAATCGCCTGGGCGATGGCGGGGTGGGCGTGGCCATGGACATTGACCCACCACGACGAAATGAGATCGAGAAATTCGCGGCCGTCGGCGGCGCGAATCCAGGCCCCCTTCCCTGCCACGATCTCAATGGGAGCCGGCGCCGTTTCGGCTTGGGTATAGGGATGCCAAATATGCTGCGCGTCGAGCGCCGTCGCATCCCCCTTCTGCGTCTTCTTCGAATCCGTCATGACGCGGCAGCGACTTTGGTCGGTAGCACCGGTTTGATACGCCGCGCCGCCTGCGCCACGCTGGCGCGATCGAGCGGTTCGAAAACCGGAAGCTCGGCAATGATCGGAACGCGCCCGAAATTCGCCACGGCGTCGCGATTGGCGGGATTGGCTGGGCCGTTGATGACGACCCCGGCGATCTCGATTTGCCGTGCCCGCAAGGCTTCCAAACTTAACAGCGCGTGATTGATCGTGCCGATTTGCGAGCGCGCCACCAAAATGACCGGGAGGCCGAGCTTGACGATAAGATCGGCGACGAAGCTGTCGCCGTTCAGCGGCACCAATAGCCCACCGGCGCCTTCCACGATTAAAGGCCGGCGATGCGGCGGAAGCGATATGCGATTCATGTCGATGGCGATGCCCTCGCGGCGTGCCGCTTCATGGGGCGATAACGCGGCTTTCAATCGATAGGCCGATTCGTGAAACCGTTCGCCGGGGAGATCGGTCAATCGCCGCACCGTGGCTTCGTCGATTTCGCCGTCGAGGCCTGCTTGCACCGGCTTCCAATACTCGCCGTCGAGGGCCAGCATAAGCCAGCTGCAAATCACGGTCTTGCCGACATCGGTGTCGGTTCCGGTGACGAAATAACCGGTCATTCGGCGCCTGACCCAAATACGCCGGGGCCGACCGCACCGGGGGCGGCAAAGCAGCCATAGAACACGTGATAAGTGACCGTGAAACCATCCTCCGCCTGGCGCAGCAAACTGCGCAATTGCGCTGTGCCCGGCGCCCGTCCGGTCGGTGCCGTGGCGCCGAGGGATTTGAGTTCCTGAAGGAATGCGAGGGCGCTTGGATAGCGGCGCTTGATCTTTTCCTCAGCCATCGAGCCGACCAGCCCGGCACGGTGCGCCATCTGGAGCAACTCCGCGTGGCCGGGGAGCGTCAATCCTGCAAAGGCCAAACCGGCCCGGTCATGAAGCTCGCGCCATTCGGCGAGGCTCTCCTTACCCAGGGTGGCGAAAGCCAGGCTTCCGCCCGGTCGCAAACACGCCGCCAATCCGGAAATTGCGGAAGAAAGATCGAAGAACCATTGGAAGGCAAAACTCGAGGCGACGAGATCGAATACCGGGCCTACCGCCGGCATTTCGCCATCCATCACCGCGAGGGGCACTTTGCCGCGCCGGGCCAGTTTCACGCTACAGCGGCGGGTCATGGCCGGGGCCAAATCGGTGAACAGGCAATTCGCAGCACCAAAGCGTTTGCAAAGTGCCGTGCTCAGAAAACCGGTGCCGCAGCCGATCTCAAGAATCTTGGCCCGTTCCGGAATCTGTATTTTGGCGATGCGCTTGGCGAGCTCCCGCGCCGCCCGCCTTTGCACCGGGGCATGGGAATCATAGGTCGACGCCGCCGCATCGAAGGAACGCGCGATCGCGGATTTTCGCGCTTCCGCCGGGGCTATGGGCTTCGCGATCCGGGCAGCCGTCACGGCAAGCTCTCCACGAATTCACGAATGGCGGCGGCGCACCACCGGGGTTCGGTCAGTGGCAAAGCGTGCCCGCCGTCGGGGCGATTCGCCCGCTTCGTATTCGGCCGATTGCCGAAAATATCGTCACTCAATTGTTTCGGCACGATGGCGTCGTTGTCCGCATAGAGCGCCAGCAACGGCGATGAATCATCCGCAAGGTGATGGCGCGCATCCCATTGCCTGAGCCAGTGAAGGCCTTCTCGGAGCTTGATTGGATCGATGTGGCTCAAGGGGTTTCCGCCGCCGCAGTAAACGAGAAATTCGGACAGGGTTTCGGCCGGCTCCTCGTCGAACCGCGCGATCGTCGCCTCCAGGAGTCGCCGGTCGATGCCGAAGCGATAATCCACCGCTTTGGTAAAGCGCGGCATGCCGCCGATGCTGACCAGTGCGCTCCAGGCGAACGGCTGTTCGTGCAGCAGCCACAGGAACCCGAGCGAATGGCCGATGGCGATCGCAGGCTCGGCGCCATTCGGATTCGGCCATTTCGGATGGCCGGAGAATCCGAGATCCACGGCCTCGCATTGGAAATCCGGCAGTTCGTCGATGATCTTGTCCCACAGGGACGAATCGAAGCCCCAACCATGGACAAAAACGAGATGTGTCATCCGCTTGCCTCACGACGCTGCGATGGGGCCGCAGCCATGAGCCGCGGCAACGCTTCGACCAGCCGGGCAATATCGGCGGGCTCGTGAGCAGCGGTCAGCGAGAACCGCAGCCGGGCGGTTCCCGGCGGCACGGTGGGCGGCCGGATCGCAACCCCCAGAATTCCTTCGTCTTCCAATTTACGGGCGAGATCGAGTGCGGCGTCTTCGGCGCCAACAATGACCGGCACGATTTGGGTCGAAGACCCACCGCAATCGAGGCTCGCCCAGGCTTGGCGGAGATTCGCGGCATTGGCCTGGAGTTCCTGGCGCGTCGATTCCATTCCCGGCAATAGGTCGAGGGCGGCGTCGATAGCACCCAGAACCGGCGGCGGCAACGCCGTCGAATAGATGTAGCCGCCGCAGCGATTGACGAGAAAGTCACGGAGGGTCGCGGAACAGGCGACATAGGCGCCAAAGCTCCCCAAAGCCTTGCTGAACGTGCCCATCGCCAAATCGACTTGCCCGGGAAAATCCGCGGAAAGCCCAAATCCGTCCCGGCCCAGGACCCCGGTCGAATGAGCTTCGTCGAGATAAAGAAAGGCGTCGAAACGCTTCGCCATCTCGATCAGCTTTCCGACATCGGCGCGATCGCCATCCATGCTGAAGACAGATTCGGACAGTATGTAACAGGGCTGTCCGGGCCGGCGTTTCGCCGCGAGCAGTTCTTCCAAGTGGCTAAGGTCGTTGTGTTGATAGCGGGTTTCACGCACGCCGGCGAGTCGGCAGCCGTCGTGGATGCTGGCGTGGTTCAGGCGATCGGACAGCACGAGAGGCTCGGCGCCCAACACTTTTGGATCGAGCAAGGCCGCCAATACCGATACATTGGCCTGATAGCCGGAAGCGAGGATCAGCGCCGCTTCGCTGCCCTTGCCGCGGGCGAGCTTTTCTTCGACCCGGCGATGGATATCCAAGGTGCCGCAGACCAGCCGCGACGCGCCGGCTCCCACCCCCCATTCGCCGGCAAATTCCTGGGCACGGCGGATGACCTCCGGGTGGTGCGAGAGGCCCAAATAGTCGTTCGAGGAAAAGTTGAGAAGCGGGCCCTTATCGCTTTGGATTTGAGCGCCTTGGGTACGGCCGAACACACGCTCCCGCCGCCGCCTGCCCAAACCGGCAAGGCGGTCGCAAAAGCGGCCGTAATCGAAGTCGAACATCGACAGGAGTATCGGGCCAACCGGGCCAACACGGCTAGTTTGTCTTGCCAACGCCGCCCGATGTCAACGGTGGGGAACCGCAAAAATACGAACGCCGGGCGGTTAGACCGCCCGGCGTTAATTCTTTGGATGATCGTCGAGATTGCTAGGCGCGGAGCCTGACGTCCTCGCCAGCGCGCGCCGGGCTGTTCAGGATTTCGTTCCAGAACCGGCCCAAAGCCCACAGGGATTCATTGGCCGATACCACCCGCGCCGGCGCCAGGGCACCGTCGCTGAGCTTGCCTGAGTGGCGGGAGAACATGGCCGCGATCTTTTCGCGCAGAGCCTTGCCCTTTTCCGAAAGCTTTACCCGGACCGTGCGCCGGTCGTGAGTCGAGCGCTCTTGCTCCAGATAGCCGGTTTCCACCATTTTCTTCAGGTTGTAGGAGACGTTCGAGCCGAGATAGTAGCCACGATAGGTCAATTCACCCACCGTCACCTCTTCCGCGGCGATATTGTACAGGATCAGGGCCTGGACGTTGTTGATGTCCTGAATCCCCAGGTGATCGAGCTCGGCTTTCACCACTTCCAAAAACTGGCGGTGAAGCCGTTCAATCAAACCGATGACTTCGAGATAACCCTTTTCCACGGCGCCCCTCGCAAACCTTGGTTGCCTGGCATCATGCTAGGGGGTGAAGGTTAACAATCCCTATACTTGAGCAGGCATTTTTGAGGCTAAGGCGAAGCGCAACGGCGCCTAAAACCCTGGTTCTCCGGCCTATTCTTCTGTTAGACCCAAAGTGTTATACCGCCTTGCAGGCTATGGTCTTCAAAAACGCTGGGACGACCGCGAAGAACGGTATCGACCGGGCCATAGCGGCTTAAAGGGGAGGAATCATGGCAACCACCAGCAAGAACCCGGAAACCATCGTGCTTCATGCGGGTTACCGGAGCGATGAAGCGACCAATGCGGTTGCCGTCCCGATCTATCAAACGACCTCCTTCCAGTTCAAAAGCACCGAAAACGCCGCCAATTTGTTCGCGCTCAAAGAGCTTGGAAACATCTACACCCGGATCGGGAATCCGACGAGCGCCGTGCTCGAGGAGCGCCTGACGGCCCTCGAAGGCGGGGCGGCAGCGCTCGCGGTCAGTTCGGGTCAGGCGGCGTCTCTGATGGCGGTCCAGAACATCTGTCAGACCGGCGACAATTTCGTAAGTTCCACAGACCTTTACGGCGGGACGTGGAACCTTTTTGCGAACACTATGAAGACCATGGGGATCGAGTGCCGCTTCGTCGATCCGAAAGATCCGCAGGCCTTTGCCAAGGCGACCGATGCCCGCACCCGCTGTTATTACGGGGAAACCCTGCCGAACCCAAAGCTTAAGGTTTTCCCGATCAAGGAAGTTGCCGAGATCGGCCGCAAGCTCGGCGTTCCGCTGATCATGGACAATACGGCGGCGCCGATTCTGTGCCGGCCTTTCGAACACGGCGCCGCCGTCATCGTTTATTCAACCACCAAATATATCGGCGGGCACGGCACGTCGATCGGCGGCGTCATCGTCGACGGCGGCAATTTCGATTGGGAGGCTCATGGGGGCCGATTCCCGATGCTCACCCAGCCCGATCCCAGCTATCACGGCGCGGTTTGGACGGAAGCGGTGAAACCGCTTGGCCCGATTGCTTACATCATCAAGGCGCGGGTGACATTGCTGCGCGACATCGGCGCCGCGATGAGTCCCTTCAATGCCTTCCTGTTCATTCAGGGTTTGGAGACGTTGCCGCTTCGCATGCGCCAGCATTGCGAGAATGCGGAGAAAGTTGCGGCCTTCCTGACCAAGCATCCGAAAGTGACGAGCGTCATTTTCCCAGGTCTGATGAGTGGTGAATCCAAACGCCGCGCCGACACTTATCTGAAGGGCGGATACGGCGGGCTGGTCGGATTCGAGCTCAAAGGCGGGCAGGACGCGGGACGGCGCTTCATCGATTCGCTCCAAATGTTCTATCATGTGGCCAATATCGGCGATGCGCGAAGCCTCGCTATTCATCCGTCGAGCACCACCCATTCGCAACTAGGCCCGGAAGAACAGCTGGCAACCGGCGTCACGGAAGGCTATGTCCGTCTGTCCGTCGGCATCGAACACATCGACGATATCCTGGCCGATCTCAAGCAAGCGCTGGCAGCGGCCTAACGGTTTTGCGGCAAAGGTGATTTGACATAGTGAGCCGGGATTTCCCCAATCCATTGGGCCGCTTTCCCCGTACCCGCCTGCGGCGCAACCGCATGGCCGATTGGTCGCGGCGGCTGGTGGCGGAAAACAAACTCTCCGCCGACGATTTGATTTGGCCGATCTTCATTCAGGAAGGCCAGAATCTTCGCACCGCCATCGATTCGATGCCGGATGTCGAGCGGCTCTCGGTCGATCAGTTGGTGCGCGCGGCCGAAACCGCGATGTCCCTTCACATTCCGGCGATCGCCATTTTCCCGGCCGTCGAATCCGCCTTGAAATCGGAAACGGCGAGCGAGGCGTTCAATCCCAACGGCTTGGTTTGCCGGGCGGTGCGCGCGATCAAAAAGGCGCAGCCCACACTCGGCATCATTTGCGACGTAGCCCTCGACCCTTATACGAACCACGGCCATGACGGATTGATGCGCGACGGCGAAATTCTGAACGACGAAACCATCGAGGTGCTGTGCAAGCAGGCGCTCAATCTGGCAGAAGCCGGCGCGGATGTGGTGGCGCCTTCGGAAATGATGGACGGCCGGATCGGCGCCGTTCGCGACGTCCTCGAATCGAAAGGTTTCAAGAACGTGCGGATCATGGCTTACGCCGCCAAATATGCGTCCGCCCTTTACGGTCCGTTCCGCGACGCGGTGAATTCCGCTGGATCGTTGGGCACCGGCGACAAACGCACCTATCAGATGGATCCGGCCAACGGCAATGAAGCCTTGCGCGAAGTCGCTTTCGATATTGCCGAAGGCGCCGACATGCTCATGGTGAAACCGGGCCTGCCCTATCTCGACGTGCTGTGGCGCGTCAAGGAAGCATTCGGTCTTCCGACCTTCGCCTATCAGGTGAGCGGCGAATACGCGATGTTGAAGGCGGCCGCCAGAGCCGGTTGGATCGACGAAGACCGGGTCCTGATGGAACTCTTGCTCTGCTTCAAACGGGCGGGTGCCGACGCCATCGTCACCTATGCAGCGCCCGCCGTCGCGCGCCGGCTCAATCAACACAAGTGAGTGCCGCGGATACGCATGCGGCCGACGCTCCTGCCGGTCCGCTAACCGGCATCACCATTCTCGATCTGACGCGGGTCCTGGCGGGACCGTTCTGCACGCTGGTGTTGGGCGATCTGGGAGCCCGGGTCATCAAGGTCGAGCAGCCCGGCGGCGACGATTCCCGGCATATTGGCCCCTTCGTGAACGGCAAATCGGCCTATTTCATGTCGCTCAATCGCGGCAAGGAGAGCATCGTCCTCGATCTCAATAAAGAACCGGATCGTCTTGTTTTCGAAGAACTTCTTTCTTGTTCCGACGTGCTCGTGGAAAACTTCCGGCCGGGCACTATGGAACGTTTCGGCTATGGCTTCGAAGCCCTGCATCATCGCTTTCCCCGGTTGATTTACGCCGCTGCCTCCGGCTTCGGCCATACCGGGCCGCAGGCCAATCGCCCTGCCTACGACATGGTGGTTCAGGCCATGGGCGGGATCATGAGCCTGACCGGTCAGCCGGGGGGCCCGCCGACCCGGGTCGGCACCTCGATTGGCGATATCACCGCCGGACTGTTCACCGCGGTTGGGATCTGTGCCGCCCTCTACCATCGCGCGACGGGCGGCAAGGGCCTGAAGATCGACGTCGCAATGCTCGATTGCCAGATCGCCATTCTGGAAAACGCCATCGCCCGCTACTTCGCCACCGGCAAAGTCCCGGGACCCTTGGGCGGAAGGCATCCTTCGATCACACCGTTTTCGACCTTCCGGAGCAGGGACGGCTACATCGTTATCGCCGCCGGCAATGACCGCCTGTTCGCTCGCCTTTGCGAGGTCATTGGACGACCGGATCTTGCCGCCAATCCGCTTTTTGCAAGCAATGACGAGCGCACCAAGAATGCGGAGAGGCTTCAAGACGACATCGAGGAGGCTCTGAGCAAGCGAGGCAGCAAGGAATGGCTTTCCCTTTTCGAGACCGCCGGCGTTCCCTGCGGACCGATCAACGATATCGCCCAGGCGCTGGCCGATCCGCAGATCGCCGCACGCAATATGGTGGTAGCGGTTGACGACGAAACAGCGGGAGAGCTGCGGATGCCCGGCAATCCGATCAAAATGTCCGGCTTCCCGGATCCCGCACGGCGGCCGCCGGCACCCGATCTCGGCCATGATCGCGATCGCATAACCGCCGACCTCGCGAGATCCGAGGGACTCGTAAGAAAGTGACCGGCAAAATCGTCAAATGGAGTTGCGCGGTCCTTGGAATTTTTGCGGCGATATTGCTGAGCGCGTATTTTTGGCTGCGCGGCTCGCTGCCGGCCGAACAAGGCGAGATTTCGCTGCCCGGGCTTTCCGCCGCGGTCCAAATCGTTCGCGACCGGCACGGAATTCCGACCATCCGCGCGCAATCCGAACACGACGCCTATTTTGCACTCGGCTTCGTTCATGCCCAGGACCGGCTTTGGCAAATGGATCTGGCGCGGCG
>JBGOXX010000094.1:0-9005 GCA_041479345.1 Alphaproteobacteria bacterium
GAGTGCCGAATCCTCACCGTCACAGGACAGCCGGGAAAAACAACGGCAGGCCGAAGAATTGGCCATCGAGGCCACCCAGCGATTTATGCAGGCCATCGAATTGATGATCCAGGCGCTGCCCCAATACGGCATGCCCCGCATCGACGATCAGGGCAATATCATCATCCCGCGGCTTCCCAATGCCGGAGCGCCCAGCGCCCAACCGAAGGCAAAACCGCGGCCGCCCAGCGAAGATGAAGACCAAGACGACCCGCAGCCAACAAAGCCCGGCGGGACAAAACTTTGAAAAAGCAAATATTTTTGGCGACGTTGCCGGCGCAGCGCGACGCCTACATTTGCCGGTACGCTATCTGGATACCGCGCCCCCTCATTGATTTGCCCGGCGAGTATGCCAATATGACCGGCACGGAAACCTTTCGTTAACCAAACAGGAAATTCGCGATGTCTTACGATGCGGGAAACCGTTATGCCTCGCCTGCCGCGCGCGCCGACGTTGCTGTCGACGAAGGCCTGCGGCGCTACATGCTCCGCGTTTACAACTACATGGCGGGCGGCTTGACGCTGACGGGCTTGGTCGCCTGGCTCGTTGCATCGTCACCGTCGGTCGTTCAAGCAATTTACGGAACGCCGCTGATGTGGCTGGTGATGTTGGCCCCTCTCGGCTTCGTCCTTTTCTTGAGTTTCCGCATCAACCGCATGAGCCTGGCTGCAGCCCAAACCACATTTTGGCTTTACGCCGGCGTGATGGGATTGTCTCTTGCTTGGATCTTCCTCGCCTATACAGGAGTGAGCGTTGCGCGGGTGTTTTTCATCACCGCGGGCGCTTTCGCCGGGCTTAGTCTGTATGGCTACACGACAAAACGCGATTTGACGGGCCTTGGCTCATTTCTCTTCATGGGCCTGATCGGTCTCATCATCGCAACGATCGTGAACGTCTTCCTCAATTCCATGCAGTTCCAATACGTCATCTCGGCAATCGGCGTCATCGTATTCACCGGTCTTACCGCCTACGACACCCAGCGAATCAAGGAGCTCTACCTCGATTCCGACAGCAACGAGATTGCCGGCAAGAAATCGGTCATGGGCGCCTTGCGGCTCTATTTGGATTTCATCAACCTCTTTCTCTTTCTGCTTCAATTTTTCGGCCAACAGCGCCGCTAACGCATCGCCGGAGAACGGCCCGCCTATGAAGAGGCCCGGGGTTTCTGCCCCGGGCCTCTTTCGTTGACCCGGGCCTCTTTCGTTGAGATGAATCGTTAAAATCCGCCCAAAATCCCGCGCGATTCGCGGGCCGGTTTAACCGGCGATTAAGCCAATGCGCTTAGCGTGGCCTGCGACGTGCCAAATGCTTGGCGACGTCCGCGGGAGCATTTTTATGGCACAAGGCGGCGGTTCCATCGTGAGCTTGAGCACGACCCGGCTGGAAGACTGGCTGGCTCGAATCATGCGTTCGGTTGCCTATGACATCGCCATCAAGGCGATCTTTTTCCTTTGGTATTTCTTTATCGCCCATCAGGTCGTGCGCGAGTTGTTGCGCAACTTAAATCAGCCCGACGTCATGGCGTCGCCGTCCCTGTTCCTGTCGTCCATTGCTTCCCGGGCCACGCTTCTTCTTTTCTTTTTTACGCTCGTCCTCTTCACGATGCTGCGCTCGCGCCCGATTGCCAAGGCGCCGGGCCTCATGCCGCGCATCACCGCATTGACCGGAACGTTCCTATTGATGGTTCTGCCGCTTTTCCCGCACCGCGAGCTTTCTGCCGAAATGAACATGGTTTCGAGCGCGATCATCCTGGCCGGGAACTGCATTGCCGCTTACGTGATTTGCCGTCTCGGCCGTTCGATCAGCATCATGGCCGAGGCCAGAAAGGTCGTGACACACGGGCCCTATAACGTGATTCGCCACCCGCTCTATCTTGCCGAAGAAGTCGCGGTCATCGGCAGCTTTCTTCAATATGCATCGCCCTGGACGGCGCTTCTTGTCGCCGCGCACTGGCTTCTCCAGATGGCCCGTATGCGCAATGAAGAGCGCGTGCTCTGCGCTACCTTCCCCGATTACCGGGGCTATATGGAGCGCACCGCGCGCCTCATCCCCGGGATTTATTAGCCGCCCGCAGCGAGAAGCGGCCCGCCGCCTTTTGTGACTGTTCCCAGCCCTTCAGATAGGGCGGCAGATCCCCTGAGTTCTAATCTCCACGCCAAATAACGGATTTACGTAATTGTATAAAATGTAGAACGATAAAATTTTAGATATTTATTGACGACATTCGATCTAATTGTTTGATCTAAAAGCGTTTTTTGGCTTGAACATTAATGTCTCGGTAACTTCTACTCCGTATATTGCGAGCATCACTTCTGCCACTCAGGAGGGCTATGATTATGTTGAAGACGATTCACAATTTTTGGAATGACGAGGCCGGTGCTACCGCTATCGAATACGGCTTGATCGCCGGTCTCGTTTCGGTCGCCGCGATCGGTGCTTTGAGTGCCATGGGCAAGTCGCTGCAAGGTATTTTCAATACCGTGTCGACCCAGCTCAATACCGCGCAGACCTCGGCCACCAGCGCCGCTGCCACGACCAGCTAAAACGAAGCTTCGCGCGTAAAAGCGCAAGGTCTTTGGTGGGGGCCGTGCCTCGGGATTTCCGGGGCACGGCCCTCGGCTTTTGAAGGCCCGTTTTTTGACACAAGGGCTTCGATCCAAGAGCGGTAATTAACCGCCGATAAAGATCACGAGCTTAATCAAAAAATATAATACGAAAAGAACAACCGTATCACTTTAAAGCTTACAAAATAGCCGTAAGACAATTCATAGACCATCGACATAGATACCGGACAAATATTATTCATTTCTTATTTCAATTATTACTCTACTCGATAAAATGAAGAGCATAACATTTACTATAATTTACTACGTTTTACGTACGTTTCCTTATGTGGAATTAACCTTCCGTTAATCCTGGCCCGATAGAGTGTGTGGATCACTTCTGCCACGTAAAAAAAGAGGGCTTGGACATGATTACGACGATTCGCAAATTCTGGACGGATGAAACCGGCGCGACCGCCATCGAATACGGCTTGATCGCCGGTCTCGTTTCGGTCGCTGCGATCGGTGCTTTGAGTGCCATGGGCAAATCCCTGCAAGGGATTTTCAATACGGTGTCGACCCAGCTCGACACTGCCCAGACTTCGGCGACCAGCGCCGCCGCCACCACGAGTTAGCAAAGAGATCCTTTAACCGGGTACGGGACGCTGTCGGTGTCCCGTACCCGTTCGTTGCCGGCGCACCAACCAGGTTCAAGCGCGTAGCCTGCAGCTCAGCGCTCTGAACCAAGCAGCCGGCGGGCACTGCAAGGACCGCGAAGAATGACCTCCGCATTCATAAATCAATTTACGATTGTGCTCTTCGTCGGGCTGCTGGCCTGGGCGGCGTTCAACGATTTTCGCACTTACCTCATTCCCAATTCCGTCAGCTTTTCAGTCGCGCTGCTTTATCCCGCCCACGTGCTGGCGAGCCCAGTGCCCATCGATTGGGTTGGTGCGCTCGTCGTTGCGTTCGCCTTGCTGGCTACGGGGATCGTCATGTTCGCCCTGAAATACGCCGGCGGTGGCGATGTCAAGCTGCTCGCGGCGGCGGCGCTTTGGGCAGGGCCGATGCAAGTACTGGGCTTCGTCTTGCTGACCACCATGGCCGGCGGCGTGCTCGCCGTCTTTACGAAAAGTTATCTTCAATATGTGAGGCCTTGGCCAAATGTGAGGCTCGCGCCGGATGACGATTCCGCAGACAAACTTCATGCCAGCATTCCTTACGGCATTGCCATAGCCATCGGCGGACTTTGGCTGGCCATTCAATTGCTATCGCGTTGAGAAGGATGCGAAGGAGACCACGATGAAAAGCCGGCTTGTCATTCTGATCCTTCTCGCCTTTGTTGCCGCGTTCGGCACGGTGTACCTCGCGCGCAACTGGATGGAAGCAGAGCGCGCCGCGATGACTCAGGCTCCCGCGCCGGCACCAGAAGCCGCGAACAATGAAATTCTCGTCGCCAAGGAAGATCTTCCCGCCGGCACTCTGCTGCAGCCCGATCAGTTGCGCTGGCAGGCATGGCCGGATGCAGGCCTGGCGCCGACTTACCTCGTCAAGGGCAAACGCAAACCCGAAGACATGACCGGCGCTGTCGTGCGCCAAGGCATCACAGCCGGCCAACCGGTTACCGATGCCGTGGTCGTCAAGCCCGGCGAAAGCGGATTTCTGGCGGCGGTGCTTAAACCCGACATGCGCGCGATTTCGGTTTCGATCGATGCCACCACCGGCGCCTCCGGATTCATTTTTCCCGGCGATCGCGTCGACGTGATTTTGACCCAAAACATTCAGGAAGGCCAAGACAACAAGGTCACCCGTCACGCCAGCGAAACGGTGCTGAACAATGTCCGCGTGATCGCAGTCGATCAAACGACCAATGACCAGGCCGACAAGGCGGTCGTCGCCAAGAACGTCACTCTCGAAGTCACACCCAAACAAGTCGAAGTCGTGACACTGGTTGCCGAGCTCGGCAAACTCTCGCTCAGCCTGCGCAGCATGGTCCGCAATGAAAACGAGCCGTTGGACGAAAAGGACGCCAAAGACGAAAAAGGCGGATCGTCGACACAAGTCGCCGAACGCCACAGCTATACCTGGGATTCCGAAGCGAGCGTACTGCTCGGCCCGCAGCATAACGAGGCCGCAATAAATGTTCTTCACGGGGACAAAGCCGAAACTCAGGATCTCCGGAGTACAAAATGAGCCTGCGAAAAAGCCTCGCAATACTTCTTCCTCTCCTTCTTTCGTTCGTCGCCGTCGCCTCTCCCTCCCTTGCCAAGGAGGTCGTCGCGTCTCAAGGGGCTCCGATCGCCATTGAGCTCAATCAAGGAAAGCTCGTCCGGCTCGATCACGCGGCCGCGACCGTCTTCGTCGCCGATCCCGATATCGCCGACATTCAGGTGAAATCGCCGACGATCATCTATGTGCTGGCGAAAAAAGTGGGCGAGACCACGCTGTTCGCGGTGGACGCCCAGGAACATGTTCTGCTCGATACGGCGGTCACGGTGACCCACGATCTGACCCGGCTCAATAGCGCGCTCAAATCGCTGCTTCCCGATTCCAATGTTTCGGCGACCTCCATCGACGGGGGATTGATTTTGTCTGGAGCCGTCGCTTCGCCGGTCGAGGCGGAAGACGCGCGGCAGATGTCGGCGCGCTTCATCGGCAAGGATGACACCGTCATCAACCACCTCGACGTGATGGGTCCGGCCCAGGTGAATTTGCACGTACGCATGGCCGAAGTGTCGCGCGCTGCGTTGAAGGAGTTCGGATTCAACTGGGATACGTTCTTTTCTGTCGGTGGGTTCGTGAGCGCACTCGGCATCGGCAATCCGGTCCTGGGTACAGCCACCCGATTCCTCCGCAATCCCGATCCCGCCGTGAATGATCTTGCGATTGGATTGGACAGCGGTACCGTGCATCTCAACACCGTCATCGACGCATTGGCGAGCGAAGGGCTGGTTTCGATTTTGGCGGAACCGAATTTGACGGCGGTTTCCGGCGAAAGCGCCAACTTCCTGGCGGGCGGCGAGTTCCCGGTTCCGACGCCGCAAACCGGACAAACCGGCGGGGCCGTTGCGATCACCGTCACCTTCAAGCAATTCGGCGTCAGTCTTTCCTTCACGCCGACGGTGCTGAAAAACAATCTCATCAACCTCAAGGTCGTGCCCGAGGTCAGCGAGCTTTCGACCACCGGCGCGGTTCAACTGGAGGGCTTTCAAATTCCCGCCCTAACGACCCGGCGGGCTGAGACGACGGTCGAGCTTGGCAGCGGCCAGAGCTTTGCCATCGCCGGTCTGTTTCAAAATGACACGACGAACAATCTTTCGAAATTCCCGGGGCTCGGCGATCTGCCGGTTCTCGGGCCGCTTTTCCGCTCCAACAAGTTCCAACGCAATGAAACGGAACTCGTGATTTTGGTGACGCCTTATATCGTGCGTCCGGTTTCCGGCATGAAGATGGCGTCGCCGACCGACGGCCTTGTGGCGCCCAATGATTACGATCGCGTTTTGTGGGGCCAGGCTTATAAGCCGCATCTGCAGGACAAGAATCCGATGCCCGTCGGTCCCGACGGCAAAGGGCTGTCCGGCCCCGTCGGCTTCATGATGGATCAGTAGGAGGGCGCGCCATGAAAAATCGTCTTGCAACATCCCGCCTGCTTCTCGCCATCGGTTTTATCGGTTCGCTCGCCGCTTGCGCACCGACTCTGCAGAACTCGCAATGGACCGAGGCCGAATCGCCGAAGGAAAATAAGGTTCTGTTCCTGCGCGAGACCCATGATGTTCGTTTCGATCCGGGAAAGGACAAGCTTTCCGCCGCGGAACTGAAGGAGCTCGACGCTTTCTTGGCGCGTGAGGAGGCCAACCCCAACGATGACATAACGATCGCGGTTGCCAGTGCGCCTGACGGCAACGGCAGCGCGCTTTCGGCGCGGCGCCAAGCGGCGGTGGCCGCCTATCTCGGCGGGCTTCACTTGAAGGCAATACCGGATGGAGAGACCAGTACTCCCGCCGATCAAGTCACCGTCGTGATCGGCCGCTATGTCGTTACGCCGCCGCAATGCCCCGATTGGAGCAAGCCCTCGGACGACGATCCGAGCAACACGCCGTCCAGCAATTTGGGCTGCGCGACCGAGACCAATCTCGGCCTCATGATTGCCGATCCGCGCGACCTGGTGAGCGGCAAGCCGCTGGCCGGATCGGATGCCGAACACACGACCAATGCCATCCAACGTTACCGGCAGGGCACTTACAAGATGCCGCACGACGCCTATGAGCAGAAGCCCGACAACTTTGCGCCGGGCGCGGGCATCAAGGACGAATCGGGCCAATCGGGTTCAACCGGCAAGTAAGCGAAGGAACGAGCCATGAGCAGCGCCGCTGCGATGCTGAACCGATTGCGCGAGACTTATCATAACGATGAGTTCCTCGCCTTCTCTTTCGACCCGGCCGTGCGACTGGTGCTGGCGGATATTGCCAAACTTCATTCCTGGCCGGACACCACGGTACAGGAAGGCGGGATTTCAGCGGCGATCCAACTCATGGTCGCGGCACCTTCGCCGCGCCGCCTGATCGTCGATCTCGGCGAAACCCCCGATCCGGTCACCGCCGTGCAGATGCTAAAAGACACTTGTAGCGCCGACACGGTCATCATCGCGCTGGGCACCGTCAACGATATTAGGCTCTACCGCGATATTTGCCGGGCCGGTGCCGCCGATTACGTGGTGAAACCCGTCGTCAAAGACGTTCTCGTCGACGCAATGGACCGTGCCCTTCGCGTACAAGAAAGCAGCGGCGATCCGGCGCGCGGCGAGGCGAAACTCGGACGGCTTGTTCTGTTTATCGGGGCCAAGGGCGGAATCGGGGCCAGCATGATGGCGACGAATTGCGCTTGGTTGATCGCCCACGAACATCGCGCGAAGACCGCTCTCGTCGACCTCGATCTCCACTTCGGCACCACGGCCCTCGATCTCGATCTCGAGCCGGGCCATGGGCTGTGCGAAGCGCTGGCCAATCCCAACCGGATCGATGCCCTGTTCCTCACCAGCGCCATGGTGGCGGAGAGTCCCAACCTCATGCTGCTTGCCAGCGAAGAGTCGCTGGATCGCACGACGGCGATCAATCCGGAGGCCTCTGCGCTTCTGTTCGATCATTTGCGCCAAAATTTTGCGTTCGTTCTCGCCGATCTGCCGCGTGCCCAACTTTCCGCGAGCCGTGATCTGCTGGGCAAGGCGACCGACATCGTGGTGGTTTGCGACCTTTCGCTCGTCAGTGTGCGCGACACTTTGCGGGTGCTTTCGTTTGCGCGGGACAACAGCCCCGTCGCCAAGATATCCGTGGTCGCCAACCGGGTGGCGAACGGCAAAGGTCAAATCTCGAAAAGCGATTTCGAGCGCGGCATTGAATCCCGCGTCGATTTTCTCGTGCCGGACGAGCCGAAAACCGCGGCTCTGGCCGCCAATGCGGGCAAGCCGCTTCCGTCCGTCGCCAAGCGAAGCGGCGCGGTCAATACGTTGCGCAAGCTCGCGGAGAGCCTCGCCGGCCCGGTGAAGACCAGCGGCCCGTTCTGGCGCCGTTTCTTCTCCTAGCGATGGCGGGCGCGTAGCCATGTTCAGGCGGCAAAAACCGGAAGGTTTAAGCGGTTCACGCCTTGAGGCGATGAAGCGCCGGCCCGCCGCGGCAGCATCCGCTGCCGCGTCCGAATCACGTTCCGCGCCCGAGCCACGGCCGGCTCCGGCCGATTCGTCCCCGCAACCGACCGTCCCGGCCGCACTCCAATCCGCGCCCGGCCAGCCGCCGGTTCAGTCTTCATCCGGCCAGACATCGCCTGACGACTCCGCGCCCGGCCAATCGATGACGGCGCAATCAGCGCCGCCTCAGCCCGCCGCCGCACAGGCTTCGCTTTCACCGGAAGCGGAAGCGCAGATCAAGGCCGAATTGGCACCGGCGCCAACCGCAGGGTTGGACGATTTGAGACCGCAACTCTCCCAGCGGGTGATGGCGAAAATCGGGACCCAGGCGGCGCTCACCTTGTCACGCAAGGAAATCGCGCAAAAGGTGAACGAAGTCGTCGCGGAATTCCTGGCGGGGCAAAATATCGCGGTGCCGCCCCTCGAATCCCGGGGTCTCATCACCGCTCTCATCAACGATCTGATTATCGATGCCAAAGCAAGAGCCGGAGCGAGAACGCCGGCACCGATGCAAAAATCGAAATCCGGCGGGTCGCCGAATTTGAACCGGGCTTTGGCCGAGGTTTCGACGGGCTCGGCGACGCCGGGCCGCGTCTCGAATCGCGCCAGCGTGGACGATGCAGCGATCAAGATTCGCGCGGTCATCATGGAACGCATCGATGTTGCGGCCGCCTCGAGACTTCCTCGAGACGAAATAGCGGCGCAAATCACCGACGTTGTCGTCGAAATTCTGACCGAGCAA
>JBGOXX010000095.1:0-8881 GCA_041479345.1 Alphaproteobacteria bacterium
CCAGATAAATCGCGAAGACAAGCGCGTTCGACGCGCCGAGGCATTTGAAGGTCGCGATCGTGGCAAGGCGCGAATCCAAATAGCCCTTGACCGCATTGGCGATGCCGACCCCGCCGATCAATAGGGCACTCAAGCCCACCAGCGTCAGATACATGGTGGTGCGGTCGATCAGGCGTTTCAGCCCCGGTGCGGCGTTATTGCGGTCGAGGATGCGCCATCCCGCATCCGGAAATTTCGCGCCGAGCTCGTCATGAAAGGAATCGAGATTGGCGTTATCGGGAAGTTTCAAGCGGTAGCGGTAATCGACGATGCTGCCGGGCACTATGAGGCCCGTCGAACCAAGGGCATCGGCGGAAATCATCACCCGCGGGCCGAGGCTGAAGGCATCCGCACCCCGGTCCGGCTCGTGGGCGATGACCGCGCATAAGCTGAAATCGGCATCGCCGATTCGAATATGTCCGCCGGGCGCAACGCCGAGCCGGTCGAACACGCCTTGCTCGGCAGCGGCACCCCAAACGCCGTCTTTTTGCACGAGCGCCTCGGCCAGCGGCAGCGGCGGCGCGAGTTCGACCGTGCCGGCCAGCGGATAGACGGAATCGACGGCTTTGAGTTCAACCAGCGCGCGGGAATCGTGCTCCGGAAGCCGGGCCATGGCACGCAGCTCCGCCACCTGCGAAACCTCAGCCGACTGATTCAGATAAGCGATCGCTTGCGGGCTTGCGGGACGGTTGGCGAGGCGCAGATCGACATCGCCACCCAAGATCACGCGGCCATCGGCGGCAAGTCCGGCGCGGACCGCATCGGCCACCGAGCCGACCGCGGCAAGTGCGCCGACGCCCAACGCCAGACAAGCGAGAAAGATGCGGAGCCGCTTCAGCCCGCCGCGCAATTCGCGCCGTGCAAACTTGAGCGCGAGCGGCAAATTCACTGACCAATCCAGTTCACTGGGCGATCCGGCGCGAAGGTGCTGCCCGGTCATCGACAATTTTACCGTCTTCCAGCCGCAGCAAGCGCCCGCAATGTTCAGTCAAGGCGGGTTCGTGAGTGACCAGCACGAGTGTTGTCCCGCGCTTGGCCGCGAAATCGAACAGCAGCGCCATGACGCTGTCCCCGGTGGCGCGGTCGAGATTGCCGGTCGGTTCGTCCGCCAGCAGAAGTCTTGGTTCGCCGACGAAGGCGCGGGCGATGGCGACGCGCTGTTCCTCGCCGCCGGAAAGCTCGCCGGGATAGTGGCCCAGACGATGGCCGAGGCCCACGGATTCCAGGGCGTTTTGGGCGCGTGGCACGGCGTCGCGGATTTCCGCAAGCTCGAGCGGCACCGCGACATTTTCCAGCGCGGTCATGGTCGGAATCAGATGAAAATTCTGAAACACGATGCCGATGGTCTTGCGCCGGAAGAGAGCCAAACCATCTTCATTGAGGGAGCCGAGATCGGTTCCGGCAATCGAGATTTTCCCGCGCGACGGGCGTTCCAATCCGGCGATCGTCATCAACAGACTGGTTTTGCCCGAGCCGGACGGACCGATGAGCCCGATGGTTTCGCCGGCACCCACCTCGAAACCGACGCCGCGCAAAATATTGACCGCACCCGCCGCCCCCTCCAGAGTGAGGTGCACATCGTCCATTCGGATCATCGGCTTTTCCTGCAAGGCTTGAGGGGCTGGGTTCAGCGGCATAGCTTGAATGTTGAAGGGCGCGAAGACATTGCGGAGGAGCGGGATCGAGATGTGCTGCGGCGGGCCTTCTCACGGATATGGGGGAAAGTTCCGCCTTTTCAACGCGCTTGTCGCCGCCCTTGCGGTCATTCTCATCTTGCCCGCGGCCTCCGTACAAGCGGCAACGCCCATTGTTGCCCCCCGTATCGTCGCACTCGGCGACAGCTTGACCGCCGGATACGGGCTCGCCGCCGAGGATTCATTTCCGTCAAAACTCGAACAGGCGCTCAACACCCATGGCGTTCAGGCGACCGTCATCAATGCCGGCGTTTCCGGCGACACCTCGGCGGGCGGATTGGCGCGGCTCGATTGGGTGATGGAGGACAAGCCCGACGCCGTCATTCTCGAACTCGGCGCCAATGATGGCTTGCGCGGATTCGATCCGAAGGAAATGGAGAAGAATCTCGACGCGATTTTGACCCGGCTGGAGGCGGCGAAAATTCCGGTGCTGATCGCCGGAATGCGGGCACCCCCCAATCTGGGGCGCGACTACGGCACCGAATATGAATCGGTGTTCAAGATTCTCGCCGAGAAGCATCACGCCGCGTTTTATCCGTTTTTTCTCGACGGCTCCGCCGGCAATCCGGAATTGACGCAAGCGGACGGGCTTCATCCTACCGCCAAGGGCGTCGATGTCATCGTGGAAAAAATTCTCCCCTCCGTGCTGCAATTGATCGGAGCCGGCGGATAGACACCATGCCGACCGAGCTTAAATTCCAAAGCGGATTCGCGAGTGAGATCGGGCTCAGATCCCGCAACGAAGATTATGGCGCCGTATTCGCGCCGGGGGACCAGCGCGGTGTCGTCGCCGCAATCGCCGATGGCATCGGCGGCGCGCCGGGAGGCCGCGAAGCGGCCGAGCTGGCGGTTCGCACGTTCATCGAATTCTACGCCGCAGCGTCGCCAAAGCTGTCTCTTGCCGAAGCGGCGGAAACGGCAATCGCCGCCGCCAATACCCGCATTCTCGATACCGGCCGCGCAGATCGCCGACTTTCCGGCATGGGCACGACTTTTAGCGCCTTGATCTTGGAAAACGGCGCGGCATTAATCGTGCATATCGGCGATTCGCGGATTTACCGCCTGCGCGAGGCCACGCTTTCCCGGCTCACCGAAGACCACAATCTTCACGCCGAAGGCTTCCCCCATATTTTGACCCGGTCGCTCGGCACCCACGACCGGGCATGGCCGGATATCGAGGCCCAGGACATTCGCGACCGCGACCGGATTCTCTTGTGCACCGACGGGGTGACCGGCGTGTTGAACGACGCGCAAATCGCCGGCATTTTGCGAAGCCATCCGATTCCCGCGGCAGCGGCCAAGCGGCTGGCGGAAGCGGCCCTGGCCGCGGGCGGCACCGACAATGCCACGGCGCTTATTCTCGATGTCGCTGCGGCGTCTTGAGCGGTTCCAAAGCTCGGAAGGGTTCCAAAGCTGGGCCATTGGTGTACTATCGCGCCGCGATTGTTGGGGGCCTAATTCCTTGAGGGAGCGATGATTCCGCGTTACAGCCGCCCGGAGATGGCGGCGATTTGGGAACCGCAGACGAAGTTCCAGATCTGGCTCGATATCGAAACCTATGCCAGCGAGGCGCAGGCGGAGCTCGGTGTCATACCGCGCGAGGCGGCGAAGGCCATCCGCGAGCGCGGGAGGTTCGAGATTGCACGGATCGATAAAATCGAGCGCGAAACCCGCCACGACGTCATCGCCTTTCTGACCAATGTCGCCGAACACGTCGGCCCCGAAGCGCGGTTCCTGCATCAGGGCATGACGTCCTCCGACGTGCTCGATACCTGCCTGGCGGTTCAGCTTGCCCGCGCTAGCGATATTTTGCTCGACGATCTCGACGCCGTGCTCAAGGCCCTCAAGAAGCGCGCCTTCGAGCATAAGAAAACCGTCACCATCGGCCGCAGCCATGGCATCTATGCCGAGCCGACGACCTTCGGCCTCAAGCTCGCCACCTTCTACGCCGAATTTGCCCGCGCCCGGGCGCGGCTGACGCTGGCGCGGGCGGAAATCGCCACCTGCGCCATTTCGGGGGCGGTCGGCACTTTCGCCAATATCGACCCAAGGGTCGAAGACTACGTCGCGAAAAAATTGGGATTGTCGCCCGAGCCGGTTTCGACCCAGGTCATTCCGCGCGATCGCCATGCGATGTATTTTTCCATACTGGCGGTGATCGCCAGTTCCGTTGAACGGCTCGCCACCGAGATCCGGCATCTTCAGCGCAGCGAAGTGCGCGAGGCCGAAGAATTTTTCGCGCCCGGTCAGAAGGGTTCGAGCGCCATGCCGCATAAGCGCAATCCCGTGCTCTCGGAAAATCTCGCGGGGCTGGCGAGGCTGGTTCGCGGCTTCGCGGTGCCCGCACTCGAGAACGTGGCGCTCTGGCATGAGCGCGACATTTCCCATTCGGCGGTGGAGCGGATCATTGCGCCGGACGCAACCATCGCGCTGGATTTCGCGCTGGCAAGGCTTGCCGAAATTATCAAGAAACTCGTGGTCTACCCAAAGCGCATGAAGGCCAATTTGGATGCCTCCGGCGGCATCGTGTTTTCCCAGCAAGTGCTGCTCGCCTTGATCGGCAAGGGCATGAGCCGCGAAAAGGCCTATAAGATCGTTCAGCGCAATGCGTTATCAGCCTGGGACGGCAAGGGCGGCTTCCGCGATCTGCTCGCCAAAGACAAGGACGTATCGCGGCATCTCAGCGCCAAGGAGCTCGCGGCGCTCTTCGACATCAAGCACCACCTGAAACACGTCGATACGATTTTTAAGCGGGTGTTCGGGAAGGCTTAAGGGCAAGCCTCAAGCAACTACCAATTCGGGTGCGCCTAGAGCAAAATATCCGATGAGGTGGAGTTTTCCCTCTTGTGACCTCCCCCTTGCGGGGGAGGAATGATTCGATACGACCGAATTTCGCTCTAGTGCCCCGTCTCGGTCATCACTTCGGCCTTCGCGATCTCCAGCAGCCGCTCCAGTTCCTTGCTCAGCTGCCGCTCGCTAGCCTCAACACCCTTCGCGGTGAGGTCTTTGAGGACGATGTGCAGCGCGTCGCCGCCGCGCTTTTCGATATCGGAATCGATAAGCTTCTTGGTATAGGCGGAAGCTTCGTCCTTGGACAGGCCCATGCGGCCGGCCGCCCACAGCCCGAACAGCTTGATCTGCCGGACATGCACCTTAAAGGCGATTTCCTGATCGTGCTCGTATTTGGCCTCGAAGGCCTTTTCTCTTTCGTTCAGACTCGTCATCGCTATCCTTGATCCTTTTGACAATCTTGCCAGCGGCCGGCCGCATCGTCCAGAAATCTGGGGCCAGACATCCAAGGCGAGCGAATTTATAGCGGCGCCGGGCTGGCTTTGGTATCGAAACGTCATGTGCACAGTCGTGATTTTGCACCGGCCGAAACACGCTTGGCCGCTGATTCTGGCGGCCAATAGGGACGAAATGGCCGGCCGGCCCTGGTTGCCGCCGGCCCGTCATTGGCCCGACCGGGAAGAGGTGGTGGCCGGGCTCGACCGGCTGGCGGGCGGTTCCTGGCTCGGTATCAACGATTACGGGGTGGTGGCCGCGGTTCTCAACCGCGAGGGATCGCTCGGGCCCCAGGCCGGGAAGCGCAGCCGGGGCGAGTTGGTTCTCGAAGCCCTCGATCACCCCGATGCGGCGAGTGCCGCAAGCGGCTTGGCCGATCTCGATCCGCTGAGCTACCGCTCGTTCAATCTGGTGATCGCCGACAACCGGGACGCTTTCTGGCTGCGCCACGCCGGAAACACCCGGCCCCATATCGAGGTTTCCCCTCTCCCGCCCGGGCTTTCGATGATCACGGCGCTCGACCGCAATGACCTCGCTTCGGCGCGGATTCGCGCCTATTTGCCGAGATTCGAAAAGGCAACTCCCCCGAATCCCGAAACCCGCGGGCCCCATGCGTTTGCGGATTGGGAAAGGCTGCTGGCAAGCCGGCTCTCGGAAGCGGCCGATGCCGGGTCGAATGAGGGCGGGGCGGCGGGCGCCATGACTATCGTGACCGAAAGCGGCTTTGGCACGGTCTCCAGCTCGATCATCGCCCTTCCCGCCCCCTCGGTGCCGCCCAAGCGGCCGGTTTGGCGGTTTGCCGCAGGGCGGCCGGGCGAGGTTCCCTTCGAGCTGGTTACGCTTTGAATTGCTTAATTTTTCCGGGCGTTGTTTCGCAGGGCTACAGTTGCTATATGAGGCTCTCCGGAGGCGCCCAGCCTCCTTTCTCCCCGGTCAGGGGTTATGTCCCGACGCAGGCAAATCTACGAAGGCAAGGCGAAGGTCCTGTTCGAAGGCCCCGAGCCCGGAACGATCGTCCAGTACTTCAAGGACGACGCGACGGCGTTCAACGCCACGAAGAAGGGCATCATCACCGGCAAGGGCGTCATCAATAACCGCATTTCGGAATATTTGATGACGCGGCTGAACGAGATCGGCGTGCCGACCCATTTCGTGCGCCGGCTGAATATGCGCGAGCAGCTGGTCAAGGCCGTGGAGATCATTCCGATCCAAGTCACGGTGCGGAATATCGCCGCCGGATCGCTTTCCGAGCGGCTGGGAATTACCGAAGGCACGCCGCTGCCCCGCTCGATCATCGAATATCATTACAAGTCCGATGAGCTGAACGATCCGATGGTGGCGGAAGAGCACATCACCGCTTTCAATTGGGCGAGCATCCAGGAATTGGACGAGATGACCTCGCTGGCGCTTCGCGTGAACGATTTCATGAGCGGGCTGTTTCTCGGCGTGGGCTTACGTTTGGTCGATTTCAAATTGGAATTCGGCCGGCTGTGGGAAGAAGAAGATCTGCGGATCGTGATCGCCGATGAAATCAGCCCGGATTCCTGCCGGCTGTGGGACATGAAGACCAACGAGAAGCTGGACAAGGACCGGTTCCGCCGCGACATGGGCAATGTCGAAGAGGCTTACCAGGAAGTGGCGCGGCGGCTCGGCATTCTCCCCGAAGGCGGCCCGCGCGACCTCAAGGGCCCGGATATCATGCAATAGGGGATGCGATGAAAGCCCGCGTTCACATCACCTTGAAGAAAGGCGTTCTCGATCCCCAGGGCAAAGCGATCGCCCATGCGCTGGCCAGTTTGGGCTTTGCCGGCGTGGGCGATGTGCGCCAGGGCAAATATATCGAGCTCGATGTCGGAGGCGCCGACGAAGCCAAGGCCCGGGCCGAAGTCACCGCCATGTGCGAAAAGCTTCTCGCCAACACGGTCATCGAGAATTACACGGTCGATATCGCCAAATAACTTAAGAACCAAACGTCAGGCGTAGCGTGAAATCCGCAGTCATCGTTTTCCCCGGCTCCAATTGCGATCGCGACGTCGCCGATGCGCTCCATGCCGCGACCGGCAAGCCGCCGGTCATGGCCTGGCACCGGGACGCCGGCATTCCCGAAGTCGATCTCATCGTTCTCCCCGGCGGGTTTTCCTATGGCGATTACTTGCGCTGCGGCGCCATGGCGGCTCATTCACCCGTCATGCGTGAAGTCAGTGCGCGCGCCAAAAAGGGCGTTGCCGTGCTCGGCATCTGCAATGGCTTTCAGATTTTGACCGAGGCGCAGTTGCTGCCCGAAGCACTCCTGCCGAACAGCAATCTGCAATTCATCTGCCGCGAAGTCGGCCTCAAGGTCGAAGCCGCCAAGGGCGCGTTCACCTCGCATTACCAAGAGGGCCAAACCATCCGGGTTCCGATCGCCCACCGCGACGGCAATTATTTCGCCGATGACGCCACCCTCGACGCACTCGAAGATTCCGGCCATGTCGCCTTCCGCTATTGCGACGATAAGGGTGCGGTGACGCAAGCCGCCAATCCCAACGGCTCGGCGCGCAACATCGCTGGCGTGTTCAACGACCGCGGCAATGTGCTGGGCCTCATGCCCCATCCCGAACGGGCCTTCGACCCTGCGACCGGACGGACCGACGGCCGGGCGATGTTCGATGCCTTGATCGAGGCATTGAATTGAACGCCGAGCCCTCGCCGATCACCCCCGATATCGTCGCCAGTCATGGATTGACCGCGGAGGAATATGCGCGGGTTCTGTCGATCTTGGGCCGCGAGCCCAATCTGACCGAGCTTGGCATCTTCTCGGTGATGTGGAGCGAGCACTGCTCTTACAAATCGTCGAAGCGCTGGTTGAAGACGCTGCCCACGACCGCACCCTGGGTGATCTGCGGCCCCGGCGAAAACGCCGGCGTGATCGATATCGGCGAAGGCAAGGCCGCCATCTTCAAGATGGAAAGCCATAACCACCCGTCGTTTATTGAGCCCTACCAGGGTGCGGCAACGGGCGTCGGCGGGATTTTGCGCGACGTTTTCACCATGGGGGCGCGGCCCATCGCCAATATGAACGCGCTCCGCTTCGGCGCTCCCGATCATCCCAAAACCCGGCATCTGGTCGATGGCGTGGTCAAGGGCATCGGCGGCTACGGCAATTGCGTCGGCGTGCCGACGGTGGGCGGCGAAACCGAATTCCATCCGGCCTATAACGGCAACATCCTGGTCAATGCGATGACCGTCGGCTTGGCGGACACGGACAAGATTTTCTATTCCAAGGCCGCCGGCATCGGGAATCCCATCGTCTATGTCGGCTCGAAGACCGGGCGCGACGGAATCCACGGCGCGACCATGGCTTCCGCCGTCTTCGACGACGAATCCGATGCCAAGCGCCCCACCGTCCAAGTCGGCGATCCGTTCACCGAGAAACTGCTGATCGAAGCCTGCCTCGAATTGATGGCGACCGATGCGATTCAGTCGATTCAAGATATGGGGGCTGCGGGGCTCACTTCGTCGTCCTTCGAAATGGCGTCGAAGGGCGGGCTCGGCATCGAAATGAATCTCGATCATATCCCGCTCCGCGAAACCGGCATGAGCGCTTACGAGATCATGCTCTCGGAAAGCCAGGAGCGGATGCTGATCATCCTGAAACCCGGCCGCGAGGAACAGGCGCGCCAAATCTTCGAGAAATGGGAGCTCGATTTTGCGGTGATCGGCCGCTTGACCGATACCGGCCGCATGGTGGCGCAACAGCACGGAAAAATCGTCGTCGATCTTCCGATCGCCCCCTTGGCCGCGGCAGCACCGGAATACGATCGGCCATGGACGCCGCCCGCAAAGCCGCGTGAATTGCCGGCTCATGCCGTGCCGGCGCCCAA
>JBGOXX010000096.1:0-8854 GCA_041479345.1 Alphaproteobacteria bacterium
ATTGCCGCCTGGGAAAAACACCGCAATAAACACAACGCCAAAGCCGACTGGCAGTTCACGACAGACGATGCCCGCATTAAACTCAAGCATCTATACCCTGCAATTTAAATGATTCGGACCACTAGGGCATTTCCATTTCACGCCCGCTTCTTCGCCTTCTGCGCGCCTGTTTTCAAATACGCCGCCAAATACTGCCCGGTGTAGCTCGCAGGGACCCGCACGATGTCTTCCGGCGTTCCGGCCGCCACGATTCTTCCGCCTTTATCGCCGCCTTCGGGACCGAGATCGATGATCCAATCCGCAGTCTTGATCACGTCGAGATTGTGCTCGATGACCACGACAGTATTGCCCTGATCGGCCAGAGCATGGAGCACTTCGAGGAGCTTGCGGACATCTTCAAAATGCAGGCCGGTCGTGGGCTCGTCCAATATATAGAGTGTAGTTCCGGTCGACCGCCGCGACAATTCCTTGGCCAATTTCACGCGCTGGGCTTCGCCGCCGGATAGGGTCGTCGCCTGCTGGCCCAAATGGACGTAATCGAGGCCGACGCGCTTGAGCGTTTCGAGCTTCTCGCGGATCGCCGGCACGGCTTTGAAGAAATCGGCCGCTTCCTCCACCGTCATGTCGAGCACATCGGCGATCGACTTGCCCTTGAATTTGATTTCCAAGGTCTCGCGGTTATAGCGCTTGCCCTTGCAGACGTCGCATTGCACGTAAATATCCGGCAGGAAGTGCATCTCGATCTTGAGGACGCCGTCGCCCTGGCAGGCCTCGCAGCGCCCGCCCTTGACGTTGAACGAGAATCGCCCGGCCTTGTAGCCGCGCGCATTCGATTCCGGCAGGCCGGTGAACCAATCGCGGATCGGCGTGAACAGCCCGGTATAGGTCGCTGGGTTCGAGCGCGGGGTGCGGCCAATCGGCGATTGGTCGATATCCACCACCTTATCGAAGTATTCGAGCCCTTCGATCCGGTCGTGCACGCCGGCCACTTCCCGCGAACCGTAAAGCCGCCGCGCCACCGCCGTATAAAGCGTGTCGACAATGAGCGTCGATTTCCCGCCGCCGGAAACCCCGGTAATACAGGTGAGCGTACCCAGCGGGATATGGACGTTCAGATTTTTCAGGTTATTGGCGCGGGCGCCGACGATCCTGATGCCGCGCTTGGGATCGGCCGGCCGGCGCACCGCGGGAATAGGAACCTGCTTCATCCGAGTCAAATATTGCGCCGTGAGGCTCTTCGGCGATTTCAGCACCTCTTCGGGCGTGCCCGCCGCCACCACCTCGCCGCCGTGAACGCCGGCACCCGGCCCCATATCGATCAGATAATCGGCTTCGCGGATCGCTTCTTCATCGTGCTCGACGACGATCACGGTGTTGCCGAGATCGCGAAGCCGGATCAGCGTATCCAAAAGCCGGCGGTTGTCGCGCTGATGAAGACCTATTGAAGGCTCGTCCAATACGTAGAGAACGCCCGTCAGCCCCGAGCCGATTTGCGACGCAAGCCTAATCCGCTGACTCTCGCCGCCGGAGAGCGTGCCGGAGGCACGGGAGAGAGTCAGGTACTCCAAACCGACATTGACGAGGAAACCGAGCCGTTCATTGATCTCCTTCAAAATCCGCTGGGCGATTTCGAGTTGTTTCGGCGTCAGATGCTTCGGCAGCTCGAGGAACCAAGCCGCCGCCGCCGAAATCGACATGTCGGAAACTTCGCTGATATTGAGCCCGCGGATCTTGACCGCCAGCGCTTCGGGCTTCAGCCGCCGCCCGTTGCAAGCCTCGCAAGGCCGGGTGCTCTGATAGCGCGATAATTCCTCGCGCATCCAGAGCGATTCGGTTTCACGCCAACGCCGCTCAAGATTGCGAATGATGCCTTCAAAAGGTTTTTCGACTTTGTATTTCTTGAACCCGTCGTCATAGGCGAGGGTTACCGGCTCTTCGGTGCCGAACAGAATCGCCTTGCGGACATGCTCCGGCAATTCCTTCCACGGCTTTGTGGTCGAAACCTTGTAATGCTTGGCAAGGCCGTCGAGAGTCTGGGCGTAATATTGCGTCGGCGATTTCGCCCAGGGCTGAATGGTGCCCTCGCGCAAGGAGAGTCGCTCATCCGGAACCACCAATTCCGGATCGAAATAGAGCTTGGTGCCGAGACCGTCGCAAACCGGGCAGGCGCCATAGGGATTGTTGAAGGAAAACAGCCGCGGCTCGATTTCTTCGATGGTGAAGCCGGAAACCGGGCAGGCGAATTTCGACGAGAAGATGGTGCGAACGCCGGAATCCGCGTCTTCGGCGAAGAGCAAGCCGTCGCTGAGATGCAGCGCCTGTTCGATGGAATCCGCCAGCCGCGATTCCAAACCGGCTGCGACCACGATCCGGTCGACCACGACCTCGATATCGTGTTTGAGCTTCTTGTTGAGGGCGGGAACGGCGTCGATCTCATGGAGCTTGCCGTCCACCTTGACCCGCTGGAAGCCGCGCTTCTGGAGATCGGCGAGGTCTTTCTTGTATTCGCCCTTGCGGCCGCGCACGGTCGGCGCCAGGAGATAAAGCCGGGTGCCCTCTTTCATCTCCATGATCCGGTCCACCATTTGCGAGACCGTTTGGCTTTCGATGGGCAGGCCGGTCGCCGGCGAATAGGGCACGCCCGCGCGCGCATAGAGCAGCCGCAGATAATCGTAAATCTCGGTCACGGTGCCGACCGTCGACCGCGGATTTTTCGAGGTGGTTTTCTGCTCGATCGAAATCGCCGGCGACAGCCCGTCGATGGAATCGACATCGGGCTTTTGCATCATCTCGAGGAATTGCCGGGCATAGGCCGAGAGGGATTCGACGTAGCGCCGCTGGCCCTCGGCATAGATCGTGTCGAAGGCGAGCGACGACTTGCCCGATCCCGATAGGCCGGTGATGACCACCAGCTTGTCCCGGGGCATTTCCACATCGATGTTCTTGAGATTGTGCTCGCGGGCGCCGCGAACGGTGATCTTCTGGGTCATTCCATACCGGGGATAGAGAGGATTGGGACCCGATTATATGGTGCCGGACGCCCCATTTGCGACCCCCTGGGAGGGCCTCGTCGCCGCAGTAGCAACGGTCCCGGCTTTCCGTGTAAAATCAGGGCTCAATCAGGGAGCGGAATAGGGCTATGGCGGGCAGCGTCAATAAGGTGATTTTGGTGGGCAATTTGGGCCGCGATCCGGAGGTTCGGAGCCTCCAGAGCGGCGACAAGGTGGTCAATCTCTCGGTCGCCACCTCCGAGCGCTGGAAAGACAAGAATACCGGCGAGCCCCGGGAAAAGACCGAATGGCACCGGGTGGTCATCTTCAACGACCGGCTGGGCGACGTCGCCGAGAAATACCTTCGCAAAGGCTCCAAGGTCTATGTCGAGGGCCAGCTCCAAACCCGGAAATGGACCGATAATTCGGGGGTCGAAAAATACACCACCGAAGTCGTGCTTCAGCGTTTCCGCGGCGAGCTTACCATGCTCGACGCCAAGGGCGAGGGCGGGGGTAGCAGCACGGGCGCCACGGAAGGCCCGGACGAAGACGCGCCGCGGATGTCCGGCCCGCCGCGCAAGGGTGCCGAGCTTGACGACGAAATCCCGTTTTGACCTTCTTACGTAAGCCTCACCCTTCCGTAAGCCTCACCCTTCGAGACGGCACTCTGTGCCTCCTCAGGGTGAGGTCAAATTTGGGCCTCCTCAGGGGTGAGGTTAAAAGATAAAAAAGATAAAAGAGACGCCTCATGCTGAGGAGCGCCGAAGGCGCGTCTCGAAGCATGAGGAGGCGCGGCACGCCATCTCGAAGCATGAGGAGGCGCGGCACGCCATCTCGAAGCATGAGGGCCCCGCTTTCATTGTCCTAACCCGCGTAATTTGCTAGGTTCTTCCCAGCCGACCTGGGTCGGGGGAAGACCCGGAATTTCCATGATTTTTAGGCCCCGCTGGGGGCTTGGAGTCCCTGAGAAATCGTGACAACAACGACTCTTCCGCCCGAACCCCAAGACATCACGCCGATCTCCATCGAAGAGGAGATGAAGCGTTCGTACCTCGATTACGCCATGAGCGTGATCGTGGCCCGGGCGCTACCGGATGTCCGCGACGGCCTGAAGCCGGTTCACCGCCGCATCCTCTATGCCATGAAGGAATCCGGCTACGACTACAACCGGCCCTATAAAAAATCGGCGCGCATCGTCGGCGACGTCATGGGCAAATACCACCCCCATGGCGACAGCGCGATTTACGACGCCATGGTGCGCATGGCGCAGGATTTCTCCATGCGCCTGCAGCTCATCGACGGCCAGGGCAATTTCGGCTCGATGGACGGCGATCCGCCGGCCGCCATGCGCTACACCGAGGCGCGCCTCGCCAAAGCCGCCCATGCCCTGATCGAGGACATCGACAAGGAAACCGTCGATTTCCAGGACAATTACGACGGCTCGTCCCGCGAGCCGGTGGTGCTGCCCGCCCAATTCCCCAATCTTCTCGTCAATGGTGCCGGCGGTATCGCGGTCGGCATGGCGACCAACATCCCGCCCCACAATCTGGGCGAGGTGATCGACGCCTGCTGCGCCTTCATCGACAATCCAGAGATCACCGTCGATGAATTGATGGAACATGTGCCGGGTCCGGATTTTCCGACTGGCGGCATCTTGCTCGGCAAGACCGGCATCCGCGAAGCGTTCCGCACCGGGCGCGGCTCGCTCACCATTCGCGGCAAGACGGCGATCGAAGAAATCCGCAAAGATCGTGAAGCCATCATCATCACGGAAGTTCCCTATCAGGTGAACAAGGCGCGGCTGTTGGAGCGCATGGCCGAACTGGTGCGCGACAAGCAGATCGAAGGCATCTCCGATCTTCGCGACGAATCGGATCGCGACGGTGTCCGCGTGGTCGTGGAATTGAAGCGCGACGCCCAATCCGACGTGGTGATGAATCAGCTCTACACCTTCACGCCGCTGCAATCGAGTTTCGGGGTGATGATGCTGGCGCTGAACGGCGGCAAGCCGGAGACGATGAATCTCCGGCAGATCATCGCCGCCTTCATCGATTTCCGCGAGCATGTCATTACCCGCCGCACCGTCTTCAAACTCGGCAAGGCCCGCGAGCGCGCCCATATTTTAGTCGGCCTGGCGATCGCGGTCGCCAATCTCGATCCGGTCATCAAGCTGATCCGCGAAGCGCGCGATCCCGACGTGGCGAAAGCCGGATTGATGGCAAAGCCCTGGCCCGCCGAAGCGGTCAAGGCGATGATCGAATTGATCGACGAGCCGGGCCACACCATCGAGAACGGGACCTATAAGCTCTCGGACATTCAAGCCAAGGCGATCCTGGAACTGCGCTTGCAGCGCTTGACCGGCCTCGAGCGCGACAAGATCGGCGAAGAGCTCAAGGGATTGTCGGAGGAAATCACCGGCTATCTCGATCTCCTGCGTTCGCGCGAGAAGCTCATGAAATTGCTGCGCGACGAATTGATCGTGATGAAGGACGAGTTCGCGACTCCGCGCCGCACCGAAATCGCCGATGTGGAAGCCGAGCAGAACGTCGAGGATCTGATCCAGCGCGAGGATATGGTGGTGACCGTCTCCCATGGCGGTTACATCAAGCGCGTGCCGCTTTCCACCTATCGCGCGCAAAAGCGGGGCGGGAAGGGCCGCGCCGCCATGGCGACCCGCGAAGAAGATTTCGTGAACCGCCTTTTTGTGGCGGACACCCACACGCCGGTGCTGTTTTTCTCGTCGCGCGGCATGGTCTACAAAACCAAGGTCTGGCAGTTGCCGATGAGCACGCCGCAGGCCCGCGGCAAGGCGCTGGTCAATCTTCTGCCGCTCACCAGCAGCGAAAGCATCACCACCGTGATGCCCTTGCCGGAAGACGAGTCGACGTGGAATGACATGTTCATCATGTTCGCCACCGCCGAAGGCAATGTGCGGCGCAATCGTCTGTCGGATTTCACCCATGTCATGGCCAACGGCAAGATCGCCATGAAGCTCGAAGGCAACGACAAGCTGGTGGGCGTTGGCACCTGCGCTGAAGACCAGGACGTGCTGCTGGCGTCGCGCCAGGGCAATGCGATCCGCTTTTCCACCACCGATGTGCGCGTCTTTGCGGGCCGAAGTTCGGTCGGCGTGCGCGGCATGACGCTCGATAAGGGCGACGAAGTGATCTCCATGTCGATCCTCCGCCACATGGAAATCGAACTCGAAGAGCGGGAAGCGTATTTGCGTCTTGCGGGCGCGATGCGGCGGGCCGAAAGCGATGTCCCCGAAGAGACCGCCGTCGACGATGCGACCAAGCTCGGCCAGGCGCGTTTTGACGAGCTCCATGGCAAGGAAGAGTTCATTCTCACGGTCAGCGAGCGCGGCTTCGGCAAGCGCACCTCGGCTTACGAATACCGGATCACCAATCGCGGCGGCAAAGGCATCGCGAATATGGAGCTGACCAACCGCACCGGCACCGTCGCCGCGGCGTTCCCGGTCGCCGCCAACGATCAGATCATGCTGGTGACCGATGGCGGCCAGATCATCCGCTGTCCGGTCCACGATATTCGCATCGCGCGCCGTCAGACCCAGGGCGTCATCATCTTCAAAGTCAATGAGACCGAGCGGGTGGTTTCGGTGACCCGCCTCGAAGCCGAAGCGGTAGCCGTCGGCGGCGAGGGCGACGCGCCCGGGTTGGCGGCAACGCCGGACGAACCGGCGCCCGATGGATCGCCCGATGGATCGGAAGGCGAGGGGGCCTGATATGGCGCAAAGCACCGTGGGGATTTATCCCGGCACCTTCGATCCCGTCACCTATGGCCATTTGGACATCATCAAGCGCGCGACCCATATCGTCGACAAGCTGATCGTCGCTTGCGCGGCGTCCGACGGCAAATCGCCGTTCTTTCCCGTCGAAGAGCGGGTGCAGATGATCAAGGATGAGCTGGCCTTCGGGGCCTATTCCAACGGCAAGACCATCGAGGTTCAGCGCTTCGATACGCTGCTCATCAATTTCGCCCAGGACATGGGGGCGAGCGTGGTCATCCGCGGGCTTCGCGCCGTGTCCGATTTCGAATTCGAATTTCAAATGGCGGGGATGAACGCGCGGATGAACCCGGATATCGAGACCGTGTTCTTGATGGCCTCCGACAAGCACCAATTCATTTCGGCGCGGCTGGTGAAGGAAATCGCCCGGCTCGGCGGCGACGTTTCGAAATTCGTCAGCCCCCGGGTCACCACCCATTTGGCCCGGCGGCTCGGCGTCGCGGTCGTCGGCGCCCCCGAAGTGCCGCCCGCACCTTCGGCCAAAAAAGCGCGGTGAACCGCGCAATTTTGACGCGCGATCCTCGACAGCGTATTTTTCAGAAACAAAGAGCCCGTAGCTCAGCGGTAGAGCATCTGACTTTTAATCAGAGGGCCTCGGGTTCGATCCCCGACGGGCTCACCAAAATTCCAGGCCAATAACGACGTCTTATTTCGAGCCGGTGGCGGGCTGGTTGCATTTCATTTCGCAGCTCATCTGGCAATGCTCCGAGTCATTGGCATTGCTGATCGAGCCGCATTGCGGCGCGCATGCCGCGCGGCATTGCTGAAACGCGATCAATTCGACGTCCGCCGAATTGGGCCCCCATTCAAGGGTGTGGCTGCCGGTGGCCGGCTCGATGCTGTCGACGCCCGCGACTTCGTCGGTGCTGGACGCCGCGCAAAGGGAGCCTGAAAAGAGCGTCAGGCCCAACAGCAAAGCGGCGGATAAACCGCCAATTCTTGTCATTGTCATGGTCATTTCCATTCCGTTAGATCCGGGGCCGGCAAATCCCGGCGGCCCGCCTTGCCCTCGATTCAGGCTACGGATTCTGCGGCCGATAGGTTGATAAAGTCTTGCCGGCGGCCTATTTTTTGCGACTGGTTTTTCGCGATTGGGGAACCTCTAAGTCCGTGTTAATGCATCCGGCTCTGACCAAGAGGCGGCGAGTTTTTGACTCCCCGGCGGAGCAGCAACGGCAAGGTATGGGCGTTCAAATCTATCCCCGTCTGGAATCCTTGCCAGAGCCCGTTATTGCGTTCATCGGCGAGGCCGAGCGGCGCAGCTTCTTCTACGGAACCCCGTGGTATCGCTCGCTCTATGCGACCGCCTGTCCCGACGGCGACGAGCCGCGGATCTACGTAGCCGAGCGGACGGGGCGGCCGGTCGCCGCGCTGATTGCCCGGGAGCGTTGGCGCGCCGGAACCTTTCGGACCCATATGCTGCTCAGCGTCTCGCACATCATGTACACCTCGGATTACGGCCCGATTCTCGATCCCGAGGAGGGATTGGCGGGGTTGGGCGAGATCATCGCAGCGATCGCAACGGCGTCACCCGGCTTCGACGTTCTCCGCTTCGACAGCATGGATCCGAATTCGCCCGGCTTCGAAACGATGGTCGCCGGATTCCACGGCCACGGATTCTTGGTCCAGCGTTTCAAGAATTTCGGCAACTGGTATGAAAACGTGGAAGGGCAGACATCGGACATTTATCTCACGAACCGGTCGTCGCAAACGCGCTATACGATCGGCCGGCGGGTCCGCAGCTTGGCGCGGTCCGGGCGCGGACGCTATGAGCTTGTGACCGGCGGACCCAAACTCGAACAGGCGCTTGCCGATTACGAGCGCGTCGCCGCACAAAGCTGGAAGGACGAAGAGCCCTGGCCCGACTGCGTTCCCTCCATCGTACGCATGGCGGCGAAGGCGGGTACGCTTCGTTTGGGAATTTATTATATCGACGGCGAACCGGCGGCGGCGCAGATCTGGATCGTCCATGGCGGCCGCGCCACCATCTTCCGCCTCGGCTACGCCGAAAAATTCGGCAAGCTTTCGGTGGCGACGGCGCTCACCTGGGAAATCA
>JBGOXX010000097.1:0-8818 GCA_041479345.1 Alphaproteobacteria bacterium
CGCGCCAGCGTGGACGATGCAGCGATCAAGATTCGCGCGGTCATCATGGAACGCATCGATGTTGCGGCCGCCTCGAGACTTCCTCGAGACGAAATAGCGGCGCAAATCACCGACGTTGTCGTCGAAATTCTGACCGAGCAAAAAATCCAACTCAATTCGCTGGAACAGCGCGATCTCGTCACCTTGTTGTTGAACGAGATGCTGGGTCTGGGTCCGTTGGAGCCGTTGCTGGCCGACGACACCATCAACGACATCATGGTCAACGGCGCGAAGCAGGTTTATATCGAACGCAAGGGCAAGCTCGAACTCACCGACGTCGAATTCCGCGACGACGCCCATGTGATGAATGTCGCGACCCGCATCGTGACAAGTATTGGCCGCCGCGTCGATGAATCGAGCCCACTCGTCGATGCCCGCCTCCAAGACGGCAGCCGAGTCAATATCATCATCCCGCCGCTCGCGATCGACGGTCCCACGATCTCGATCCGTAAATTTTCAAAGAAGGGCATCACGCTCGACATCATGGCCCGGCAGGGGAACTTGTCGGAGCAGATGGCGACGGTATTGAAAATCGCCGCCCGCGCCAGGCTCAATATTTTGATTTCCGGCGGCACGGGCTCGGGCAAGACGACGCTTTTGAACGCGCTCTCGCAAATGATCGATTCCGGCGACCGCATCGTCACCATCGAAGACGCCGCGGAACTCCAGTTGCAGCAGCCGCATGTCGTGCGGCTTGAGACTCGTCCTGCCAACCTCGAGGGCGACGGCGAAATTTCGATGCGCGATCTTGTCAAAAACTCCCTGCGTATGCGGCCCGACCGCATCATCCTGGGCGAAGTCCGCGGATCGGAAGCGGTCGACATGCTCCAGGCCATGAACACCGGCCATGAAGGCTCGCTCGGCACCATACACGCCAACCGTCCGCGCGAAGCGTTGACGCGACTTGAAAACATGATCGGCCTTGCCGGCATCAATCTTCCGGCCAAAGCGGTGCGCACCCAGATCGCCGCGGCTATCGACATGGTCGTTCAAATCGCGCGCATGCGCGATGGTATTCGCCGCATCACCAACATCATGGAAATCGTCGGGATGGAAGGCGACATCATCACCACTCAGGAGCTGTTCACCTACGAGTTCGAAGGCGAAGGCGCCGACGGGCTGCTCAAGGGCACTTTCCGTTCTTCCGGGTTGCGGCCGAACTTCACGCCGAAGGCGGAATATTTCGGGCTCGATCGCGCGCTTCTGGAGGCGGTGTGATGGAATTCGCGACGCCTTTGGGACCGATCAATCCGTTCATTGTTCTGATTTTCCTCGGCGTCTTTACCGTCATTGCGGCCCTTGGCGCCGCTCTGCTCAATGCCGGGAACATGTCGGGCCGACGCACTCAAGGGCGGCTTGGCAAAATTCGCGAACGCGCCGCTCCGAAGGGCGGCGGCGAGGAAGTTGCACAACTGAAGCGGAGTTTTCGGGATTCGACGATTCCCGCCTTCGACCGGCTGATCAAGCGAATCGTTCCGTCGACGGCCCAGCTCCGCCGCAAGCTCTCCCGGACGGGAAAGCGGATCTCGCTCGGCGAATATCTGCTGACGAATGTTCTCGTGTGCGCCGTGGTGGCGATGGCGACCAAGACATTTTTATCGGCTCCGCCGATCATCGCTGTGATGGCTGGAATTCCGCTCGGCGTCGGACTTCCCTATTTTTTCATTACGCGCATGGCTGCGAACCGGTTGACGCGGTTTCTCAAAATGTTTCCGGACGCCCTCGATCTCATCGTCCGTGGACTGAAATCGGGCTTGCCGGCGACCGAATCGATCACCCTGGTCGGCCATGAGGTGCCTGATCCGGTGGGTAGCGAATTTCGCCACATCGCCGATGCGATGAAACTCGGTCAACCGCTCGAAGTCGCGTTGAGTGAGGCGGCACAACGCATCCCGCTCACCGACTTTCAGTTCTTCGTTATCAGCCTCTCGGTACAGAAGGAGACCGGCGGCAATTTGACCGAGACCCTCGAAAATCTGTCGAATCTTCTGCGCCGCCGCCACCAGATGAAATTGAAGATCCGCGCCATGTCGGGCGAGGCGAAAGCCAGCGCTTACATCATCGGATCGCTGCCGTTCATTCTGGGAACGATCATTTACATGATGAACCCCGAATACACCTCGCAGCTCTTTACCGATCCGCGCGGACGGATCATGGTTGGCGTGGGCCTGTTCTGGCTGTCCATCGGCGCCGGAATCATGGCCAAGATGGTGAGCTTCGAAATATGAACTTGTCGATCCTCAACCATTATCTGCCATGGGGCATGAGTGGCGACGATGCCTTGATGGCCGCCGCCGCGCTCGATGCGATCATCACCATACTCGTGATTTGGAACGGCCTCCTCGTGCGCGATCCTACGGGGGCTCGGATTCGCGAAATGTCGCGGCGCCGAGATTCTCTGATGAGCGACCTTCGAATTGCGCAGCGCCATTCGACACGCGCCAAGGGTATCGGCTTTATGCACCAGGTCGTGTCGAAGCTGAAACTCCTTGGCAACGATAAAGCGCGCGGCGTCGCCGACAAGCTTGCGCGAGCGGGCCTGCGCTCACGCGATGCGCTGATCACTTACTTGTTCGTCAAATTGATTCTGCCCGCTTGCTTCGGAGGTATCGCCGGATTTTACTTTTATGGAATCGGCGTTTTTAATCTGGCGCCGCTAATGCGCATGGCCGCGGTGATGGCAAGCATGGTGTTCGGCGCGTTCTTGCCGGATATATATATCAAGAACATCGCCGATAAACGTCGCAACAAGATTCGCAAGAATTTGCCCGACGCGCTCGATTTGATGGTGATCTGCGCCGAAGCCGGCCTTTCTCTCGACGCCGCGTTGAAGCGCGTGGCGAAGGAAATGGCGCTTTCAAGCTCCGAGACCGCCGATGAATTCGGTTTGACTTCGGTCGAAATTGGATTTCTGCCGGAGCGCGGTCAAGCCTTGAGGAACCTGATGCGGCGCTGCGATCTGCCGGGCATTCGAGGCGTTGTTAACACGCTCCTGCAAAGCGAAAAATACGGTACACCGCTCGCTCAGTCGCTGCGTGTGCTTTCCGCGGAATACCGGAATGAACGATTGATGAGAGCCGAAGAAAAGGCGGCGAAGCTCCCCGCCATCCTCACCGTGCCGATGATTCTGTTCGTGCTGCCGCCGCTATTCATCGTCTTGATCGGACCGGGCATCCTTCGCTTCGTCGACAGCATGAAGGGCCTCAGTATCCCGCATTAATCCGGTATCCGCCGCGGGAGCCTGTCGCCGCGGCGTTCAACCTCGGCGGCGTTCAACCTCAAAGATGCCAGCCGTTCTGGATCGCGATGCGAACCGCCTGCGTGCGATTCGCGGCGTTGAATTTTCGGAAGATGCCGCGCATGTGCAACTTCACGGTGACTTCCTGAATGCCGAGCCGCTTGCCGATCTGTTTGTTGGTGAGTCCCGAAATCAGCAACTGAAGCACCTCCCGTTCGCGCGCCGTCAATTTGTGGATCGGACCGATGCCGTTTGAATCGTCGGGCGGCGAGCCGCCATCGAACGGCGCATCGTCCTGCGCGACCACTGTGGGAACGAAGGTTTCACCCGCCATCACCAAACGCAATGCCCCGAGCATCGCTTTGCTTCCGAGTGTTTTCGGGACGACGCCCGCAGCACCATGATGAATGGCGTCGATCATGTCGTCGCGTCCGATGAAGCCCGAGATGATGACCACCGGAACTTTGGGAAAGCGCCGGCGCATGGTGTCGAGCCCGGAAAACCGGTTCATTCCGGGCATGCGTAAATCGAGAAGAATGAGATCGAGATGATTGGCGCGATCCGCCGCCTCCAATGCCTCGGGGAAATTGGCGGCCTCGGTGACCCTGCATTCAGGATCGATCTTTTCGAGAAAAAACTTCAGCGTTTCACGAACAAGATCGTGATCATCGGCGAGGAGAATATCCATCCCAGTACCCCTCCCTCCCGGATACTGCGTGACTTTATTTGCGCCGCCGTATTTGCGCCGTCATTTGAACCAAAGAACTTAAGCCCCCAACTCGGAGATGTACGGACGAATGTGTATACACTTAGTGATAATAGGCGCGCATATGCGCGGTGGTACATGATAATCGACCAACCTATACTTTGGGGTTAGCGGCCGATTATCCTATTTGGACTGTCGGCAATTCGGTAACATCTTACCTTGCTGCAATCGATTCTTAAAAACTAGCGACCGCCAGCAAAATGTGCGCGAAACTGCAGATTCCTACAGGCCGTCCCCTTCCTACAGGCCGTCCCCCGGAACTATACCGACCGGTCTGTTTCCAATGGATGCGCCGGCGCGCCACCTGTCGCTGCGACAAGGTGCACCGATTTCCCGGGCGCGGGCCTGTATTCCGTCTCTCGAAACAGCTTCGAGGCGCGAGGGTCATGGGGCCAGGAAGATGGCAATATCGCCGCACTTTGGATGAAGTTCTTTATATTTCATAAGGTTGTACCACGAAACGGCGGGCGTCTTGGCCGGTTGTGGAGCTTTGCCTCATTTGATGCTATGCAACATTCGGCGCCGGATTGCTTTGTCCTTCCAACCGTCGAGGGCCGAGCAGCACAACAAGGGGGCCGGCGCCCATCGCGAATGAAACGATAGATCGCTCATGGCTGGCTCTGAAGGAGAGAAGCGGATCGGCCCTGCCGATCTTGAGGAAATGGCGGCGCGCTGCAAAGCCGCGACCCCCGGCCCTTGGGAGGTTCTTGAGGACCGGCTTGTGGAGACGGCTTGGCTCAATGCCGCCGCTCCCGGCGACGACAAACCGATCGCCTTATTCGACTACCGCAGCGGCGCCGACAACAAGGCCAATGCCGCCTTCGTCGCCGCCGCGCGAAGTGACCTGCCGCTTCTCCTCGGCCTCGTCAAAGCTTTGAGCAAACGCGTGGAAGAATTGCTCGAGGCGAACAATCGTGAAATTGCCGCACGGGTAGAAGCGAACAAGCGCCTGCAAGAGGTGCTGGGCCGCAACGGCGCGGGTCCGGAAAAGAAAGTCGCCGAACAGAAATGAAACCGCGGAACGCTGCGCACAGAAAATGTTTGGCTGCATCTGATTCGAATTCATGAAAATCCGCACGCTCATCTTCGGGAATCCGCTCCGCACCACTGCTCTCGAAGAGCAGAAACTCTCCAAACTCACGGCCCTTCCGGTTTTCGCGTCGGACGCCTTGTCCTCGGTTGCTTATGCCACCGAAGAAATGCTGTTGGCGCTCGTTGTAGCCGGCACCGCACTCCTCCATTTCACCCTGCCGATTACGATTGTCATCTGTGCGCTGCTGGGCCTCGTCACCGCGTCTTACGTGCAGACCATCCACGCTTACCCGCAGGGCGGCGGCTCTTATCTGGTCGCGCACAAAAATCTCGGCGAATGGGCGGGGCTGGTGGCCGCGGCGGCTCTTCTCATCGACTACGTCCTGACGGTCGCGGTCAGCATTTCCTCCGGTGTCTTCGCGATGACGTCGGCGTTTCCCGAACTCCTGCCGTTCAATGTCGTGTTGTGCTTGCTGGCCGTGGCGCTCATGGCTTGGGCCAATCTTCGCGGCGTGCGCGAATCGGCTACAGTCCTCGCTTTTCCCACCTATGGATTTATTGCGTCTCTGCTGTTGCTCATCGGCGTGGGCCTCTGGCGATTTTATCACGGCCAGATTCCCGTCAGCCCATTCCCCGCCAGCACCGGCACGCACACACTGACGCAACTCGGCGCTATTCTGCTGCTGTTGCGCGCCTTTTCCTCGGGCTGCACGGCGATGACCGGCGTCGAAGCGGTGAGCAATGGCGTCCCCGCGTTCAAAAAACCGGAAGCCCGAAATGCCGGACTGACGCTCATCATGCTCGCCGGAATCCTGGCCGTACTCTTCATCGGCGTCACGATCCTTGCACGCGCCATGCATATTCTCCCGCTCCCGGACGAGAGCGTCATTTCGCAAATCGCGCACAAAGTTTTCGGCGCCGGGCCGCTCTATTTCGCGGTGCAGATTTTCACCATGCTGATTTTGGTGCTCGCCGCCAACACGTCCTTCGCCGGTTTCCCGCGCCTGGGATCGATTCTCGCCGCTGACGGCTATCTCCCGCGTCAGCTCGCCAACATGGGCGACCGTCTCGCCTTTTCGAACGGCATCATCGCGCTGGCCGCCGCCGCCGCGTTCTTTCTCGTCGTATTCGGCGGCAATACCGACAGGTTGATTCCGCTTTATGCCGTCGGCGTTTTCTTGGCCTTCTTGCTGTCGCAGACCGGCATGGTCTGGCTGTGGTGGAAGCAGCGGGGCCCGCGCTGGATTGTCAAAGCCATGGTCAACGGCGCCGGCGCCCTGGCGACGTTGATCGCGCTGCTCTTTATCATCGAGAGCAAGTTTCTCGACGGCGCCTGGGTCGTGGTCATCCTGATCCCGACAATTTTGTTCGTTTTCGCGCGGATCAGGGCCCACTACCGCGAGGCCGCGCCGCAAATGAGCCCGCGTCTCGGCGGGTTGGGCGAATGGCTCCCCTGGGTGCAGAAATTCCACCCGAAGGTCGTGGTGCCGATTTCGAAAATGCATCCCGGTACGTTGGCGGCCCTTCAATTCGCGCGGGCGATTTCCGACGATATTACCGCCGTCGTCGTCGATCTCGATCCGGTGCAGACGGCGAGTACGCGCTTGGCTTGGCGCGCTTTGCGCTTCAAAGAGAAGCTGGTGGTGCTCGAATCGCCCTATCGTTCGGTCATTGAACCCATCATGACCTATTTGAACGAAGTGGATCTTCGCGAGCCCGAACGCGGCCTCGCCGTCGTCGTGCTGCCCGAATTTCTTGCCAATCGCTGGTGGGAAAATCTCCTGCACAATCAGACTGCGTTGCTTCTGAAGGCGGAGCTTCTGTTGCGGAAAGGCCCGCGGGGAGACAACCGAATCGTCATCGACGTGCCTTATCGGCTTCGCGCCGGCGGCGACATGCGTCTCATGCGCGCGAAAGATTCCTCAAGCAAGGCCGCGAAAGAACCGCCGGCAAAAATGTCCCCGGCCAAAGCCTGACGCCCGACATCGCCGTTTCAGGCCGGAAGCTGTTCCGGGAGCGACCGGATCCAAGCCGCCAGCGGCTCGAACTCAGGAACTTTCGACGCCCAATACGCGGCGCGGGACAGGAGCCGCAGGGCGCAATTGCGCGTGACGCCGAGGAGCTCGTGGGCATGGCAATCGTCTTCGTCCCACCATCCCGCCGCACCCTTCGTTTTGAGAATAACATTGAGGCGTAGCAACAGGTGAAGAGTGCCAAATGCCGCGACATAGGTCTCCGCGCCGCATGTTTCCGGCGGGAAGGGCGTAGCGCGGGAACGAATCTGCCGAGTGATGAGTGCGTCTTCCGCCTCCGGCCAAAATGGCACCCATTCATCGCAGATCAGCCAAACCAGATCATCGAGTCGGCAGCGAAGACCCCATTCCTCCCAATCGATCCAGAATATTGCGCCGTTTTCGGCGACGATGGCGTTGGCGGGCCGCGCATCCCATTTGATGAACACCCGTTCGGGAGCGCGGATCAGCGGAAGAATTTGCGCCGCCGCAAGTTTCGGCGCCGGCGCTTTCAAAATCTTTCCGAGCTTGGCGGGAGCCTCCAGCAACGGACCGTAACCTCCGAGATTTTTCAGCCCCGCCCCAAGCGCCGCTTTCGCGCCCGCGTCCTGGCATCGCCACAGAGCGGCGATGGCGGCATCAAGAAGTGCAATCCCTTCGGACTCGCCAGCACCCCGTAGCTTCTGCGTCAGGCGGAACCGACCGACATCTTGCTGGATCAGCCATTCGCCGCGGCCAGCAAGAAGTTTCGGCACCGGCGCCCCGAGCGGCTCCAAGGTCGTCAATGCCGCGGCCTCGTGTTTGGCGTATCGAGCGTGCCGGCGACGGGTGGCAAACAATGTTGTCGTTCCCACGGCGAGACGAATCGAACTCAGCTGGCGACGCTTGTATTTCTTGGGGATTGGCCCGGATGCCGGCACGGGCAGCGCTTCAACCCCGAGCAGGCGCCGGCAGACTTCGACCGCCGCTTCCGCCAAATCGGGGGGCAGAGTATTGCTCGCCGTCGTCTTTTTCTCTCCAGCTCCCGTCATTTGCATCGGGCGGACAGCATCCGCGTCGCTTCCCATGATTGCGTCGTCGCCAGAATCACATTACGGGAGAAAGGAAATTTCCGAACCATCCCGATCGGCCGGCAAGTTCTGTCCTGTCAAACCGCCACCTCCGACCGGAATTCTTCGAATTTTCCGCTCGCCGAGCGAGGAATCTCCTTCACGTAATCGACGAGCACCTCGAAGGGATGGCGCGCGCCGGCGCGCAATGTTTGTCTCACGGATTCTTCTTCCAGAGACGTCAAGTTGCGCTTGGCGACGACATGAACCATGAGTGTTTCCAGATTCTTCTGAATAACCTGGAATTGGCGAATCGGTGAATCCGACTCAAAGAGAAAATCCTCGAAATTGAAGCGCGGGCAAATTTGTTCGCCCGAAGGAAGTGTCAGCATGTTGCGGGTGCGGCCCAGAATGCGGGTAATAACGGGAAGCCCGCGGCCGCATGCGCATGATTCTCCCGGGATCGCGAGATCCCCGATCTCGTAGCGGATGAGCGGCGTCGCAAAATTGTGAAGCGCGGTGATCACGAGTCGCCCGGTCTGGCCCGGCGCACAAGGCTTGTCGTCTGCGTCGAGAATCTCGACCAGAACATTTTCCGATTGCACATGATAGTGCGGGGCGGCCGGGCATTGCACGGCGAGCATGCCGAACTCTTGCGAAGAATAGGCGTCCACCACCGGCA
>JBGOXX010000098.1:0-8731 GCA_041479345.1 Alphaproteobacteria bacterium
TCATGACCTCTGAAACACCGTTATTGGATCGGGTGAAAGAGCCGGCGGACATGCGCGGCTTGTCGATGGCGGAGTTGCGGCAGCTCGCTGATGAGTTGCGCCACGAGACCATCGATGCGGTTTCAGTGACCGGCGGTCATTTGGGAGCAAGCCTCGGCGTGATCGAATTGACGGTGGCGCTTCATCACGTCTTCGAGACGCCGCGCGACCGGTTGATTTGGGACGTCGGCCATCAAAGCTATCCGCACAAAATTCTCACCGGACGCCGCGACCGGATTCGGACCCTCCGTCAAGGCAATGGTCTTTCCGGATTCACCTGCCGCGCCGAGAGCGAATACGATCCGTTCGGCGCCGCGCACAGCTCCACCTCGATTTCCGCCGGCCTCGGCATGGCGGTGGCCCGCGATCTGATGGGCAGAGACAACAACGTCGTCTGCGTGATCGGCGACGGCGCGATGAGCGCCGGCATGGCCTATGAGGCGATGAACAATGCCGGCTCCATGGACAGCCGGCTGATCGTCATTTTGAACGACAACGACATGTCGATCGCCCCGCCGGTGGGCGCCATGAGCGCGTATTTGTCGCGACTCATCTCCAGCAGCGGATACCGGAGCCTCCGCGACATCGCACGGGCGATGGCCAAGCGCTTCCCGCGCCCGTTTGCGGTGGCGGCTCGCCGCGCCGAAGAATATGCCCGCGGCATGGTGACCGGCGGCACGCTTTTCGAAGAGATGGGATTCTTTTATGTCGGTCCGATCGACGGCCACAATCTGGATCATCTGCTTCCTGTCCTCAAGAACGTGCGGGATGCCGACGCCAAGGGCCCCGTGCTGGTTCACGTGGTCACGCAAAAGGGCAAAGGGTACGGCCCGGCCGAAGCCGCTGCGGACAAGTATCATGGCGTCAACAAATTCGACGTGGTAACCGGCGTTCAAGTCAAACCCGAAGCCAAGGCTCCGACCTATACCGACGTCTTCGCCAAAGCGCTGATCGCCGAAGCCGAGGCCGACCCGAAGATCGTCGCCATCACCGCGGCGATGCCGTCCGGCACCGGCTTGAATAAATTCGCCAAGCATTTCCCCGAGCGCTGCTTTGACGTCGGCATTGCTGAGCAGCATGGCGTGACATTCGCCGCCGGGCTCGCCTCGGAAGGGATGAAGCCCTTTGCCGCGATCTATTCGACCTTCCTGCAGCGCGCCTATGACCAAGTGGTCCACGATGTCGCGATCCAATCTTTGCCTGTGCGCTTCGCCCTCGATCGCGCCGGTCTGGTCGGCGCCGACGGTCCGACCCATGCCGGCGCCTACGACGTGACCTATCTCGCGACGCTTCCCGGCTTCGTCGTCATGGCGGCGGCGGACGAGGTGGAGTTGATGAATATGGTCGCCACTTGCGCTGCGATCGACGATCGTCCGTCTGCGGTGCGCTATCCGCGCGGCGAAGGGATCGGCCTCCAGCTCCCGGAACGGGGCACGCCGCTGGAAATCGGCAAGGGCCGAATCTTGCGTGAAGGCAGTGTGGTGGCGCTTCTCTCGTTCGGAACGCGGATGCAGGAATGCCTGAAGGCGGCCGACGATTTGCAGGCCCGCGGGCTCTCGACGACGGTCGTGGACGCCCGGTTTGCAAAACCGCTGGATACCGATTTGATCAAGCGTTTGGCGCGCGAGCATGAAGTTTTGATCACGGTCGAAGAAGGTGCGGTCGGCGGTTTTGCCGCTCACGTCCTGCAATTCCTGGCGACCGAAGGCATGCTCGATGCGGGGCTTAAGATCCGCCCGTTGATCCTGCCGGACCGCTTCCTGCCCCATGACAAGCCGCAATTGCAGTACGACGCGGCGGGGCTCAACGCTCCGCAGATCGTCGCGACCGCACTGACGGCCTTGGGGCGCGAGGCGAAGCTTGCCGAACGGCGCGAGCGCGCTTAATTCTTACCTCCGGTGGCATTGCCCCGGATTGAGCCGTAGCTTGTCCAAGCATCATGCTTGAGTTCCAACCGTCCGACGCTGCGGCGCGTGCGCAAGTCTCCCATGCCGCGCAAGTCACCGCTCAATCCGGTTCGTCGTTCTTCTGGGGAATGCGCATTCTGCCCCGGGCGCGGCGCGAGGCCATGTATGCCATCTATGCCTTTTGCCGCGAAGTGGACGATATCGCCGACGGCCCCGAGACGCCGGCCAAACGCGCCCAGCTTCTCGATGAGTGGCGCACCGAAATCGACCGGTTGTTTGCAGGAACACCGCTTACGCTGACGGGACGGGCTCTGCTCGGACCGACCCGCATGTTCGGGCTCGAGCGCGGCGATTTTCTGGCGGTCATCGATGGTGTCGCCATGGATGCACGGGAAGAAATGCGCGCACCGTCAATGGCCGTGCTCAAGCAATATTGCGCGCGGGTGGCGGGTGCGGTCGGTTTGTTGTCGATTCGCGCCTTCGGGGATTCCTCGCGCCGCGCCCGCGATCTGGCGTTGTCACTCGGCGAGGCCCTGCAATTCACCAACATTCTTCGCGATCTCGCCGAAGATGCCGCGCGCGGCCGTCTTTATCTGCCCCGCGAACTCTTGGAAAAGCACGGCATTGCGCCAATCGACCCGCAGAGCGTTCTCGCCCATCCCGCCCTTCCCGCCGTCTGCGCCGAAATGGCGAAGATGGCGCGCGCAAAATTCGCCGAAGCCGAAGAAGCGCTCCGCGATTGCGACCGCCGCGCCCTGAAGCCCGCCATCATCATGATGAAGATCTACCGGCGGATTCTTGAGAAATTGATCCGCCGCGGCTGGCAGCGCCTGGATCAGCCGATTGCCGTCGGCAAGCCGACCAAGATCTGGATCGCGCTGCGCCACGGCCTCCTGTAAACAACCATCCATGAATCGGGTTTTCGTGATCGGTGCCGGTGTCGCCGGGCTGGCTTGCGCCGTCCGCCTGGCGGCCTCCGGCAGCCACGTGATTCTTTGCGAGGCGACCGACCACGGCGGCGGGCGCTGCCGGTCCTTGTCCGATCCCGGCATGGATCGCGTCATCGACAACGGCAATCATCTGCTGCTGAGCGGCAATACCGCGGCCCTTTCCTATCTCGACGCCATCGGCGCACGGGACCGGCTTTTGATTGCGCCGGACGCGTCGATTCCTTTTGTCGATTTGCGCACAGGCCTGCGCTGGACCGTGCGGCCGAATAAGGGACGGATCCCGTGGTGGATCTTTTCGGCCAAGCGCCGGATCCCCGGCACCAGGCCGCGCGATTATCTCGCCGGGCTGAAACTCGCATTCGCGTCGGACAAAGCGACGATTGCCGATTGCTTCGATCAGGGCTCCCTGGCCTTCGAGCGATTCTGGCGGCCGCTGGCCATTGCCGTTCTCAATATCGCGCCCGAAAAAGGCGCCGCGAAATTGCTGTGGCCTGTCCTTCAGCTCACCTTCGGCAAAGGTGCCGCGGCGAGCCGCCCTTGCATCGCCCGCGAAGGATTGCAGATGACGTTCGTCGATCCGGCCATCGCGAAGCTCCGCAACGTCGGCGCCGATATCCGCTTCAATCGCCGGCTGAGGACTCTCGAGATTCAAGACAACGCTGTCGGCGCGCTCGATTTCGGCGATGAGAAAGTTCTCCTTGCACCGAAGGATTCGGTGGTGCTCGCCGTTCCGCCGGACAACGCCGCCCAGCTTTTGCCCTCTCTTTCCGTGCCACGAGATTTCAGCGCCATCGTGAATGCTCATTTCCGGCTGCCCCAACTGCCGAATCCCGCGCCGCTGGGAAGTCCCCTACTCGGCATCATCGGTGGCGTCTCGGAATGGATGTTCCTGCGCGGCGACGTCGCCTCGGTCACGGTCAGCGCCGCCAATGCGCTGGCGGCCGAAGACGCCGATGTAATCGCCGCCAAAGTTTGGCCGGAAGTGGTTCAAGCCCTGGGCCTTCCCGCCACCGGGACCAATTCGCTGCCGCCCCACCGGATCATCAAGGAAAAGCGCGCGACCTTCGCCCAGACGCCGGAATCGCTGGCGCTACGTCCCAAAACGCGAACGGCCATATCGAATCTGTTTCTGGCCGGCGACTGGACGGATACCGGATTGCCGGCCACCATCGAGGGTGCCATCCGTTCCGGCTTTGCCGCCGCGGCGGCGATCGCAGCTTGACTTTAACTGCCTCAACCCGTAACCCCGGCCTTATGCCGCTCCATAGCGCCGTCAAGAACCCCGAGATCGAAACCCGCCTCGATAGCGTGATCGAGGATGCGAAATCGGCCCTGAAAGAGCTTCAGGCCGAAGACGGCCATTGGGTGTTCGAGCTCGAGGCCGATGCCACCATCCCGTCCGAATACATTCTGCTGAAGCATTTCCTTGCCCATACGGAAGCCGAAATCGACGTTGGCTTGGAGAAGAAGGTCGCCGAATTCATCCGCTCGCTGCAGGGCGAGCATGGCGGCTGGGCGCTGTTCCACAAGGGCGATTTCGATATCTCGGCCTCGGTTAAGGCCTATTACGCGCTGAAGATCGCGGGCGACGACATCAACGCGCCCCATATGAAACGCGCACGCGACGCGATCCTGGCCTATGGCGGCGCGGCCCGGTCGAATGTTTTCACGCGCATGGCGCTCGCCATATTCGGCCAAGTGCCGTGGCGCGCGGTTCCGGTGATGCCGGTCGAGATCATGCTGCTCCCGCGCTGGTTCCCGTTTCACCTCGGCAAAGTATCCTATTGGTCGCGGACCGTGATCGTGCCGCTGTTGATCCTGATGGCGTTGAAGCCGCTGGCGCGAAATCCGCGGCGGGTTGCCATTCCCGAACTCTTCGCCGTGCCGCCGGAACAAGAAACCCGCTATTTCGTCAATCCGACGGGCAAGAAGCTCGGCGATGTCTTGCTCGCTGTCGACCGGCTCTTGCGCAGAATCGAGCCTTTCTTTCCGGAGCGCCCGCGAAAGCGCGCCATTCAGGCGGCGGTCGATTTCGTGACCAAGCGTCTCAATGGCGAAGATGGGCTCGGCGCGATATTCCCGGCGATGGCCAATACGGTGATGGTATTCGACCAGCTCGGCTATCCCAAGGATCATCCGGATTACGCGATCGCGCGGCAATCCATCGAAAAGTTGATGATCCGGCTCGATGGCCGGACCTATTGCCAGCCCTGTGTTTCCCCCATTTGGGATAGCGGTCTTGCCGTCCATGCGATGATGGAAGCCGGCGAGCCGCGGAATGGCGAGTCAATGCGCAACTGCATGGACTGGCTCGCGAACCGCCAAATTCTCGAGGTCGAGGGCGATTGGGCCTGGGCCCGGCCCGGATTGCGCCCCGGCGGCTGGGCGTTTCAGTATTGGAACGACTATTACCCCGACGTGGACGACACGGCGGTCGTCGCCATGGCGTTGGAGCGCAGCGACGGCGCACGCTACCGCGAGAATCTTTCCCGTGCCGCCGAATGGATTATCGGCATGCAGAGCAAGAACGGCGGCTGGGGATCGTTCGACGCCGACAACACTTATTATTATCTGAACAACATACCGTTTGCGGATCATGGCGCCCTGCTCGATCCGCCGACCGCCGATGTTTCCGCCCGGTGCGTCAGCATGATGGCGCAACTGAGATATTCCCGCGAACACCCGGTGACCGCGCGCGGACTCGAATTCCTTCGCCGCGAGCAAGAAAACGACGGCTCGTGGTTCGGGCGCTGGGGCACCAATTACATTTACGGGACGTGGTCGGTGCTTTGCGCCTTCAACGCCGCGGGCGAAGACCCCAAGGCGCCGCATATCCGTAAAGCCGTCGACTGGCTCAAATCGCGCCAGCGCGAAGACGGCGGCTGGGGCGAGGACGGCGCTTCGTATTGGCCGAACCGCAAATCCGAAGCGAAGGCGAGTACGGCTTCCCAGACCGCTTGGGCGGTTCTCGGATTAATGGCGGCAGGCGAGGTAAAGAGCGAGGCTGTTTCCCGCGGCATCCAATATCTGCTCGATGCCCCGCGCCAGGGTGCGCGCTGGGACGAGGAATGGTTTACCGCCGTCGGATTCCCGCGGGTGTTCTATCTCCGCTATCACGGCTACGCCGCCTATTTCCCGCTCTGGGCACTCGCGCGCTACCGCAATCTTTCGCGAGGCAACACGCCGTCCGCGATGTACGGGATGTGAGGGCAGCCGCGCAAACCGTCGGCGTCGTCACCGGCCTCTTGGTCGAGGCCCATTGCCTATCGGACTCGTCTTCCAATCCGCCCGTCTACGTATCCGCCGGAAACGCCGTGAACGCGTATGGCGGGGCTCTTCAGCTCATCGCCGACGGGGCGAGGGCCTTGCTCAGCTTCGGCATCGCGGGCGGGCTTGATCCGAAACTTCCTCCGGGCACGCTGGTTTTGGCGCGCGCCGTCATCGGCCCCCATGGCACACGGTTCGACTGTGACCCCAATTGGCGCGGCATGGTTTGCAGCGACGCCCGTGGCCGCATCGAGTTTACCGATGGATCGATCGCCGGCCGCGACAGCCCGGTTCTGGGGCAAGCCGGCAAGGCCAAGCTGTTCCGCGAGAGCGGCGCGATTGCCGTCGATATGGAGAGTCATGCCGTGGCGCGAGCCGCCAAGGAAAAGAACGTTCCGTTCCTCGCCCTTCGTGCGATTGCGGACCCGGCAAGACGGGATGTTCCGGATTGGGTAATGATCGGCGTCGATAGCGCCGGGCGTACCCGCATCGCACCCGTGCTGGCGAAGCTTCTGTTCCGCCCGTGGGAGATTCCGAGGTTGCTGGAACTTGCGAAGGATCAGAAGGCGGCGCTTAGGGCGTTACGCCGCGTCGCCGATCTTGCTGCGCTGACCCGCTTCTGATTTCGGCGCGTGTAGCTGCGTTACCGCTTCTTGCACCCGTCGCTCGAAGACGTATTCGGCCGGCCGCGCGTTCTCCAGGGGAATTTCCGGCGCCATCGGCCCTTCGGTTTGCACGCCCCGCATCGTTACCGCCAAAGCCCGCAGGGGATGGGCGAAGGTATCGGCAACCGCAGTCGCCTCATAGCCGCAATGGGCCATGCAATTGGCGCATTTCTCGTAATTGCCGGTGCCGTAAAGATCCCAGTTGGTTTCTTCCATCAATTCGCGGAAAGAGCCGACGAAGCCTTCGCCCAGCAAATAACAAGGCCGCTGCCAGCCGAAGACGTTGCGCGTCGGATTGCCCCAAGGCGTGCAGCGGTATTCGCGGTTCCCGGCGAGAAAATCGAGGAACATCGGCGAATGGCTGAACCGCCATTTGTTTTTGCGGCCGCCGGCGCGGAAGATCCCGCGGAAAAGTTCCTTCGTCTTCTTCCGGTTGAGGAAGTGTTGCTGGTCGGGGGCGCGTTCATAGGCATAGCCCGGCGACATGGTGATGCTTTCGATTCCCAGATCCATCGCCGAATCGAAGAAGGCGGCGACGTTATGGGGTTCAGATCCATCAAAGAGCGTGCAATTGATGTTGACGCGGAATCCGCGGGCGCGGGCGGCCCTGATCGCCTGCACCGCTTTGTCGTAGACGCCGTCTTGGCACACCGCGATATCGTGGTGTCCACGATCGCCGTCGAGATGGACGGAAAAGGTCAGATAGGGGCTCGGCGTGAACAGATCGAGCTTCTTTTCCAACAGCAGCGCGTTGGTGCAGAGATAGACGAATTTCTTGCGCGCCACGATGCCGGCGACAATCTCGCCGATTTCCTTATGCAGCAGCGGTTCGCCGCCCGGGATTGAAACGATGGGCGCGCCGCATTCATCGACCGCGTCCAGGCATTGCTGAACGCTGAGACGCTTGTTCAAGATCTCGTCCGGATAATCGATTTTTCCGCACCCGGCGCAGGCCAGATTGCAGCGAAACAGCGGCTCCAGCATCAGCACGAGCGGATATTTGTCGTTGCCGCGCAGACGCTGCTTCAGAACATAAGCGCCGACTTTGATTTGTTGGATGAGAGGGATGCCCACCGGCGTTCCTTTTTCTTATCGATCCAATTGTCGGGGAATTGCGGCGCCGCTAGGCGATTCGCGCCACGGGAAGATTACGGAGTTCCTCGGGCAGCTTGAATTGAACGTTCTCTTCCTCACCATCGAGGACTTCGAGTTCGATATCGCCGAAGGAACGCAGGCGCTCGATCAGTTCCCGCACCAGTTCTTCCGGGGTCGAGGCGCCGGCGGTGATGCCGACCGCGTCCACGCCGTCGAGCCACTGCGGATCGAGATGGCTCGCATCTTCGATCAGATAAGTCGCAACGCCGGTATCCGCGGCGATTTCGCGCAAGCGATTCGAATTTGAGCTGTTGCGCGCGCCAACGACCAGAAACAAATCGACGTTGGGCGCCAATTCGCGCACTGCGCGCTGGCGATTCTGGGTCGCGTAGCAGATGTCCTTCACATCGGGCCCGACGATTTTCGGAAACCGGGCGCTCAAGGCCTCGATCACCGCACGGGTATCGTCGACCGAAAGCGTCGTCTGCGAGACATAGGCAAGCTTGTCCGGATTATCGACCGTGAGTTTCTCGGCGGCTTCGGCGGTCGAGACCAGATAGACCTTGCCGGGAATTCGCCCCATTGTGCCTTCGACTTCGGGATGGCCTTCATGGCCGATGAGAACGACTTCGAATCCCTGTTCGGCGTAGCGCTGGCCTTCCTTATGCACCTTGGCCACCAGCGGGCAAGTCGCATCGACGACCGGGAGCGACCGGAGGCGCGCGGTGTCTTCCACCTTTTGCGCGACACCATGGGCTGAAAACACCGTTACTGCGCCATCGGGAATTTCGTGGAGCTCTTCGACGAA
>JBGOXX010000099.1:0-8700 GCA_041479345.1 Alphaproteobacteria bacterium
CGCCAGCTATCGCAATTTCTTTCCGCCGTCGGCCCGTTGGGCATTCAGCGGCTTGCGTCTCGCCGACGGTCCGTGATGCGCCAAACCAATCTTGCCACCTTTGTCGATCTGGCGCCGGTTGAAGAAAGTTTCCGCGAGGCGGCGCTTTCCGGACTTTCCAGTCCGAGAAAATCGATTCCCTGCCGCTTCCTCTACGATGAGCGCGGCTCGGCACTCTTCGACGCGATCTGCGACTTGCCGGAATATTACGTCACCCGGACCGAGATCCGAATTTTGAAGGAACGGGCGGGCGAAATCGCGGCGTTGGCGGGGCCCCGATGTCAACTCGTTGAATTCGGAAGCGGGGCGAGCCGGAAGGTGAAATTGATTCTTTCGGCGCTCGAAAACCCCTTGGCCTATATCCCCATCGATATTTCGCCGGAGTTTCTGCGCCTGACCGCGGTCGCGATCGTGAAGGAATTTCCGGGCGTCGATGTGATCGCGGTTTGCGCCGATTTCGCCGAGCCGCAACATTTGCCGGATTACATTTTCTGGCCGTTCGGAAGCCGCCTCGGCTTCTTCCCCGGTTCGACGATCGGAAATTTGACGCCCGACGAAGCGGTCTCGTTCCTGCGGGGTTGCCGGGCGCTTCTGGGTGCTGGCGGCGGAATGGTCGTCGGCGTCGATCTCAAAAAAGATCCGGACATCTTGCACGACGCCTATAACGACGCCGACGGCGCGACCGCCGCCTTTACGTTGAACTTGTTGCAGCGGATGAATCGCGAGATCGATGGCGATTTCGATGTCGGCCGTTTTTCCCATGAGGCTTTCTACAATGCGGCGGCCGGCCGGATCGAAATTTATATCCGCAGCCTCATGAATCAGATCGTCGGTGTCGCCGGGAGTCGCATTGCGTTTGCGGCCGATGAGCGCATCCACGTCGAATATTCCTACAAATACACCATCGAGGAATTTCAACGCCTGGCCGCGCGAGCCGGCTTTTCCCCAAGCGCGGTCTGGACTGATCGCAACAATCTTTTCAGCCTGCACTATCTAAAAGCGCGATAACGGCGCAATTGCGGGAAAGGACCTTTGCCCGCATAATGTCGCCGTCCCGTTTTGGCGAGCATCGCCATAAACCTTGTCGCGGCGGCGTGCATGAAAATAGGCAGTTTGATCGCCGGCGCCGAAGACCTCACCAAGAAAATCACACGCGAATCCGGCAATGAATGATTCGCCGCCGCGGCCGAAAAAGCGCGCGAAAAAGCAGGCGGCAGCGCCCCAAGCCGATGCCGAATTGCGTCCACCCCGATTCTGGGAGGTCTTGGGCCCCGGGCTGATCACCGGCGCTTCCGACGATGACCCAAGCGGGATCGGAACCTACGCCCAGGTCGGCGCGCAATACGGTTACGCCATGGGCTGGACCATGCTGTTCAGCTTTCCGCTCATGGCGGCGATTCAGGAGATCAGCGCCCGCATCGGCCGCGTGACCGGCCATGGCATCGCCGGCAATCTGCGCCAGCACTATCCGCCGGCGCTGCTGCGCGGAATCGTGGTCCTTCTCCTGATTGCCAATGTCATGAATCTCGGCGCCGATCTCGGCGCCATGGCCGACGCCTTGAAACTGTTGATCGGCGGTCCGGCCCAGCTCTATGTCGTCGGTTTTGCCGTGCTCTGTGCAAGCTTGGAAATTTTTTCGCGCTATGAGCGTTATGTCGCGGTGCTCAAATGGACGACGCTGGTGCTTTTCGCCTATGTCGGCACCGTGTTCGTCGTCCGGGTGCCGTGGGGCGACGTTGCCTTCCATCTCGTGGCGCCCGATATTCAATGGAACAAGGATTATTTGATCAGCGTCGTCGCCGTCTTCGGAACGACGATCAGCCCCTATCTTTTTTTCTGGCAATCTTCGGAAGAAGCCGAAGACGAGCGCGTCGATCCCGCGGCGAAGCCGCTGAAGCGAGATCCGAGCCACGCCCGCACTGAAATCCGGCGGATTCGCGTCGATACCTATTTTGGCATGGCGGTGTCGAATCTGATCGGTCTTTTCATCATCATCACCACCGCGGCGACGCTCTATGCCAGCGGCGTCACCGACATCGCGACCTCGGCGCAGGCCGCCGAGGCGCTCCGCCCGATCGCGGGCCCGCTGGCCTTTGTCTTGTTCGCGGCGGGCATCATCGGCACCGGCCTTCTGGCAATCCCCGTCCTCGCCGGTTCGGTCGGTTATGCTTTGGGGGAGGCGCTTGGCTGGCGCACGGGACTTGGCCGTTTGCCGCACGAAGCGAAAGCGTTCTACGGCATCATTGCCCTTGCGACGCTTCTTGGTGTTGGCATCAACTTCATTGACATCGATCCGATCAAGGCCTTGTTCTGGAGTGCGGTGTTAAATGGGGTCATCGCCGTGCCGCTGATGCCGGTCATGATGATGCTTGCCATGAATCGCAAGGTGATGGGGAAATTCATCCTCCCCAAGCCGCTCTGGGCCATGGGCTGGCTCGCCACGGCGGTGATGGCGGTGACCGTCTTGGCAATGGCGGCGGCAACAGTCCTTTAACCGACAATATTCGCAGCCCCCCAAGCTCGTTGACTCACGGGTCATTATGTCTATAGTTCTGGACATATGGATACAATGACCGCGACCAAAGCCTTAACCGCCCTCGGCCAGGATAGCCGATTGCGGGCTTTCCGGCTGTTGATCAAAAAAGGACCGAAGGGAATGCCTGCCGGCGACGTCGCGCGAAAGCTCAGGATTCCACACAATACGCTTTCGGCGCATCTGTCGATTCTGTCGAATGCCGGGCTGGTCCGATCACAGCGGATCGGCCGGTCGATCATTTATGCGGTGGATTTCGACGGTATGCGCGGCTTGCTGGCTTTCCTGATGGAAGATTGCTGCCGGGGAAAACCGGAACTCTGCGCGCCGATTCTCGATCGCCTCTTGCCGGAATGCTGCGCGCCATGAAGGACCAGAAAACCTACAACGTCCTCTTTCTCTGCACCGGAAATTCCGCGCGCAGCATCTTGGGCGAAGCCATCGTCAATCGGCTGGGCCAAGGACGGTTCCGCGGCTTCAGCGCCGGCAGTCATCCCAAGGGAGCCGTTCATCCCTTCGCGCTCGATCTTCTGAAAAGGCTCGATTTCGCGACTGAAGGATTTCGGTCGAAATCCTGGGACGAATTCGCCAAACCGAACGCGCCGGCCCTCGATTTCGTCTTTACGGTTTGTGACAATGCGGCCAGCGAGGTTTGTCCCATTTGGCCCGGCCAGCCGATGACCGCCCATTGGGGCCTGCCTGATCCGGCGGCAGCACTTGGAACCGAGGCGGAACGAAGATTGGCCTTCGCCGAAACCTACCGGATGCTGAGCAATCGGATCGGCATTTTCGTCAATTTGCCGATGACGTCTCTCGACAAGCTGAGCTTGCAGAAACGCCTCGAGGATATCGGCAAGTCTATTTCCGAAAACGCCCGCGAAAACGCCTGATGCAGCACTTTGGCCTCTCGCGGCGACTGGCCGCCGAAGGTTTGGGGACCCTGCTCTTGGTCGCGGCGGTGATCGGTTCGGGAATCATGGGGGTGCGGATGGGCGGCGGCAATGCCGCCCTCGCTTTGCTGGGCAATACGCTCGCCACCGGTGCGATGCTCGTCGTTCTGATCTTTGTCTTTGGGCCGATTTCCGGCGCTCATTTCAATCCGGCGGTGACCCTTGTTTTTTGGCTGCGGCGGGAGATCGCCACACGCGCGGCCGTGGGCTACGTCGCCGTGCAGATTTTGGGCGGCTTGCTCGGGGTGGCCGTTGCCCATGTGATGTTCCATGTACCGGTTGTGGAATTGTCGGCGACTTTGCGCGCAGGGCCTTCGCAATGGTTTGCGGAATTCGTGGCGAGCCTGGGCCTCGTGTTGACCCTCTTGGGAACGCTTCGCTTCCGGCCCCAATCGGTTCCCTATGCGGTCGGGCTCTTCATTTCCGCCGGATACTGGTTTACGTCTTCGACGTCATTCGCCAATCCGGCGGTCACCATCGCCCGCGCCTTTACCGATAGTTTCAGCGGCATCGCCCTTTCAAGTGTTCCGGCGTTCATCACGGCGCAGTTGATGGGCGCTGTGACCGCAACCGCGCTTTTTGCCTGGATCGCAAAACCAATCGCCGTGCAAGCGCCAGCGGCGACCGACAAAATTCGTGCCGCCGCGGAATAGAGGTATTCGGCGTAGCTCGGCCACGCCCGGCTCGTCTCCAGGCGGCACTGACCCCCCAACATATTGACCGCGGGCCGATTTCCGGCCTATGAGCAATGAACGCGCCCGGTGACTTTCTAATCCCGGTGACTTTCCATGCCCGGTGACCTTCCATGAATGTGGCCATCGTTATTCCCGCCCGATACGGCTCGCGCCGTTTCCCCGGCAAGCCGCTGGCGACGATTCGCGGCCGCAGCTTGCTGCAACGGACATGGTCCATCGCCCGTGCCGTCAAGGACGTTGCCGAAGTTCACATCGCGACCGATGATCCGCGCATCGCCGACCATGCCGAGCAATTCGGCGCCAGCGTTGTCATGACCTCTCCGGATTGCGCGAATGGAACCGAGCGGGTGCTGGCGGCGTTGCGGGAACTCAAGCTTTGCCCGGACGCGGTCGTGAATTTGCAGGGCGACGCCGCGCTAACCCCGCCCTGGGTCGTCGAGGCGGTGGTGAAGGAACTTTCCGCCGATCCGAAGACCCGGCTGGTGACCCCCGCCGTTCGCTGCAGCTTCGCCCATTACCGCGAGATCGAGCTGAGCAAGCGGGCGAACCCCGAAAGCGGCACGCTCGTCACCTTCGATCGCGACCGCAACGCGCTTTATTTTTCGAAATCCTTGATCCCCCATTTGCGCGTTCGCGGCGAAGATCCGCCGCCGGTCTATCAGCATGTGGGAATTTACGGCTACCGGACCGAAACCCTCGAAGCCCTGGGCGCGCTTGCCGAGGGCCCTCTGGAGCGCGCGGAGCAGCTCGAACAATTGCGTGCGCTGGAAAACGGCATTCCGATCCGTATCGTGGTCGTCGATTACCGCGGCCGGACCAATTGGTCGGTGGATACGCCGGAGGACGCGGCCATGGTCGAATCGATCATCATCCGCGAAGGCGAGTTGCTGTCCGCCTGATGGATATTCTCTGCGCCCGTCACGGCAATACCTTCGGCCCCGGCGATCGCGTCGTCTGGGTAGGCGCCAACGAAGACGTGCCGCTGACGGCGGAAGGCGAAAATCAGGCGAGACGCTTGGCGCAGGCGTTGAGGAGTTCCGGCATCGAACCGAAGGCGGTCTTTTGCAGCTCCCTCCAACGCGCAAAAAAATATGCAGGCATCGTCGTGGACGACCTGACGCTCGGCGCAAAACCGCTCATCCATCCGGCTCTAACCGAAATCGACTATGGCGATTGGTCGAATCTGACCAACCTAGAAGTGGAATCGAAACTCCGCCAAGGCGAGGCGATGCGGCATTGGAACGAGAAGAATGTGTGGCCGAAAAATTCCCATTGGGGCGGCAGCGAAGAAGAATTGAGGCGGGTGATTGCGGAATTTCTTCACGCGATCCGCAAGGACTTTTTGCCGGACGCCGCGGTTCTGGTCGTCACCTCGAACGGGATTCTACGGTTCGTCGCCGCGGAAGCCTTGGGAGCGCAGGCGGTTCGCGATCCGCACTTCCCGTTCAAAATGGCGACCGGGAATGTCGGTAAAATCCGTGTCGAAAGCGGCATTATGTCGATTGCTTATTGGAACGAAATCCCGGGAACACGGCCGCTTTAAAGCCTTAATTCCGTGACTTAAATGGCTTGAAACTTAGATAGATTGTCAGTGGTGCTGCACTCCGCGTAAACTGGGTGGGGTTAACGGCCCCAACAGGCCGCGCGTTCCGGGAAACATTTCAGAAAACGCCACAAAAACGTCATGGAAAACAGGAAGATGCGAGGCCAGGATAGCGAGCCGGTTCCGATTTCGGCCGGGCTTGCCGCCCGCGAAGCGGCGCGTGCAGCGGAGGCCGAGCAATGGGCCCATCGCCGGATCAAGGCGCTGCGGTCGCTCTATAACCACCTGACCGTTTACGCGATCGTCAATTTCATCCTGCTGCTCATCGACGTCTCGACGCCGGGATCGCCCTGGTTCTATCAGGTTCTGCTCGGTTGGGGATTGTTCGTCGGATTGCACGCCGCCCACACCTATGAGCTTCTGCCTTGGACCAATCGCGACTGGGAACGTCGCAAGGTTCAGGAATTGATCGAAGAGCGCCGCCGCAACACCCAGTTCCGCGGCTAGTCGCGCGACCGCCGGTTCTCGTTCCGGCAACACCCTCGCGCCCCAGCTTCGCGTAAATGAATTATCGCCATCTCTATCACGCGGGAAATTTCGCCGACGTCGTCAAGCACGCGGTGCTGGCGCTGCTGGTCGAACATTTGCGGCAAAAGGACAAGCCGTTCTTCGTGCTCGACAGCCATGCCGGCCTTGGCCGCTACGATCTCGCGTCGCCCGAAGCGCTGAAAACCAAGGAGGCGGAGGGCGGCGTTCGCAAACTTTGGGCGGCGGGCAATTGGCCGCCGGAGCTCGAGCGTTACCGGGAGGCCATTGCGGCGCTCAATAACCGGGTGCCCAATAACCGGGATGGGGGCGAGCCGCGCTGGTATCCGGGGTCGCCGGCGCTCATTGCCCATGGGTTGCGTCCGCGCGACCGTCTGGTGGCGGTCGAGCTTCATCCCGCTGACGCCGCGAAACTGGCGGCCGAGTTCCGCCGCGATCCCCGGGTTACGGTTTCCCAGATGGACGGGTACACGGCGCTCAAATCCTGGCTGCCGCCGGATGAGCGCCGCGGCCTGGTCCTGATCGACCCGCCCTTCGAAGCCGCGGATGAGTTCGATCGATTGGCCAAGGGCTTGCGCGAAGCCCATCGCCGCTGGGCGACCGGGATTTACGCGGTTTGGTATCCGATCAAGGAATTGCGCGCCGTCAGGACCTTCCATCAATCGATCCTGAAATCCGGGATTGGCCGGGTGCTGTTGGCCGAGCTGTGGGTGGAAAATCCCGGCGATCCTGACAAACTGACGGGGTGCGGGCTTGTTCTCGTTAACCCGCCCTGGACCCTGGCGAAAGCCCTCAAATCCTTGTTGCCGTTTCTGGCCAAGGTTCTGGCGCGCGCCACAGGAGCGGGATGGCGTGTAGAATGGCTGGTTCCGGAATAAGCGTCCTTGATCTGGGACAATGCGCCGTTCCCGATCGGGGTCTAAAAATTTCAATTATGACAATGGCATCGACGCTTGAAACCAAAGCCCCGTGCGGCTGGGAGCATTTGCCCCATGATGCCGATATCGGCGTGCGCGGATTCGGACCGACGATGGAATCCGCTTTCGAACAAGCCGCCATCGCCTTGACCGCGGTTATTACGGACCCCGCGGGCGTTGCACCGCGCGACCCCGTAACAATTTCGTGCAAGGCCGACGATCCCGAATTGTTGCTGGCGGAATGGTTGAACGCTCTCGTCTACGAGATGGCGACGCGGCGCCTGCTCTTTAGCCGGTTTGAGGTCGCGATCGAAAACGGATCGCTTGATGCGACTGCATGGGGTGAGCCGATCGATGTGGCCCGTCATCAGCCCGCGGCGGAGGTCAAGGGTGCGACTTATACCGGCCTCAAAGTCGGGCGCGAGAGCGATGGCCGCTGGATCGCACAATGCATTGTCGATGTCTGAACGCTGAGGGGGACGCAAGACCGATGGACCTTGGCCTGTTTGAACGAGTCGGCGAATTCGAGTTCCGCGTGCCGCCCATCGGCGAGATGCGGGTGCCGGCGATCATCTATGCCGACGAATCTCTGATGCGCGACATGGACAACAAAGTGTTCGAGCAGGTAACGAATGTCGCCATGCTGCCCGGGATCGTGAAGGCCTCCTACGCCATGCCGGACGCCCATTGGGGCTATGGTTTTCCGATCGGCGGCGTTGCCGCTTTCGACCCGGATCAAGGCGGCGTCGTCTCCGCGGGCGGTGTCGGATTCGACATCTCGTGCGGCGTGCGGGCGATGCTGACGGGCCTCAAGGCCGAAGCCGTTGAATCGCGGAAATACGAGATCGCCCAGACCCTATTCATGGCCAGTCCCGCAGGTCTGGGGAGTACCGGGCGCATCAAGCTCGACGACCGGGAAATGGAGGCGATGCTGGAGGGTGGCGCCGAATGGGCGATTTCCCGCGGCAGCGGCGAGCGTATCGATTTGGAGCGGATCGAAGAACATGGACGGGTCGCCGGCGCCCGGCCCGATTACGTTTCCGACAAAGCGAAGAAGCGCCAACGGGAGGAGATGGGGACTCTGGGCTCCGGCAATCACTATCTCGAAATGCAGGAAGTTACGGAAATTTTCGATGCCGCGGCGGCCTCCGCCTTTGGACTTGTCGAGGGCGAAATCATCGTCAGCATCCATTGCGGCTCGCGGGGTCTCGGGCACCAAATCGGAACCGAATTCCTGCGCGACATGGCGGTGAGTGCCGCACAGCACAACATCACGCTTCCCGACCGCGAGCTCGCCTGTGCGCCGATCAATTCTGAAATCGGACAGCGCTATTTAGGCGCGATGCGCGCCGCCATCAATTGCGCGCTCGCCAACCGGGAGATACTCGGCCAATTGACGCGGGACGCCTTCATGCGTCTTTTCCCGGGAATCCGCCTGGAACTCCTATTCGATGTTTCGCATAATACGTGCAAAGTC
>JBGOXX010000100.1:0-8553 GCA_041479345.1 Alphaproteobacteria bacterium
GCGGGACGTTTTCTACCGGCTCGGCGCCCTGCAGCCGGATTTCTGCCACCGCACCTTCCGGCATGCGTTCCAAGAGGAGCTTGGCTTTGACGAAAGTCAGCGGGCAGACCTCGCCCGTGATGTCGAGAAAGTATCGGCCCAAGTCCTCCTTGGAGTCCTCCTTGGCCGCTATTTCATCTTTACTTTCCATGAGACCGTATATTTCGGTGGAATTACTATTGCATAAGTATTATGTCAAACCTATATATCTTCCGCCGATGGCAACTCAGCACCGCAAGGAGGCCCTTTTCCCATGACCGGTTCTTTGAACGCCCCGGATTTGTTGGCTTTGACCGCGGAAATCGTTGCGGCCCACGTATCCAAAAATACGGTGGCGGTGAGCGAGCTGCCCCATTTGATCCAACAGGTCTATGGGAGTCTTGCCCATGTCGGGCGCGAGGCGCCGGCGGCATCGCGGCCGCAACCGGCGGTCCCGATCAAGCGTTCGGTTACCCCCGACTATGTCATTTGCCTGGAGGACGGCCGCAAGCTCAAAATGCTGAAGCGGCATCTGAAGACCGCCTACAACATGACCCCCGAAGAATACCGTGAGCGCTGGGGCTTGCCGCCCGATTATCCGATGGTGGCGCCGAATTACGCGATTCAGCGCAGCGAATTGGCCAAGCAGATCGGTCTTGGCACTGCGGCGCGCAAGCGCCGCAGCCCCAAATAGCCTCAGGGCGCGCAAGCGCCGCAGCCCCAAATAGCCTCAGGGCGCGCAAGCGCCGCAGCCCCAAATAGCCTCAGGGGGCGCGCAAGCGCTGCAGCCCCAAATAGCCTCAGGGCGCGCAAGCGCTGCAGCCCCAAATAGCCTCGGGGCGCGCAAGCGGCGCAGCTCAAAATAGCCCCAGAGAGCCGGGGTCCGAACCCATAGGCTTCGGGTTCCGATTGGTTTATTCTGAGAAATCGCCTCTCGAGCTGGGACGGGATGACGAGCCATGCCTTCACGAATTGAGCAATTGTGCCTGGATAAGGGCCTCAAGATGACCGAGCAACGCCGGGTTATCGCCCGCGTGCTGTCGGAATCCGACGACCATCCTGATGTCGAATTGCTGTACCAGCGGGCGAGTGCCATCGACCCGAATATCAGCATTGCGACGGTCTATCGGACGGTGCGCCTCTTCGAAGAGGCCAATATTCTCGACCGCCACGAATTCGGCGACGGCCGCGCCCGGTATGAGGACGCCGGTAAGGCCCATCACGATCACCTGATCGATCTGAAATCGGGCCGCATCATCGAATTCCGCGACGAGGAAATCGAGGCCTTGCAGAGCAAGGTCGCAAGCCAGCTCGGCTTCAGATTGGTCGATCATCGCCTCGAACTTTATGGAATCTCACTCGGCGCGGACGACAAGACTGCGGCGGACAAGAAGGCTGCGGCGGAAAAGAAAATGTCTCTCGAAAAGGAGTAAGCAGCATGGCAGCGCCGGCGGCGCCGACGGTGCCAGAGAATGACGCAATGATGGACGACTGGCGAGGACACAGCCGCAAGGAGTGCGGAGCGTGAACGATCTTCGTGCTGGCGATCTCGAAGTGCGTTTGGCGGACTCGCCCGCGTTTATCGAAGCCGCACAGGAATTGCGCTATCGCGTCTTTTACGAAGAGATGGCCGCCGTTCCCAGTGCCGAGATGGCGGCGCGCAAACGCGATTTCGATCAATTCGACTCGGCTTGCGACCATCTTCTGGTCATCGATCATGCCCGGGGTCCCGGCCCGAAATCGGTGGTCGGCACCTATCGGATGCTGCGCCGGTCGGCGGCGATGAGCCACGGCGGATTCTACTCGTCTGCGGAATACGACATTTCGAATCTCCTCGCCTTTTCCGGCGAAATCCTCGAAGTCGGTCGCTCCTGCGTCGATGCCGCCTATCGCACCGGCACGACGATGCAGCTGTTGTGGCTCGGTATCTCGGCCTATGTGTACGAGCACGATATTAAACTTCTGTTCGGCTGCGCCAGTTTGCCGGGAACCGATCCCAAGGCGCTCGCACTGCCGTTGTCTTATCTTTACCACTACCATTTGGCGCCGCCTTTGCTGCGGCCCCGCGCCTTGCCCGAGCGCTATGTCGATATGAATTTGATGCCGAAAGAACGGATCGAGCCGCGGCGCGCTTTGAGCCGCCTGCCGCCCCTCGTCAAAGGGTATCTGAGACTCAACGGATTTGTCGGCGACGGCGCGGTGATCGACCATCAATTCAATACCACCGATGTCTGCATTGTCGTAGAAACCAGCCGCGTCACCGAAAAATACATCCGTCATTACGAGCGCGCGCAACGCGAGGTCCGGGCGGAATAGGGATGATGGGATCCCGCATTCGCGCGGCGCTGCGGCTTTTTTTCTATTCGATTTGGACAATTTTGCTGTTGCCGGTGCAGGTCGCGGCCGTTCTCTGCGATGCGAAGCTCGCCGAGAGCTTTCCGCTGTTTTATCACCGGACTTGTTTGTGGCTTCTCGGTTTCAAAGTCTCCGTGCGCGGCGCGCCGGCAACGCAGCGGCCGGTGCTGTTCGTCTCGAACCACACGTCTTATCTCGATATCGTGGTGCTGGGCGCGCTTGTTCCGGCTTCCTTCGTCGCGAAACATGAAGTTGCCGGCTGGCCCGGTTTTGGGACCTTGGCAAAGCTTCAACGCACCGTCTTCATCGATCGGGCGGCGCGCCGTCGGGCTCATCAACAGCGCGACGAGATCACGCGCCGGCTCGAACGCGGGCATAGCCTCGTTCTGTTTCCGGAAGGGACAAGCGATAACGGCTCGCGGGTTCTCCCTTTCAAGAGTGCGTTGTTGGGCGCCGCGGAAACGCCGGTCAACGGCCATATGCCGGTGGTGCAGCCGGTCTCCATCGCCTATACGCGCCTCGACGGGGTGCCGATGGGGCGCGCCTGGCGGCCGTTCTTCGCCTGGTATGGCGACATGAATCTGCTTCCCCATTTGTGGAAGGCGCTCGGGCTTGGAACGGTGACGGTGGAAGTCGAATTTCACACCCCCGTGACCGCCGCCGAATTTCCCTCGCGCAAGGCTTTGAGCGATTATTGCCGGCGCCAAGTGGCTGCCGGAATCGCCTTGGCACTCTCCGGAAGGGCACCGGAAGTCTCTGAAATAGCTGGGGAAATGAAGCCGGTGGACCCATCGGCGATTGCTGGGCGGCCTTGACTTGGCGGCGCTGGGTGCTACCCTTTTTCAATGAATCCGCCCTTCCGGCACGGGCATAGAAGGCGGATCGCCGGGCGCAATACCCGGCAAGGCGCGCAATTGGCGAAGAAGCTTTTTATCAAGACATATGGCTGCCAGATGAATGTCTATGACTCCGCCCGGATGGCGGACGTCTTGGCACCGCTCGGCTATGCGCAAGTCGAAGAAGCCAAAGACGCCGACATGGTGATCTTGAACACCTGTCACATCCGCGAAAAGGCGGCGGAAAAAGTTTATTCCGATCTGGGTCGCCTGCGCGCGTTTAAGGAGCACAAATTAAATTCGGGCGGCGAGATGCTGCTGGCGGTTGCCGGTTGCGTCGCCCAGGCCGAAGGCGAGGAGATCTTACATCGCGCGCCCTTCGTCGACATCGTGCTCGGTCCGCAGACCTATCACCGCTTGCCGGAGTTGATCGCGCGCGCCACCCGCGCCGGCGATCCGGGGACCGGTCCCCGGCGGGGCGTCGTCGACACCGATTTCCCGGCCGAGCCGAAATTCGATTTTCTCCCCGAACCGGGGCTTTCCGGTCCATCGGCCTTTCTTTCGGTCCAGGAGGGCTGTGACAAATTCTGCACCTTCTGTGTCGTACCTTACACGCGGGGTGCCGAATATTCGCGGCCGGTGCGCGATGTGCTTGGCGAAGCAAAGGGTTTGGTTTTGCGCGGGGCCCGGGAGATCGTGCTATTGGGCCAGAACGTCAACGCCTATCACGGCGAAGCGCTCTCGGGTTCGGGCGAATGGGGATTGGGACGGCTTATTGGCGAACTGGCGGAAATCGACGGCCTGGCGCGAATCCGGTACACGACGTCTCATCCCGGCGATATGGATGATGACCTCTTTGCGGCGCACCGCGATGTTCCGCAGTTGATGCCGTTTCTGCATCTTCCGGTTCAATCCGGCTCGGCCCGCATCCTTGCGGCGATGAACCGCCGATATGGCCCCGACGACTATCGCCGGGCCGCCGAAAAGCTGCGCACCGCACGCGCCGATATGGCCTTGGCTTCCGACTTCATCGTCGGATTTCCCGGCGAGAGCCGAAGCGATTTCGAGGACACGTTGAAACTTGTCGACGACATTGGATTTGCCCAGGCCTATTCCTTCAAATTCTCCGCGCGCCCGGGAACGCCGGCCGCAGCGATGGAGGTTCAAATCGACGAAGATGAGAAAGCGGCAAGGCTTGCCGAACTTCAAGAATTGATCGCGCGGCGCCAGACGCTATTCAACGCAAAGTTTGTCGGTTTGCGGGTTCCCGTTCTCTTCGACCGGCGGGGACGGAAATCGGATCAATGGGGTGGGCGCAGCCCCCATATGCAAGCCGTTCACGTTGAAGCGGAGGGTTCCCTGTTCGGAGCGATCGCCGAAGTTGAAGTCCAAACCGCCACCATGAGCAGCATGACCGGGCGGGTTGTCGATGTCCCCCAGCCGGAAGGAGCGGCAGCGTGACGCGCGCCTCGTCAAAACCCGGCCGGGCGCCCCTTCATATCGAATTCGACGACAATCGCCTGTTGCCGCTGCTTTACGGCGAGCACGATCAGAATCTGGCGCGGATCGAACAGGAACTCGGCGTTTCGCTGGCGTCGCGCGGCAATCTGCTCGCCATATCCGGGCGTCCCGAAGCGGTGGCCGCCGCGCGTGCCGCGCTACAAAGCCTTTACGAACGGGCGCGCCGCGGTCTGGTCATCGATCTCGGCGAAGTTTATGCGGCCACGAGGCTCGCGGTCGAACACGCGCGCCGCGACGAAGCCGCGCCTTCCGATGAAACCGATTCGCTGATCATTCATACCCGCAAGCGCGACATCGTCGCCCGCTCGCCGCGCCAGGCGGAGTATGCCCGGGCGCTGACGGAACACGGCTTGGTGTTCGCCTTGGGGCCAGCCGGCACGGGCAAGACCTATCTTGCGGTTGCGACCGCGGTATCCCTCCTGGTCAATGGCGAGGTAGACCGCATCGTATTGTCGCGCCCGGCGGTCGAAGCCGGCGAGCGGCTCGGATTCCTTCCCGGCGATCTTCGCGAAAAAGTCGATCCGTACCTGCGGCCGCTCTATGACGCGCTGCACGACATGATGCCCGGCAACATCGTTGCCAAGCGCATGGCCGATGGCGATATCGAAGTGGCGCCGCTCGCCTTCATGCGCGGCCGCACATTGACGAATGCCTTCATCATTTTGGACGAAGCGCAAAATACGACGCCCGGCCAGATGAAGATGTTCCTGACCCGCATGGGCGAAAATTCCCGGATGGTCGTGACTGGCGATTTGAGCCAAATCGATCTGCCGCCCGGCGCGCGGTCGGGCCTTCAAGAGGCAGCCGACGTTCTGCACGATGTTCAAGGCGTCGCGTTCATTCATTTTACGGATGCCGATGTGGTGCGGCATCCTTTGGTGACCCAGATCGTCCGCGCCTATGACGCTCTTGACCGCGCCCGGCGCGCCCAGCAAGAGCGCGCTCTTCAAGAACGCCCTCTTCGAGAGCAGGCGGGACAAGAAGGCGTCGAATCCGGCGGCGCAAAAACAAAGTCATGAGCAAGTCCCGAACGGCATCTCCCGTCGAGATCGCGGTCATGATCCGCACCGCCCGGTGGCGAACGAAACTGCCCAATGCCGCGCGGTTATGCCGGCGGGCCGCCCGCGCCGCCTTGGCGCGGGTTTCGACGTGCGCGCCTTGCGGTAAATTGCTGCGCCGGCAGGCGGGCGAAATCAGCATTGTGCTCGCCAGTGATTCGTTCGTTGCGAAGCTCAATTACGATTATCGCGGCAAACGCGGCCCGACCAATGTGCTTTCCTTTCCGTCCGGATTTCTCGGTGACGCCGGTCCGATTAGCGCCGCGCTGCGGGGAGCGGAAAAAATGCCGATCGGAGACGTGGTGATTGCGCTTGAGACCGTTGTCTCCGAAGCCAAGCAGGCGGGAAAATCGCTTGGCGATCATCTTGCGCATTTGACCGTGCACGGCGTTCTTCATCTTTTTGGCTTCGACCATGAGCGAAAAAAAGATGCGGTGCGCATGGAAGCCGTCGAGGTTCAGGTTCTGGAGAGCCTCGGGATTGGCGATCCCTACCGCGAGGCGAAGACGGCTAAGGTCGCATGAACGATCCGGACAGTAAGCAAGACCGTCTGACCCCTTTGGAACAGCTTCGCAGCCGATTCCGGAGTTTCTGGCGGCCCAAACCCGGCGAAGATTCCCTGCGCGCGGCCCTCGAAGACCTGATCGAGGAACATACCGAGAGCGCGGGCGAAGAAGCGTCGATCAGAGCCGACGAAAAGACGCTGATTTCCAACATTCTCGACCTGCGCAATGTGACGGTAGGCGACATCATGATTCCGCGCGCCGACATCGTCGCGGTCGAAATGAGCGTGTCGCTCACCGAGCTCATTCACTTCATCAGCACCCAAGGTCATTCGCGCATTCCGGTATATCGCGACACGCTCGACGATGTTGCGGGCATGGTGCATATCAAGGACGTGCTGGCTTGGGCCGGCAGCAACAATCAAAAGGGATTTCGGCTTTCCAATCTGCTGCGCAAAGTGCTGTTCGTGGCGCCGTCGATGCGGGTTCTCGATCTCTTGATCGAAATGCGCATGACCCGCGTTCACATGGCGCTCGTTGTCGATGAATATGGTGGCGTCGACGGTTTGGCGACGATCGAGGATCTGGTCGAAGAAATCGTCGGCGAAATCGAGGACGAACACGACAAACGCGAGGTCCCCGTCCTAATCGAGCGTCCGGACGGAACGGTCGAAGCGAGTGCGCGCACGACGATCGAGGATTTCGAAAATCGGTTCGGCGCGATTTTGTCGTCCGAGGAACGCGAGGATATCGATACCTTGGGCGGTTTGGTTTTCTCGATCGCCGGACGCGTCCCGATGCGGGGCGAATTGGTGCGCCATCCGTCGGGACTCGAATTCGAAGTGCTGGAAGCCGACCCGCGCCGCATTCGGCGCCTGCGCATCCGCAATCTTCCCGCCCCCAACGGTTCGAACGGGGCCGCTGCCTGATGGCTGCCGACCGGCGCGCCGTCCCCGCCACCGATCTGCGCCCGGCGGGCGAATCGGGACTTGGCACATCGGGCCTTTATAAATCAGGACTTTATAAATTGGGCCTTTATAAATCGGGAATGGGCGAAAGCTATTTCGGTTCCGGCATGCCGTTTTCCCGAATACAGGTTCGCCTTGCGGCGTTGTCCGGCTGGCGGCGCGCCGGAACTGCCATCGTCTTCGGCGCGCTGGCGGCCCTGGCCCTGCCGCCGGTTTACGCATTGCCGTTTCTGGTCGTCGCCTTTACGGGGCTTTTCTGGCTGCTCGATGGCTGTCGAACGGTCAAGGCTGCGGCCTGGACCGGCTGGTGCTTTGGGCTCGGCTTTTTCAGCGCCGGCGTTTATTGGGTCGGTCTGGCGCTGCTGACCGATCCGGAGCGCTATGGATTGCTGGCGCCCTTTGCGCCGCTCTCGCTCGCGGCCTTTCTCGCAATCTATCCGGCGGCGGCTTCGGCTCTGACCAAATTCGCCACACGATGGCCGCCGTTCAAAAATGACGTCTCCCGGATTCTTATTTTTGCGGTCTTCTGGACCGCCATGGAATGGCTTCGCGGCCGCGCCTTCACCGGATTCGCGTGGAATCCGATCGGTTCAGTCTGGGCCGTTTCGGATGCGATGCTGCAATCCTGCGCGCTCTTCGGCGTCTACGGTCTTAGCTTCGTCACCGTTATCGCATCGGCCATGCCGGCGATTTTGGGCGAAGGCTTGGGCGAACGGGAAACCCCGTCCGGCAAGAGACCGCTCGTTGTCGCCTATGCTGTGCTTGGCCTGATTTGGGCGGGCGGCGAGTTCCGGCTCATGGCGGCGGGAAATGTAAATGACGAGCCGGTGGTTCCCCACGTCCTGCTTCGGCTCGTTCAACCGGACGTGGCGCAAGACAGCAAATGGCGTGAGGAGTTGCGCGTCGCCCATTTAAAACTCGATCTGGAGCTGACGAACGATGCCGCGGTCAAGAACCCAGCTCCAAAAGATACGAACGTCTTTGTCATCTGGCCGGAGACCGCGATGCCGTTTCTGGTGGATCAAGACCCGAACGCACGAGCGGCGATCGCCGCCGTCGTTCCGGAAAACGGCCTAGTCATTACCGGCGCACCCCGGGCGACCCCGCCCGATAGCGAACCCTTTCAAGTGTGGAACGGGATCGTCGCCGTCAATGAGCGGGGCGAAGTGGTGGGAGGCTACAACAAATTTCATCTCGTGCCCTTTGGCGAGTATCTTCCGCTTCGCAAATTTATCCCGGTTTGGCTCGGGCTTTCCAAACTGACCCCCGGCACGACGGATTTCTCCGCGGGGCC
>JBGOXX010000101.1:0-8481 GCA_041479345.1 Alphaproteobacteria bacterium
CGATGCCGGGGCCGACGATTACGTCACCAAGCCGTTCCAGATGGAGGAGATGCTGGCGCGGCTTCGCGCCCTCATCCGCCGCGCCGCCGGCCATGCCTCGTCGGACATCGAATGCGGCCCGGTGCGCGTCGATACCCGGAACGGCCGGGTCACCGTCAACGGCGTGCCGGTGAAATTGACGGCGCAGGAATTCAAGATCGTCTCCTATCTCGCCCACCATAAAGGCAAGGTCGTCTCCCGCACCGAATTGACCGAGCACATTTACGATCAGGATTTCGACCGCGACTCCAACACCATTGAGGTCTTCATCGGCCGCTTGCGGAAGAAGCTCGGTTCGCCGGTCATCGAAACCGTGCGGGGGCTTGGCTACCGGATGGCCGAACCGCAGCCGGGCGCCAAACCGGTCGAATGAACTTGCCGCGAGAACAGGCGCCGCAATGAAGATCCAATCGCTCGCCTTCCGCCTCGTTGCCGGGGCGAGCCTGTGGATCTTCGCCGCGGTGATCGCCGGCGGCGTCGCCCTGTCCGCGATTTTCAGCGCTTATGTGGAAAAAGCCTTCGATGCCCAGCTCTCGGTTCTGACCGATGCGCTGGTGGCCGCCAGTTCGGTCGATGCCCAAGGCCAGTTGCATATCGATCGCGGCCCCGGCGAGCCGCGTTTCGATCAGCCCTATTCCGGCTGGTACTGGGAAGTGATGGACGATCGCGGGCCGCTGCTTCGCTCGCGCTCGCTGTGGGACCAGGTGCTCTCCCCGGATCTGAAGCTGATCAGCGGCGGCCATTTGCAGCAACTCGTCAACGGCAATCCGAAATTGCGGGTGATCTCGCGCAACGTCACGCTGCCGGGTTCGGACAAAACCTATCAATACGCGGTGAGCGGCGATCGTGCCGAGGTCGAGCGGGAAATCAAAAGCTTCAACACGACGCTGATCTGGTCGCTTGGCGCACTCGCCTTCGGCCTTATCGTCGCGGTGCTGACTCAGGTGCGATACGGGCTGCAGCCTTTACGCCGCATCCGCGCGGCCTTGGCGGATGTGAGCTCGGGCCGCAGCAACCGGCTCGAGGGGCAATTTCCGACCGAAGTCAAACCGCTCGCCGAAGAAATCAATCTGCTGCTCGACAACAACGCCGCGGTGGTGGAGCGGGCGCGCACCCATGTCGGCAATCTCGCCCATTCCCTGAAAACGCCGCTCTCCGTTCTCGCCAATGCTTCCGCCGATCCGAAGACCGAGGGCGCCTTCGCCGATACGGTGCGCCGGCAGGTCGCCACCATGCGCCGCCAAGTCGATCATTATCTGGTGCGCGCGCGAACCGCGGCCACCGGCAATGTGCTGGGGGCCCGCGCCGAAGTGATGCCGGTGATCGAAGATCTGGCGCGCACACTCATGCGGATTCACGCCGAGCGCGGCATCGTCATAAGCACTCGCGGCAAGGACGGGCTCTTCTTTCGCGGCGAGAAACACGATCTCGAGGAAATGCTCGGCAATCTCATGGACAACGCCTGCAAATGGGCGAAATCCAAGGTGCGGGTCGAAGCCGAGGCGGCAAAGGGAAAGATCCGCGTCATGGTCGACGATAACGGGCCTGGGCTAAGCCCCGAACAGCGGGAAACCGCGTTCCGCCGGGGCGAAAGATTGGACGAGCAGGTGCCGGGATCGGGTCTCGGGCTTTCGATCGTGAAGGACGTGGTCGAGCTTTGCGGCGGGCGCGTCAGCCTGGCGAATTCCGAAATGGGCGGGCTCCGCGCGGTCCTCGAAGTCCCGGCGGCGGAGTAACGGCCGGCTAATTCAGCTCCGCGCGGAGTTTCTGGCGGAGCAAATCGATCGGCACTGGCTTGCCGTCGACCTTGATGTGCCAGAAGGTCCAGCCATTGCAGGCGGGCGCACCCTGGACATGGGCGCCGATCCGGTGAATCGAGCCGGTGGCGTCGGCGCAAACCAAAGTTCCGTCGGCGCGGATTTTGGCCTGCCAGCGTCCGCGCTCGTCGGTCAGCACATCCCCCGCCGATAACAGCCCGCGCTCGACCAGCCAGCCGAAAGGAATTCTCGGTTCGTCGCGCTTCGATGGTGTTGCGACCAGCGACATATCTTGCGGCTCCCTGATTTTCGAAAGTCGTTTCTTGGCGACGGCGGCGTAATTTTCGTCGCGCTCGAGGCCGATGAAATGCCGGCCCAATTTTTTGGCGACGACGCCGGTGGTGCCGGTGCCGAAGAAAGGATCGAGGACAAGATCGCCCGGTTTGGTCGCGGCGAGAATGATCCGATGCAACAGGCTTTCCGGCTTTTGGGTGGGGTGCGCTTTGTTGCCGTCGGAATCTTTTAAGCGCTCGGAGCCGGAGCAGATGGGAAACAGCCAGTCGCTCCGCATCTGCAAATCGTCGTTGAGCGCTTTCATCGCATCGTAATTGAAGGTGTAGCGCGATTTCTGCTGTTTCGCGCACCAGATCAACGTTTCGTGCGCGTTCGCAAAACGGCGGCCGCGGAAATTCGGCATCGGATTGGTCTTGCGCCAGATGACGTCGTTCAGCGTCCAGAATCCCAGATCCTGAAGTGCTGCGCCGATCCGATAAATATTGTGATAGGTGCCGATCACCCACAGCGTGCCGTCGTCTTTGAGCACCCGGCGCGCGGCGGTCAGCCAATCGCGGGTGAAGCGGTCGTAATCGGCAAAGCCCTCGAACTTGTCCCACTCGTCATCGACGCCGTCGACCTTGGTGTTGTTCGGGCGGAGCAATTCGTTTTCGAGCTGAAGGAAATAGGGCGGGTCGGCGAACACCATATCGACCGACCGCTCGGGCAGCCGGTTCATAGTGGCGATGCAATCGCCAATCAGGATTTGATCTTTGGTCATATCTTCCGGCAGGGGTTCGGCCATGCGGGCGGAAGGATCGCCTGCGATGACTCAAGCCGTCAACAAAAATCGCTGACGAATCAATCAGTTAGTCTGTGGATAAATCAAATCCCTAGTGGCCGGGAATCTCTGGGACTCAACATCTTGAGAACCGGCGCAAAACTTCGCCGGTGATGCGGGGTCGGGCCATAGGCTTCGAGGGCCAGAAGATGCTCCGGCGTGCCGTAGCCGGCATTGCGGTCGAAGCCGAAGCCGGGATAGAGCAGCGCGAGTTTGGTCATGATTTTATCGCGGGTCACCTTGGCGATGATCGAGGCGGCGGCGATCGAAAAGCACAACGCATCGCCATCGACGATAGTGCGAACCCGGCAAGCGATCTCTGGCCCGAATGGGGGCGCGAATTTGCCGTCGACCAGCGCGAATTTCGGTGTCGGAACGAGCATCGCCACGGCCCGCCGCATCGCCAACAGCGTTGCGTGATGAATATTGATGCGATCGATCTCGGGAACACTCGCCGCACCGACGCCGATGCGGGCGCATCCGATGAGAATATCGAACATCGCTTCGCGCGCCGGTTTCGAAAGTTTTTTTGAATCGTCGATGCCGGCCAGAATCTCGGGCGCCAAGCGCCGCCGATCCAAAATGACCGCGGCGGCGACAACCGGTCCGGCCAACGGCCCGCGCCCGGCTTCATCGATGCCGGCAACCGGTCCGCGGCATTCTTCCTCGAAGGAAAAATCAGGCATGTTCAGTCCCTTGCGCCGCGGGCTTGGGCGCTACGGGCTTGGCGCTTTCTTCTGCGCTTGGTTTTGATTGGGCCGCCCCCGGATCTTGCGGGAACAAATTATCCCGCGGCAAGGCGCAGGGTGAAGAGGCCGGTTCGCCGCCGCGGCGGAATTCCGGTTCGATTTGTCCCCGGCTTGACCAAACCACGGAGGATGCGAAGCGGCCGAGAAAAAGCCGCAAGGTTTCCCGCCCCGAAGTCACGCCGACGATGCCAATACGCATCAACCGACGCGCCGTCAAAAGCCACAGCGGGCTGATGACAAGGGAAAGGGCGGTAACGGCGATGATGAGATTGCCGTCGTTCACATCGATGACGCCGCGGTCGATTCCAAATGTGCCAAGGACGAAGGAGAACTCGCCGATTTGGGCGAGCAGAATGCCGGTGATCACCGCATGAGCCCAAGGCTGGCCCGCGACGCGCAAGACCCCCGCGTTGAACACGGTTTTGGCAAAAACGACGATGCAGAGGATGAGAAGAACGTGGAGCGCATTGGCGGCGATGAAGGGAATATCGATGAGCAAGCCGATGGAGAGAAAGAAGATCATCAGCAGAATGCTTTGAATCGGTTGAATGCTGCGGAGCATCGCCGGGCGTTCGGTGCTGTTGCCGATCACGAGCCCGGCGAGGAACGCGCCATAGGCCGGCGACAAGCCGGCAAGCCCCGTCAGGGCGGCGGCGCCAAAGCAGATCGCAAGGCCGCGCAAGGGCGTCAAATCGGGATGGCCGGCGGTGAAATGGGAAAGCGGCAGGCGGATTTTCTTTCGTCCGCTCAAATAGGCGATGAGCAGGGCGAGGAAGCCGACCGCAAACGCGATTTTGACGATGGCCAGGGGATCGGGCGTTTTGCCCGAGAGGCTGCCGGCGATCAGCATCATCGGAACGAAGGCGAGATCCTGGGCGATTAGCACGCCGATCGTGATCTGGGCGACCGGTGTCCGGAGGATGTTCATGCCTTCCAGCATCTTGATGACGACGGCGGTGCTGGAGAGGGCGAAGATGAAGCCGAGCAGAACGGCCAATCCCAGGGGCCAGCCGAACAGAGGCGCCAGCGCCAGAGTGATGCCGACGCTGCCCGCTATTTGCAGAAGGGTGGCGATGACCGCGGTGCGCCAGACCCCACGGAAACCGCGCAAAGACAGCTCCATCCCCACCAGGAACAAGAGCAGGAGCACGCCGAGATCGGCAAATCTGGAAACGGCGGGGCGGTCGGTGATAAGCGAAAAGCCGGATGGGCCGAGAACGACGCCGGCGATGATATAGCCGACCACCGCCGGCTGGCGGAGCCCCGTCATCACCGCGCCGCAAGCGACGGCAACGAGTGCCGCAATCGCCAGATGGGTGAGCTCGGCCAAGCCGGTCATGGGCCGAATCTAGCACAGCGATTTAACGCTGCGGGAGCGCGGGATATAAAAGAACGCGATCTGAAAATACGTGATTATCCCCTTGCTATACCTATTCCCGGAGTCAATATCCGCGAATGGGCAATCTCGTAAATGATCTCCTCTCTTTAGCAGCACAACTGAGCGGCTACACCAATCCCAAAGTCGCCATTGTGCTCGCCGGGATTGCGACGGCGCTGCTGATTTGGACCCTATGGCACAATGCAAAAAAATGGCACCGTAGCCGGGTGCTGGCCGGGGAGCGTGGTGTGGAGCCGTCACATCTAATATTTGTCGGTATTGCTGGAGCGTGGCTCTTTTTGAGCTTAGCGCTGGTGGGCTTCATTTGGCAGCGATATTGGCAGCCCACAATAAATCAGGTCACTGAATCGGCTGCCTCGCAGCCGACGGCATCAGCGTCGGTCAAACCAGGGAAGTTCTATTCCCAACGCAACAAAAATGAGATCGCGGACGCCCTCACCGATCTTTCGAACATTCTCAACACGACCGGCGGCGACGTCGTAAATAAAACCCAACAGATTATGAGTACATGGAATGCGCAAGTTCAGACGCCTGTTGGGCAGCAGCCCGATATCAATGTGCTCTTCGGGCAGGTAAATGACTTGGAGAAGTTAACCGTCGCTCTTAATCGCGCTCTATATGACGACGATGGGTTTTTGAAAAAGTACGAGACGTACAAGGACGAGTTAGACTCCGTTCTACAACTGCCGAGAAATGCACCTAACTATAATCCCATCACAAAACTGCAAATGAGCATAAATGAATTGCGAGAAGGGATTTCGCCAATACTACTCGCCGAAAAATATAACGATCAGAGACTCACCGTGAGCATAATTCAAAGCATGCAACCGAGGTTCCGAAATCTTCAAACTGGCGATGACGCATTTCGCGCGTGGCTCGATCAGACCAAGCGTCGGATTGACGATTTTCGACACTCTTTGCTGTAGGAAACTATATAGATACGTCGTACGGAAAATTTCTCAGCCGTATCACTTCCGTAATGAGTATCCGTTCGAAGGTAATATCTTCTAAAGCAGCGAAAGCTGCGCGCTGTCTTTGGCCGGATGCTTGAACTGGCTGGTATCGAGCGTAGGCCCGCGCTTCGGAATGCCGAAGCGCTCGCGGGCCAGACGGAAGCGCTTGGCAATCATTTCGGCATAAGGCCCGGTGCCGCGCATCCGGCTGCCGAAATTGGGATCGTTGAGCCGGCCGCTTCTGACCTCGCGGATCAGAGTCTCCACATGAGACGCGCGAAGCGGCACATGGGTGTGCAGCCATTCCCGGAACAGATCTTTGATTTCATAGGGCAGGCGAATGATGGTGAAGCCGGCGGTCTGGGCTTTGGCTTCGGCGGCCTTCTCCAAAATCGGCTCGATCTCGTGATCGGTGAGGCCGGGGATGACGGGGGCGACCATGATGCCCGCCGGCACGCCGGCTTCGTTGAGCGCGCGGATGGCGGCGAGCCTTTTCTCGGGCGTTGCGGCGCGGGGCTCCATGCGGCGCGCGAGATTGCGGTCCAGGGTGGTAACCGAAACGAAGGCGCAAGCGAGCCCGCGTTTTGCCATCGGCGCCAGGATGTCGATGTCGCGCAGAATCAATGCGGATTTGGTGACGATCGAAACCGGGTGCCCGCATTCCGAAAGGACGGCGAGGATTTTCCGGGTGATCTGCCGCTCCCGCTCGATCGGCTGATAGGGATCGGTATTGGTGCCCATGGCGATGCCGCCGTCGCAGACATAGCGGGGATTCGCCAATTCCTTGCGGAGCAGTTTGTCGGCGTCGCTCTTGGCAAACAGCTTCGATTCGAAATCGAGGCCGGTCGATAGCCCGAAATAGCCGTGGCTTGGCCGGGCGAAGCAATAGATGCAGCCATGTTCGCATCCGCGGTAAGGATTGATCGACGACCCGAAACCGATATCCGGCGAATCGTTGCGGCAGATGACACTGCGGCTCTTGTCTTCGGTAACGTTGGTGCGGAGCGGCGGCGGAGTCCAATCCGCGTCCGCGACCTGGTTCCAGCCATCGTCGAATTCGGCGCGGGTGTTCGGCTCAAAACGCCCGGCCGGATTGCTGACGGCGCCCCGGCCTTTTTTAGGCTCTGCTTTTGGCGCCTCTTCGTCTCGGGGATGAATTTTTCGGAATCCGGATGGCATAAAAAGAGTGTGCCGCCGTTATGAGAACATTTCAAGAACAAATGGCCTGCCCTGGTATGATGCGAGAATCATGCCGAGAACCATGCCGAGAATCATGAAAGAAAACATCCGGCTATCGATCGTCATCCCGACTTTGAATGCAGCGGCGGACCTTCGGCGCTGCCTCCATGCGGCGAATCCGGCGGGCCGGTTCGAGATCGTCGTCGCCGATGGCGGATCCCGCGACGGGACGATCAATTTGGCCAAACGGCTTGGCGCCAGGGTCGTGTCTTGCGAGGCGGGGCGCGGGGTGCAGCTTGCAGCGGGGGCCGCGCAAAGCAGCGGCGAGTGGCTGCTCTTTCTTCATGCCGATACCGTTCTTATCCCTGGCTGGGGTGCCGAGGTGATGCGGTTTATCGCCAATCCGGAAAATACCCAACGCGCTGCCGCCTTTCGATTCGCTCTCGATGACGAGTCGAAATCGGCGCGGTGGCTGGAGGCGGCCGTCAATTGGCGGTGCCGCGTCTTCGGCCTCACCTACGGCGATCAGGGATTGTTGATCGCCCGGCGGTTCTATGACGAGCTCGGCGGATTTCGCCCGCTGCCGCTGATGGAAGATTTGGATCTGATTCAGCGCATTGGGCGCAAGCGGCTGGCGATGCTCAACACCGCCGCGGTGACCTCGGCGGCCCGTTACCGCAAGCAGGGATACATCCTTCGCCCCCTCCGCAATCTGCTTTGCCTGATGCTTTATTTTCTCGGCGCGCCGATGCCCCTGATCCTCCGATTCTATGGATGAGATTGGGATGATCCGATCGCGTCAGCCGGAAAACCGGCTGGTCATCTTTTTGAAGCAGCCACAACGTGCCCGGGTCAAAAAACGGCTTGCGGCGGGGATTGGCGACGGCGCAGCACTTTCGTTTTATCGGCAAATGATCGGAGCGACATTGCGGCTGACGCGCGATCCGCGCTGGCGAACCACGCTGGCGATAACGCCGGATCGTGGGCGAAGCTGGTTGAAGAATCTCCACGGCGGAAATTTCGATGTCATGCCGCAAGGTGCGGGCGATCTCGGCCGCCGCATGACGCGCATGATTCAAAGCCTGGCGCCGTCGCGAGTTCTTGTCATCGGCACCGATATTCCGGGATTGAACGCCCGGATCATCGACCCTGCGTTCAAGCTTCTACGCAGTCACGATGCGGTATTCGGTCCGGCGGTCGATGGCGGATTTTGGCTGGTCGGGCTCGCCAAGCCGCAACAAGCGAGGCGAATTTTCGATATGGTGCGATGGTCGACGGAATTCGCCCTTCA
>JBGOXX010000102.1:0-8338 GCA_041479345.1 Alphaproteobacteria bacterium
GCGCGTAGCGCTCCATGAATTTCTCGCCCTTGGAATTGGTGAGGTATCCGCCTTCGCCCCGAGCACCCTCGGTGAGCAGCACACCAACGCCATAGATGCCGGTCGGATGGAATTGGATGAATTCCATGTCCTGAAGCGGCAGCCCGGCGCGCAGCACCATGCCATTGCCGTCGCCGGTGCAGGTATGGGCGGAGGTGCAGGAGAAATAAGTGCGTCCGTAACCGCCGGTCGCCAACACCGTCATATGGGCGTTGAAGCGGTGGATCGTGCCGTCTTCGAGATTCCAGGCAACGACGCCGCGGCAGGCGCCGTTTTCCATCATCAGATCGATGGCAAAGTATTCGATGAAGAACGCGACATTGTGCTTGAGCGATTGCTGATACAGGGTATGCAGGATGGCATGGCCGGTACGGTCGGCGGCTGCACAAGTGCGCTGCGCCGTGCCTTCGCCGAAACGCGTCGTCATGCCGCCGAAGGGTCGCTGATAAATCCTCCCGTCCGGTGTCCGCGAAAACGGCACGCCGTAATGTTCGAGCTCGATGACCGCCGGGACCGCCTCGCGGCACATATATTCGATGGCGTCCTGATCGCCCAGCCAGTCCGAACCCTTGATGGTGTCGTACATATGCCAGCGCCAATCGTCTTCGCCCATATTGCCAAGCGCCGCGGAAATTCCACCTTGAGCAGCAACCGTGTGGCTGCGCGTCGGGAAGACTTTGGAAATGCAGCAGGTAGAAAGCCCGGCGGCGGCCATGCCGAATGCGGCGCGCATGCCGGCGCCGCCGGCGCCGACCACCACGACATCGCATTCATGATCGATGATTTCATAAGCCTTGGTCATGGATTAGGCGCCTAGTGCCAAACGGAGAACGGCATAAAGAGACATCGCGGCGAGCACAACACCGGCCAGTCTCACAAAAATGATGGAAGCGATGCGGCATCGCGGCTGATGCACATAATCGATGATCACTTCTTCAAGGCCGAGCACGCCGTGGTAAAGCGTGGCACCGAGCGTCAACAGCATCAGCACCACGGAAAGCGGCGACGACATCCAAATCTTTATCGCGGCACGATCGGCGCCGGCATGGGCGATCAGCGAGGCCGCGAACCACAAGGAAAGCGGGATCAGCGCGATGGCGCTGACGCGCTGTGCCCACCAATGGGAAAAACCGGGTGCGCCCTTGGTCATCCGCGAGTTCATATCGGCATCCCCGCGCAAACCCAGGCCAGCGCCGTCAAGCCAAAGGCAGCGATGACGACCAGCCATCCGGTCGCTTCGGTACTGACAAGATCAAAGCCATACCCGGCGTCCCAGACCAAGTGCCGGATGCCATTGGCGAGGTGATAAAACAGCGCGAAGGTCCAACTAAGAAGCAGCAGTTTTCCGGGCCACGAGCCAAGCAAGGCCTGTACGCAGGCGAAGGCTTGACCGCCGCTGGCCGCCGCGAACAGCCACAAGACGAGACCCGCAGCACCCAGCGTCAGAAATACGCCGGTCAGGCGATGGAGAATCGAAAGGACCGAGGTGATCTGCCAGCGATAGATCTGGAGATGGGGGGACAATGGCCGCTTTGCGCTGGTCATGGCTTCCTCGCGGGCTCGATGGTCGTCGCGAGCGCCAACGCGAATTTCAATTCCCCCGCAGGCTGCTCCCCGCCCTGTTTAGCGACGCGGCAAAAGCGAGTCAATGTTACGGCGCGTCGCGTGCGCCCTCGCCTGTGCACGTGCAGATCATCGCCATCAAAGTTTAATGACGTCGGCGCGCCCGCTCGGCCCAGCGCCGACGATGTCGGCGCGCACATTCGCCAGCGCCGACGATGTCGGCGCACCCGCTCGAATGTCGAAGCATTTTTTGTATAGGTTTGCCATGACCACATACTAAATCTTGCAAAAATCGAAGCGATCACCGTCAAAAATGAAGATTCCATAAGTTATCCCGACGCTCTTGTGGATAACTTGTGGAGAGTTTGTGAATTCATTCAATAATTCTACACAGGCTCCCCGCCAATTACTTGCTCTTGTCTTTTTACTGTTGCGCGAAAAAACGATTCGGATCACCATTTGCGCGGCATTTGGGAACGGCCGGTTCTGCGGTCAGCCTGCCGCCGGAAGTTTGCTTCCGGATGTTGTGGGCGCCGCGACGGGGAGCAATTCCTCGGGCAACCGGCGACATGCCCTGTACTGACGCTTGGCCGAACCCTTGGGCAAGGCCGGGCGCGGTGAACGGAGCCGCGGCGAAAACCTGCCTCGGCCCGCCTTGTGTCCTTGGCGATGCGCGGGTACTCCGGCGTGATGCCAGGTGGCACGAAGGGCGGTGACCCGTCCCGGGGTTACCGCAAACCCGCGGAGCCGGTCCTTGTTCGGAAGGACCGGGGACGGGCGGGTTTGGGCAGGGGTGACGACGTCGGCTCCGCGGGGCGGCGATCCGGGCGGATCGCGCCCATCCCGTAATGGGCGGTGTCCTCTGGGGCGCACGGCCCACGGACGAGATGGTTAGGTTGCCCGTCCGCTTTCAGTGCCAGGAGCTGGGCCAGCTCCCGGGGGCGTCAGATGGCAGCGGAATCCGCTCGCTTCTGACGCCCCTCATTTATCAGATCATTGCACCGGCAACAACAAGGTTTTGTGTCAGGACGGCTATAAAACCGCAAAATGCGGTTTAAACGGCCAAAGATCTAACGCTTGCGCTTGTTTGATTTGGCCTTACGCCGGGGCGAGGCTTTCAACGCCGCCTTCCGTCGCTTCGCTGCTCCTGCCGCGCCCTGCCGCTTTGCGGCTCCTTTGGCATTTCGCGGCTTCGCCATTCCTGCCGCGCTTTGCCGCTTTGCGGCGGGCCGCCTTGGCATCAGCACGGTGTAATCGAGGTCGAGCACGACCGCCGGATCGTAGTCGCGGCGGCCGCCTTCGCCTTCCCGTTGATAAGGAAAATCGGCGCAAGCCCGGTCTTTGGTCGCAACCGTGCGGAGCCGCAGCGCCCCCAAATCGTTGCGGCCTTTGATCTCGGCCTTCTCGAGAATCTCGCTCCAGGCATAGATCGTATCGCCGGCAAAGGAGGGTGCGGTGTGGCGGCCGCCATTGATCGCGGCGATCCGGAAGGCATTGGCGAGGCCGTTGAAGGCATGGGCGCGGGCGAGCGAAATGATGTGCCCGCCATAGACGATGCGCTTACCGAAGCGCCCCTGTTTTTCGACATGCTGATTGAAATGGACCCGCGCGGTGTTCTGATAGAGCCGCGTCGCCATCATATGCTCGGCTTCTTCGAAGGTCATGCCGTCAAGATGATCGATCTTTTCGCCGACCTGATAATCCTCCCAAAGTGCGGGTGAACCGGCGAGCATTGTGTCGTAATTCTGAAGCTTTAGGCCCTTTGGCACAACCAGATCGGCAATGGCAACGCGGTCCGGCAGCTGGGGAACCAGCGACGCCGGCGCCGGGCGCGCGGTATCGCGTTTCCGCACCATGACCCAGCGGAAATAATCGAGGACGATTTCATCGCGCTGATTGAAGCCGGTGGAACGCACATAAACGATGCCTGTTTTTCCATCGGAATTTTCCTTGAGGCCGATCACCGTGGACCGCGAACGCAGCGTGTCGCCGGCATAAACCGGCACGCCGAAGCGCAATCCCGCATAGCCGAGATTGGCGATGGCATTGAGCGAAATATCGGGAACCGTCTTGCCGAGCACGAAATGGAACGTAAGCAGATCGTCGATCGGTGCTTCGCGATAGCCGATGGAGCGGGCAAATTCATCCGAGGAATGCAGCACGAATCGCGATCCGGTCAGTGCGATGAACAGCGCCGTATCGCCGCGGGTCACCGTGCGCGGCGTGGCGTGGATGATCTCCTGACCAATCGAGAAATCCTCGAAGAAATTGCCGATGACCGATTTTGTGCTCATGGCCCTGCTTTTCTCCCCCTGAAGGGCTCTTGGCCGCCCGGGCTATTCCCCAAAGCGGGCGCCAAATCCCCGCGAAGCGGGCGTGAGAGTAGGGATAAACGGCGGGTGCTGGCAAGCTGCCGGGAACGCGGCAAATCGCCTCTGCCAAAGGGTTGGCCAAAGGGTTGGTATGGGGTCATTACGCCCATCCTTTGCTTGTCTGCCCGGCTATCCTACGATACAGAACCGACCGGGGGCGCGTTAGACCCCGAACAAGTGCCAGCTACGCATCGCAGGAATGTTCATCGAAGTCTTCCTCAAGGGAATTGCCGCCGGCCTGTTGATCGCAGCGCCGGTCGGTCCGGTCGGCGTGCTGTGCGTCCATCGCACCCTCGTCTGGGGACGGCTTCACGGCTTGCTGTCCGGCTTTGGCGCCGCGGTGGCAGACGCGCTTTTTGCCGTCGTGGCCGCCTTCGGCCTCAGCTTCGTCTCCGACTTCATGATCGCGCAGCAACATTGGTTGCGATTGGGCGGCGGCTGTCTTCTCCTCGTCTTGGGGATCAAGAACCTGCTCTCGAAGCCGGCGGCGCCCAATGAAGCCGAGCCGAAGCGAAGCTTGCCCGGCGACTGCGCCTCGGCGTTCGCTCTCACCGCAACCAACCCGATCACCATCATCTCGTTTCTCGGCGTCTTTGCCGCCTTGGGCGTCGCCCATCACATCGGCAGGCTCGAAGCGAATGCTCTCGTCCTCGGGGTGTTTTCCGGCTCGGCATTGTGGTGGATCCTGCTTTCCACCGGAGTCGGATTCATGCGCCGCACGATCGAGACGCTTTATCTGCGCTGGGTTCACGTCATATCGGGCGTTTTGATGCTGGTCTTTGGCGCGGGTGCCTTGGCGGGTCTGCTATGGTGACGCGCCCAGCCTTTTTGATTTGCACGACTGCTGTCTTCGTTCTTATGGCGTCAGCAGCATCCGCCGATGACGACAAGACGAATGACAAAGCGAACGGCAATGCATTCGAAAAACAGGCGGGCGACGTGAAATCAGTTTGCGCCCATGACCCAAAATCGGAACACCTGATTTGCGCCCTCGTCTACGCAAAGCAGCCCTATTTCGGAATCCAGTTCGGCTCCGAAGATGATGCGGAATCCGTCGCCGTGACGGCGGGCGTGCGCCGCGCCTCCGATTCCAAGATCGAGATCCGCGTCGATCACAACGTCAGTCATTTTATTTATGGCGACGGATTTCTCGGCAAAGAAGCCGAAGCGATTGTCGACGAGATCAAGAAAGGCAAACGACTCTACGTACGCGTCGATTCCTATGACAACGAGGTCAAGAGCGAGGACAGCGTCGATCTCAGCGAATTCAAATCGGCGCTGCAGGAAATCGAGGATCTGCGCAAAACCCAAAAAGGGCAATAACCGAAGCGCCACGGGCCCCCGCCACGCAAGGCTGTGTCGGATTTTCGTGGTTAATTAAAGGTTAATCGAAACCCGGGGGCGCGAACCTATAAGTCTTTCACGGCATCGCGAAACAAAAGTGACGGTTTTGTTTCAATGATGTTGCAGCGCAAAAATAAATCGCAAGACATCGCGCGCGTCTTTTTTATACTGCGCGCGCGAACCGAACTTCGCGATGTGATTGAATGTTACCGATAGCCCGTCGAGGCCGTTACCGGACCATCTTTATTTCCGACGTTCATTTGGGAACGCGGGGCTGCAAAGCGGAGCATCTGTTGAGCTTCCTGCGCAGCCACGAATGCGAAGCCCTCTTTCTCGTCGGCGACATATTCGATATCTGGCGCCTCAAGAAAACCTGGTACTGGGTGCAAAGCCACAACGACGTGGTGATGGAAATTCTGCGCAAGGCGCAGAATGGGACCAAGGTCGTCTACGTTCCCGGCAATCATGATGAGGGGGGCCGCGATTACTGCGGCCTTCAACTCGCCAACATCAAGATCGCCCGTGAAGACGTTTATGAGACGCTCGACGGGCGCAAGCTTCTGGTGATCCACGGCGACGATTTCGACGGTATCGTCAAATACGCCAAATGGCTCGCTCACCTTGGCGATACTGCCTACAACCTCGCGCTCTCGCTGAATCACTGGTTCAATCTGCTGCGCCGGCGCCTCGGCTATCCCTATTGGTCGCTGTCGGCCTATCTCAAATCCATGGTGAAGGACGCCGTTCAATACATCGACAATTTCGAGCGGGCGCTCGCCGAAGAGGCGCGCCGGCGAAAATTGGACGGCGTCGTTTGCGGCCATATCCATCGCGCCGAAATCCGCCATATCGAAGACATGCTTTATTGCAACAGCGGCGATTGGGTCGAGAGCTGCACCGCGCTGGTCGAAGACGAACGCGGACGCCTTCAAATCGTCCATTGGGCGACCGATGTCGGTCAAATCACGGGCAGAGCTGCCGTCGCGGCTTAAGGAGATCTATGCGCATTCAAATCATCACCGATGCCTGGCACCCGCAAGTGAATGGCGTCGTCCGCACCCTGACCCATACCGTCGGCGAATTGGAGAAGATGGGCCACAAAATCAATCTGGTGACCCCCCTTTCTTTTCGCACGCTGCCGTGCCCCGGTTATCCGGAAATCCGGCTCGCCATGGTGCGGCCCGGGCATATCGGCGACCGGCTTGAGCAGTTTCAGCCGGAGGCCGTGCATATCGCGACCGAAGGGCCGCTCGGCATCGCCGCACGGCACTATTGCCTGCGCGCCGGCATTCCCTTCACGACGTCTTTCCACACCCGCTTTCCGGAATACTTGCGGATGCGCACGGCGATCCCGGCGGAATGGGGATATGCGGCGTTGCGGCGCTTTCATGGATCGGCACGGCGGACCTTGGTGCCGACCGACGGCTTGCGCCAGGAACTTACCGATCTCGGCTTTCGCAATCTTGCGCTATGGGGCCACGGTGTCGATGCGAAGCTATTCCGGCCGCGTCTGCGCCGGAATGTGAACGATCCGCAGCCAATCTGGCTTTACGCCGGGCGCGTTGCGCCGGAAAAGAATATCGAAGCGTTTCTGAGCCTCGATCTGCCCGGCACCAAATGGGTGGTGGGCGGCGGACCGGCCCTTCCCTCACTTCGCCGCCGTTTTCCCAACGTGAAGTTCTTCGGCGTTAAAACCGGCGAAGAGCTGGCGCGATTCTATTCGGATGCCGATGTATTCGTGTTCCCGAGTCTGACCGATACGTTTGGCAACGTCATTCTGGAAGCCTTGGCGTCGGGCTTGCCGGTTGCGGCCTTTCCCGTCCGCGGGCCGAAGGACATCCTCGAGGGATCGGGTGTCGGGTGCCTGGACGACGAACTCGGCCGTGCCGCGATGGCGGCGCTTGAAATTCCCCGCGCTTCATGCCGGGCCTTTGCCGAGCGGTTCACGTTGCAGTCCAGTGCCGACCAATTCGTCTCCAATCTATGGTCATTCGACCGCTGGAGAAGCTTGGTCAATATTTCGGCGGCGTAATCGATGATGCGTGAATATTCACGCGTAATTGTCGGCGCGTGAAAGGGGAACGCCGCAAACCGACGTTCTTGCGATTCTTCAGGCGGCTTTGCGCATACCCGCGGCCGTTCAGGCCGCTTTACGCATACCCGAGGCCGCTCAGGCTGCTTTACGCATACCCGCGGCCGCTCAGGCCGCTTTACGCATACCCGCGGCCGTTCAGGCCGCTTTACGCATACCCGCGGCCGTTCAGGCCGCTTTGCGCATATACGTGCGAATCAATTCCTCGGCGATCTGCACGGCGTTGAGTGCCGCCCCTTTGCGCAAATTATCCGCAACCACCCACAGCGAAAGACCGTTCTCGACCGTGTGGTCTTCGCGGATGCGGCTGACATAAACCGCATTTTCCCCAACGCATTCCGCCGGCGTCACATAGCCTTCATCGGCCCGGATATCGAACACGGCAACGCCGGGGGCCGATTTGAGCAAGGCGCGGGCTTCCGCCGCCGACAGCGGCCCTTCGAATTCCACATTAATCGCTTCGGAATGGCCGATGAAGACCGGCACCCGCACGCAGGTCGCCGAGATCTTGATGTTGGGATCGAGAATCTTCTTGGTCTCCACCACCATCTTCCACTCTTCCTTGGTCGAGCCGTCATCCATGAAGACGTCGATGTGCGGGATCACGTTGAACGCGATCTGTTTGGTGAACTTATGATGCGGAGCCGGCTGATTCATGTAGACGCCGCGAGTCTGCTCGAAGAGCTCATCCATCCCGGCTTTACCGGCTCCGGACACCGACTGATAAGTGGCGACGACGACCCGCTTGATCCGCGCCCGATCGTGCAGCGGCTTCAAGGCGACGACCAACTGAATCGTCGAGCAATTCGGATTGGCGATGATGTAGCGCTTGGTATAACCCGCGATCGCTTTCGGATTGACCTCCGGCACGACCAGCGGCACGTCGGGGTCCATGCGGAAATGCGAGGTGTTGTCGATGACCACGCAC
>JBGOXX010000103.1:0-8338 GCA_041479345.1 Alphaproteobacteria bacterium
AGATCGCCACCGCCACCGCGACGACAATGAACCCGATCATAACGAGAACGGCGATTCGCTTCATCGCTTTCTGAATCACGGCCGCTGCGGGACAGGAACGAGATCGGCGGGCGCCACCGTAATACGGAGAATCCGGCCTTGCAACCGGTTGTCCCGCCACATGGACAAGGTGGCGGCGGAGCTTGGCCTTTACGCGGGATTTGTCTACGTTCCTGGCCCCCATGGCCCCTGGGTAAAGTGACGCCGGGTATAACCGCGCCGTCCGAGCAGGAGAAATGACCGAAATTCACGCCATCTGCCTCTATTGCGCCTCTTCCAGCGGCCGCAAACCCGTGTTCCGCGAAGCCGCAGGGCGGTTCGGCACCCTTTTGGCCGAACGGGGCCTCAGCCTCATATACGGGGGCGGACATGTCGGGCTGATGGGGGTTACCGCCGATGCGGTGCTGGCTGCGGGCGGCAAGGTCGTCGGCGTCATCCCGCGCTTCCTCGTCGATATCGAAGTCGAGCACCGGGGCATCACCGATCTGGTGGTCGTCGGGAGCATGCATGAACGCAAGCAGAAAATGTTCGAGCTCGCGGACGGCTTCGTCATTTTCCCCGGCGGATTGGGAACGCTCGACGAGGCGATCGAAATCATCACCTGGAAACAGCTTCGCCTTCACGACAAACCGATCGTCCTGCTCGATCTCGACGGCTATTGGGGAACGTTCCTGAAGCTCATCGAGGATGCGGTCGCCATGGGCTTCGCCAAGCCCGCCGTCAAAGACCTCTTCATGGTCGTCAAAACCGTGGACGAAATTCTCCCCGCCCTTTCCCAAGGCCCACGGGACCGTGTCCGTCCCGCGCCCAGCCGGATATAGCGCGCCGGTTATGAGATGCGGAAAGCCCTGCGGCGCCGGTCTATGATATGATTCGGCCTCGAGCAGAAGTTGGACGAACGGGAATCGGGTTTGCAGCGGCGGCCACAATGAAGGAGCCCGCATGAAAAAGATCAAGGTGAAGAATCCGGTCGTCGATATCGACGGCGACGAAATGACGCACATCATCTGGGGCAAAATCAAAGAGAAGCTGATCCTCCCCTATCTCGACATCACCCTCGAGACCTACGACCTCAGCATCGAGAACCGCGACCGCACCGACGACAAGGTGACGGTGGATGCGGCGAATGCGATCAGGAAACACGGGGTCGGCGTCAAATGCGCGACCATCACCCCGGACGAAGCGCGGGTGAAGGAATTCAACCTCAAGAAAATGTGGGCGTCGCCCAACGGCACCATCCGCAACATTCTGGGCGGCACGGTTTTCCGCGAGCCGATCATCTGCCGCAACGTGCCGCGCCTGGTTCCCGGCTGGACCGCGCCCATCGTCATCGGCCGCCACGCCTTCGGCGACCAATATCGCGCGACCAATTTCCGCGTGCCCGGCCCGGGAAAACTCACCATGACCTTCACGCCGAAGGACGGCAAGCCGGTGATTTACGACGTGTTCGACTTCGAAGAGCCCGGCGTGGCGATGGGCATGTACAATCTTGATGAATCGATCACCGGATTCGCCCGCGCCTGCTTCAATTACGGACTCGACCGCAAATGGCCGGTTTATCTTTCCACCAAGAATACCATTCTCAAGGTCTATGACGGGCGGTTCAAAGATATTTTTGCCGATATCTTCGCCAGGGAATTCGCCGATAAGTTTAAAGCCGCGAATATCATTTACGAGCATCGCCTGATCGACGACATGGTCGCCTGCGCGCTGAAATGGAGCGGCGGCTTCGTTTGGGCCTGCAAGAATTACGACGGCGACGTGCAATCGGATACGGTCGCCCAAGGGTTCGGCTCGCTCGGCCTCATGACCTCGGTGCTGCTCACCCCCGACGGCAAGACCGTCGAAGCCGAAGCCGCCCACGGCACGGTGACCCGGCATTTCCGCGAGCATCAAAAGGGGCGCCCGACTTCGACCAATCCGATCGCCTCGATCTTCGCCTGGACGCGGGCGCTGTGGAACCGGGCCAAATTCGACGATACGCCGGAGCTTGGAAAGTTTTCGCAGGCGCTGGAAAAGGTGTGCGTCGAGACCGTCGAATCCGGATTCATGACCAAAGATTTGGCATTACTTGTGGGTCACGATCAGAAATGGCTCACCACCGTCCAATTCCTGGATAAGCTCGACGAGAATTTGAAAAAGGCGATGGGGTAATTTCAGCGCAACCCCGGCGCGCTACCATCGCGCTACGATCGCGCTACGATCGCGCGGCGGCCGCAGCCGGCCGTGTTGCGCCGCCGGCGTTGCCGGAGCTTATTGCCTGTTCAATCGCAGCCAGAGCATCGCCCAGAGCATCGACATTGGGCCCGCCGGCTTGAGCCATATCGGGGCGCCCGCCCCCGCCCTTGCCGCCCAAGGCTTCCGAGCCGACCCGGACCAATTGAACCGCATCGAAGCGCGACGTTAAGTCCGGCGTGACGCCCACCACCAGCGAGGCCTTGCCTTCAGCGGAACTCGCCAAGGCCACGATTCCCGAACCGATTTGTTTCTTCAGATCATCGGCCATGGGCTTCAGTTCCTTGGCGGGAACGTCGCCGAGCAAGCGGCCGGCAAATTTGATTCCGCCGATGTCCTTGAACGCGGGCGCTTCGGACGCGCCGCCGCCGGAAGCGAGCTTGCGCCTCGCCTCGGTCAATTCGCGATCGAGCTTCTTGCGTTCTTCGACGAGTGCCAGAACCCGGGCCGGAACATCGGCGGGCGAAACCCGCAGCGCGCTGGCGGCCTCGTTCAAGCGCCGCTCTTGCTCGTCCATATAATTGATCGCAGTCTCGCCGGTGAGGGCCTCGATCCGGCGAACACCGGAGCCTACCGCCGATTCGCCGACGATCTTGAACAGGCCGATATCGCCGGTGCGCCGGACATGGGTTCCGCCGCAAAGCTCGATGGAAAAGCGCTCAGCCTCGTCGCCGCCCATGGAAACGACGCGAACCTCGTCGCCGTATTTCTCGCCGAACAAGGCGAGTGCTCCCTGATCGACGGCTTCTTTCGGGGTCATGAAGCGGGTGGACACGTCGGAGTTCATCCGCACCCGAGCGTTGACCTCGGATTCGATGGTTTCAAGTTCTCCGGGACTGAGTGTCTTCGGATGGCTGAAATCGAAGCGCAGCCGGTCGTCGGCAACCAGCGAACCCTTTTGCGTCACGTGATCCCCGAGCGTCCGGCGCAGCGCCTCGTGCAGCAGATGGGTCGCCGAATGATTGGCGCGAAGTTTCGTGCGGCGCACGCCATCCACGCGAAGTTCGACGATCTCGCCCAGTTTGACCCTGCCCTTGATCATGCGTCCGAGATGGACAAACAGATCACCCGCGTGGCGCTGGGTATCGGAAACCGTGAATTCGGCGCCATGCTCGGTGAACAGAATTCCGGTATCGCCCTGCTGGCCGCCGGATTCGCCATAGAACGGCGTTTGATTGATGACGATGGCGGCCTCGCGCCCGGCTTCGATCTCGCGCAACTCGTTGCCGTCGGCGGCGATGATGGCGACGATCTCGCCTTCCGCCGATTCATGGGCGTAGCCCAAAAATTCGGTGGGGCCGACGCGCTCCCGGATTTCGAACCAGATGCGATCGGTCGCAGCCTCGCCCGACCCGGTCCAGGATTTCCGCGCCTCGACGCGCTGACGTTCCATCGCCTGATTGAAACCGTCGGTATCCACTTTGCGCCCCTGGGCGCGCAGCACGTCTTCGGTGAGATCGAGGGGAAAGCCGAAGGTGTCGTAAAGCTTGAACGCGACTTCGCCGGGAAGGGCCGCATTCTTGCCGAGAGTGGCGGTTTCTTCTTCCAACAGCTTCAAGCCGCGATCGAGAGTCTGGCGGAAGCGGGTTTCCTCGTGGCGCAGGGTGTCGGTGACCAGGGGTTGGGCCCGGATCAGCTCCGGATAGGCCTGACCCATTTGCGAAACCAAAATCGGCACCAGCCGCCACATCGCGGGATCGCGCATCCCCAGCAGGTGAATGTGGCGCATGGCGCGGCGCATGATCCGGCGCAGCACATAGCCGCGGCCTTCATTGGACGGCAGCACGCCATCGGCAATCAGAAAGCAGCTGGCGCGTAAGTGATCGGCGATCACCCGGTGCGAGACCGCTTGCGGCCCATCCGGGGCTTTGCCGGTCAATTCGGCAGAAGCGAGAATGAGAGCGCGGAGAATATCGATATCGTAATTGTCGTGGACGCCTTGAAGCACGGCCGCGAGGCGCTCCAATCCCATGCCGGTATCGACAGATAACCGCGGCAGCGGCACGCGCTTGCCGTCCTCGGTTTGCTCGTATTGCATGAACACGAGATTCCAGATCTCGACGAAGCGGTCGCCGTCTTGATCCGGGCTGCCCGGCGGGCCGCCTTTGAGTTCGGGCCCGTGATCGTAGAAAATTTCGGTGCAGGGGCCGCAGGGGCCGATATCGCCCATCGACCAGAAATTGTCGGCGGTGGCGATGCGCAAAATCCGGCTCTCAGGCAACCCGGAGATTTTCCGCCAATTGTCGAAGGCTTCGTCGTCATCGGCATAGACGGTGACGGTGAGGCGCTCGGCGGGAATCTTGAATTCCTTGGTGATCAGGCGCCAAGCGAACTCGATCGCGACGTCCTTGAAGTAGTCGCCGAAGGAAAAATTGCCGAGCATCTCGAAGAAAGTGTGGTGCCGCGCGGTATAGCCGACATTGTCGAGATCGTTGTGCTTGCCGCCGGCGCGCACGCATTTTTGCGCCGTCACCGCGCGGGTGTAAGGGCGCGTTTCGACACCCGTGAAGATGTTCTTGAACTGGACCATGCCTGCATTGGTGAACAGCAGGGTCGGGTCGTTATGGGGAACCAGCGGGCTCGACGGCACGACTTCGTGACCGTTGCGGGCGAAGAAATCGACGAAGGCGGCGCGGATGTCGTTCGAGCTATTCATTTCTCAACAAATGTAAGCAGTCCTTGGCACCCGGAAAAGCCCGGAAAACTGCGGATTTTTCGAGATCTCCGGTAGGCCCGGAATATCCTTAGGCGGCAACGTCCCCGGAATGGCTTGTAGCCTTTGGCTTATCCCCTGTCCAGGTTCTCCCTTTGGGCGCCAATCCCTAAGCCCCGCATTTCCCAGCAGAAAAACGGCTCATCAGAGAAACCGCCCAAAGAAAAAGGGCGCAGCCAGAGCCGCGCCCCGAGTTGGGGGGCTAAATCGATTGCCGGGATTATTCGCTGGCGGCGGGTTCTTCCTCGGAGCTGGGGCCGCTCATCATGGAATCGGCGACGAGGCCCGCATTCTGGCGGATCGCGATTTCGATCTTGGCGGCGATTTCCGGGTTCTGTTTCAGAAACGCCCGGGTGTTCTCCCGGCCCTGGCCGATGCGCTGGCCTTCATAGGAGAACCAGGCGCCGGATTTCTCGACGATCCCGGCTTGAACCCCGAGATCGATGATCTCGCCGAGCTTGGAGATACCCTCGCCGTACATGATATCGAATTCGACCACGCGGAACGGCGGGGCGACTTTGTTCTTCACCACTTTGACCTTGGTCTGGTTGCCGACCACCCGGTCATGGTCCTTGATGGCGCCGATACGCCGGATATCGAGGCGCACCGAGGCATAGAATTTCAGGGCATTGCCGCCGGTGGTGGTTTCCGGATTGCCGAACATGACGCCGATCTTGAGCCGGATCTGATTGATGAAGATGACGAGGCAGTGCGAGCGGGAAATCGAACCGGCGAGCTTGCGCAAGGCCTGGCTCATCAGGCGGGCCTGCAAGCCCATATGCGAATCGCCCATCTCGCCTTCGAGCTCGGCCCGCGGCACCAGGGCGGCCACGCTATCCACCACCAGCACATCGATGCCGCCGGAGCGCACCAGCGTATCGGCGATCTCAAGGGCCTGTTCGCCGGTATCGGGCTGGGAGATCAGCAGGTTCTCGACATCGACACCGAGCTTCTTGGCATAGGAGGGATCGAGGGCATGTTCGGCATCGATGAAGGAGCAGGCGCCGCCCAGCTTTTGGGCCTCGGCCACCACATGGAGAGCCAGGGTGGTCTTGCCGGAAGATTCGGGGCCGTAGATTTCGACGACGCGGCCGCGGGGCAAGCCGCCGACGCCAAGCGCCAGATCGAGGCCGAGCGAGCCGGTGGAGATCGCATCGGTTTCGACCGCGATTTCGTTGGCGCCCAGCTTCATGATCGAGCCCTTGCCGAAATTGCGCTCGATCTGGCTGATCGCGGCCTCCAAGGCCTTCTGTTTATCCATATTGTCCTTATCGATGACGCGAAGTGCAGGCGCCGACATGGCGTTCCTCCCTTATATCTTTAAATCGGTTGGCGGGGTCACGGCTTCTTGCATGGGTGCTTTCGCGGGTTCTGGCACGGGTTCTCGTACGGGTACTTTCACGGGTTTGGGGGCGATGGGTTCCGGCTCGGGCTTTGGGTTGTTCCGGTGCGTTCTTCTGGTCGCATCCAATTGTGGGGGCTAGGTCCAACCGCAGGCTCGGCAGGCGCTTAACAACCGTGCTCAACAACCATTTCAGGCGACCCCTGCCCCAACAACCGAATAACCAGCCGTTTGTACCCGCTTTGTTCTTGCCATGCAAGGAACATTTTGGGAACATGCAAATTCAGTTAGTTGCAAAGCGGATCATTGCCAATGGGTGTCCTTCAACAGTCTACATATTGGCGCGGCACTACCTCAGTGTTACAAGATTTTGTGCCATGCGATTGCGCGGGTAAAAATTGCACTTAGTGACCTGGGGAGGGTCAGCGCATGTCCAACAAACCCAACGGTAAGCTACGGGCCAGTCGGCGTACGGTTATTGCGTGCGAAGATAATCTCGCGTTTATGCGCCCGTTACGAAGCGAGACCATGCAGCTCGTCGTTACGTCGCCACCTTACAATCTTGGTAAGGCCTATGAATCGCGCTCGTCTCTTGAGGCGTACATTCAAGCCCAAACCAAAGTAATTTCGGAGTGCGTGCGGGTTCTGCACCCGCGCGGTTCATTGTGCTGGCAGATAGGGAATCATGTCCAGAATGGCGAAATATTCCCGCTCGATATTATGCTGTATCCGATTTTTCGGGAAAATGGGCTTAGGCTCAGGAACCGAATCGTCTGGCATTTTGAGCATGGTCTGCATTGCTCGAAGCGACTATCAGGTCGCTACGAAACCATAATGTGGTTCACCAAATGTGACGACTACATCTTCAATTTAGACGCCATCCGCGTGCCGTCGAAATACCCGGGCAAGAAATACTTCAAGGGCCCAAAGGCTGGGCAGCTTTCCTGCAACCCGCTGGGCAAGAACCCTGGCGACGTTTGGGTTTTCCCGAATGTTAAAAACAATCATGTCGAGAAGACTATTCATCCGTGCCAGTTCCCGGTCGAGCTTGTGGAGCGTCTAGTTCTTGCGTTGACCATGCCGGACGGAGCCGTCTTCGACCCGTATATGGGTGTCGGTTCGGCGGTGATAGCTGCTAACATGCATGGCCGCGTCGGCTATGGCTGCGACATATTTCAGGAATACGTCGATATAGCGTGGCAGCGGCTTAATGCATTACGCTCCGGCACGCTTCGGACCAGGCCGATGAACAAACCGGTTTATGATCCGACGAAACCATATGGTGGACACAAGAATTCGAACGGCGGGGTCGATTTGCCCTTCACATTTCCTGTTGCGGCAAAATCGGAGCACGAGGAGTGAGGATCGTTCAAAAATACTCTCACCTGAACGGTCTAGAGTTCTTGTTAGTGCATAAGCCATCGCTTTGGCGCGAAATACAAAGCGTCGTAAAGAGCGTCGATGCGAGCGCCTGCCGCACGAAGGTTTCAAAGGAAGCTCGTTCAAAAGACAAGCTTTTCTATTCACCTAAAGACATGAACTCTGCGATTCGTGAAGCATTTAAGCATCGCGCGTGGAGTGAGCGCCGTACATCTTATTGGGTAACATCGGATGCACGATTAATTCGGAAAACGATGTTTATGCCGGCAGCACAACAAAAAGCAGAGATTGAAGCGGCTGGATTAGTACCCCTCTCATCGTACAACCAAACAGATTTTGTGAAAGAGCGCGTTGCAGTTGAAGTGCAATTCGGTAAGTACGCCTTTGTCGCCTACGATCTATTTGTCAAGCACATGGCCTTTTTCGTTGGGGACGTTATTGACGTCGGGATCCAAATCCTTCCCATGAAAGAACTACAGCAGAACATGTCTGAGCTGGTCCTGGGAAATCGGACAGGGTGTTAAGGTGTATTCCCCCGGGTAACGGAGGGATACGAGATGACGACGCGGAGACGGTTTACGGGCGAGTTCAAGGCACGCGTGGCGCTGGAAGCCTTGCGCGGCGACAAG
>JBGOXX010000104.1:0-8228 GCA_041479345.1 Alphaproteobacteria bacterium
CGAACGTTGCGCTCTCCCAACTGAGCTACGGCCCCGCGCCGCCGCTTTGGGTGGCGGATAATGGGAAGCCGCCAGCCTCCCTGTCAAGTTAACCGATTTCCTGGAAACCGGCCCTGGCTCCGCCAGCCGGCCGGCTGATGCTTCGAGGATTCGGGTCCTGCGTCAATTTCCCGCTCCTGCTGGAATTGCAATGGCTTGCCTCACTCCGGCCGGGACGCTAGGGTGCGCCGCTGGGTGGGGGGCCGAGACCCGATGGTGGCACTGCTTGTCCTTATCGTCAAAATCATTGGACTCTACCAATGGGTCCTGATCATTTCGGTGATCCTGAGTTGGCTTATTGCGTTCAACGCGGTGAATACCCGAAACCGGTTTGTTTCGGTTTGCGCGGAATTTCTCTTTCGGGTGACAGAGCCGCTGTTGCGGCCGATCCGGCGGGTCGTTCCCAATATCGGGGGAATCGATCTTTCACCCCTCATTCTGTATTTTATTCTTTGGTTCATTCAGATGTTGATTGTTGACGACATCCTCCCGCACGTCGCCTCCATTTAGCTCGCTGTTTTCGCGGAGTTCGAATGGTGTTCGAATTTCGGTGCGCCTGACGCCGCGGGCGCGGGCGGAGCGAATCGACGGCATCGTGACGGACGCGGATGGACAGCCTGTTCTCAAGGCGGCGGTGACGGCGCCGCCGGAACAAGGGCGGGCGAATGCGGCGCTGATCGCCCTTCTCGCCAAGGCCTGGCGATTGCCGAAATCCTCGATCTCGATTGCGGCGGGGGCCACCGGCCGGCGGAAGATCGTGATGATCCAAGGCGACACGGACGACTTGATGAAGCGTTTGGAAGTTTGGGCAAAAGATTTATCGACGAAGTGAGACTGGCCTAAGAAATTAAACGGGGAACAAGCATGACGGCATCGAACATCATCGACGGCAAGGCCTTCGCCGCCAAAGTGCGGGAAGACGTGGCGCGCCGCGCCAAAATCCTGAAGGAGAAGCACGGGCTGGTTCCCGGGCTCGCGGTGGTGCTGGTCGGCGAGAATCCGGCGAGCGAAGTCTATGTCCGCAACAAGGCGCGCCAGACCGTCGAAGTCGGCTTGAACTCGTTCAAACACGAGCTCGATGTGAACGCGAGCGAAAAGGATCTCTTGGCGCTGGTCGCCGCGCTCAATGCCGATCCCAAGGTTCACGGCATTCTGGTTCAGCTGCCGCTGCCCGATCAGATTAATTCCCAAAAAGTGCTCGATGCCATCGATCCGGCGAAAGACGTGGACGGATTCCACGCCTTGAATACCGGCAAGCTTTGGTCCGGCGGCAAGGCGATGGTGCCGTGCACGCCGCTCGGCTGCATCATGATGCTCAAAGACCGGCTGGGGAATCTTGCCGGCAAGAACGCGGTCGTGGTCGGACGCTCGAATATCGTCGGCAAGCCGATGGCGGCCTTGCTCCTCAATGAGAGCTGCACGGTGACCATCGCGCATTCCAAAACGAAAGATCTTCCGGGCGTTTGCCGCCAGGCCGATATCCTGGTCGCCGCCGTCGGCAAGGCGGAAATGATCAAGGGCGATTGGGTGAAACCGGGCGCGGCCGTCATCGATGTCGGCATCAACCGCATCGATTTGCCCGACGGCAAGACCAAGCTGGTCGGCGACGTGGATTTTGCCGGAGCGGCGAAGGTCGCAGGCGCCATCACCCCGGTGCCGGGTGGCGTCGGGCCGATGACGATCGCTTGCTTGCTGGTGAATACCCTGACCGCGGCTTGCCGCCAGGCCGGAATCCCCGAACCGGAATAACCGCTATTTTCGGCCGAGCTTCATCAACCGCAAGCGCAGCGCGTTGAGCTTGATGAAGCCTTCGGCGTCGCGCTGGTTATAGACTTTGTCCGCCTCGAAGGTCGCGAATTCCTGGCGGTAGAGGCTGTCGGGCGATTTCCGTCCGACCACGTGCACCGAGCCCTTGTAGAGCTTGAGGCGCACCGTGCCGTTGACGTGTTGCTGGCTCTTATTCACGAGCTCTTGAATCATTTCCCGCTCGGGCGAAAACCAGAAGCCGTTGTAGATGAGCTCGGCATAGCGCGGCATCAGCTCGTCTTTCAAATGCGCCGCACCCCGGTCGATGGTCAGGCTTTCGATCGCGCGATGAGCGGCGGCCAGCACGGTGCCGCCGGGGGTTTCGTAGACGCCCCGGGATTTCATGCCGACGAAGCGGTTTTCGACGATATCGGCACGGCCAACGCCATTCTTGCCGGCGATCTCATTGAGCTTTGTGAGCAACGCGGCCGGGGATAATTTCTTGCCGTCCACCGCCACCGGATCGCCTTTGGCAAATTCGATCTCGACATAGGTCGGGGTATCCGGCGCTTTTTCCGGTGCGACGCTCCGCGTGAACATTTCCTCGTCGGGCTCGACCCACGGATCTTCGAGCGCCTTGCCCTCATAGGATATGTGCAACAGGTTGGCGTCCGTCGAATAAGGCGGCTCGCCGTGCTTGCCGCGCGGAATCGGAATTTGATGCGCCTCGGCATATTCGACGAGCTTACCGCGGGAATTCAGATCCCATTCCCGCCAGGGTGCGATCACCCGAATGCCCGGCTCCAGCGCGTAATAGCCGAGCTCGAACCGCACCTGATCGTTGCCCTTTCCGGTGGCGCCATGGGCGACCGCATCGGCGCCGACCTGCCGGGCGATTTCGATTTGCCGCTTGGCGATCAAGGGCCGGGCGATCGAGGTGCCCAGAAGATAAGTCCCTTCATAGAGCGCATTGGCCCGGAACATGGGAAAGACGTAATCGCGGACGAATTCCTCGCGCAGATCTTCGACGAAGATCTGGCTTGCCCCCATCATTTCGGCTTTTTTCCGCGCCGGCTCGAGCTCTTCGCCCTGGCCCAGATCGGCGGTGAAGGTCACGACCTCGCAACCATAATTTTCCTGCAGCCAGCGCAGGATAATCGAAGTATCGAGCCCGCCCGAATAGGCCAGCACCACCTTCTTGACGTCGCCTTTCTTGGCCGCGCTCATGGGAAATCCAGGTCCTTGCCCCGGTCCTTGCTTGGTAATGCCCGTTGAAAACAATGCCCGTTGAAACCGGGCGCGAGAGTATCGGGGCGGGGCGGCCCCTGCAAGGTTTTGAGGGCCAAATCGGGCCGGGAAAAAGCCTTAAGCGTCCAGCGCCGATTGTTCCTTTGCCCGGATCTGGTCTTGGATCGCGCGGCGCAATTTAAGGCTTTCGGTGCGAAGCTGGCCGCAGGCGGCCATGATGTCCTGGCCGCGGGGGGTGCGCACCGGAGCGATATAACCGGCCTTCATCAAGACCGCGGCGAAGGCGGAAATCGCCTCCGGCGGCGAACATTCGAAGGGCGCGCCGGGCCAGGGATTGAATGGGATCAAATTCACCTTGGCCGGAATCCCGGAAATGAGCCGGATCAGCTCGCGCGCTTCCGCCGGGCTGTCATTGACGTCTTTCAGCATCACATATTCGAAGGTGATGCGGCGGGCCTGGCTCGATCCCGGATAGTCGCGGCAGGCGGCGAGCAATTCCGCGAGCGGATATTTCTTGTTCAGGGGTACGATCTTGTCGCGCAGCTCGTCGCTCACCGCGTGAAGCGAGACCGCGAGCTTGACGCCCAGATCCTCGCCGCATTGACGGATCATCGGCACCACGCCGGCGGTTGACAAGGTGATCCGCCGCTTGGAAATCGCGATGCCTTCATTGTCCATGATGATGCGGATCGCTTTCGCCACATTGTCGTAATTGAAGAGCGGCTCGCCCATGCCCATGAGCACGATATTGGAGAGCAGCCGGCCTTCCTTGGGCGACGGCCATTCATTGAGGGCGTCGCGGGCGAGCAGAACCTGGCCGACGATTTCGGCCGCCGTCAGGTTACGAACCAGCTTCTGGGTGCCGGTGTGGCAGAAGCGGCACGTAAGCGTGCAGCCGACTTGCGACGAGACGCATAGCGCGCCGCGGTCTTCCTCGGGAATATGGACGCATTCCGCCTCGTTGCCGTCGGCGAATTTGAGCAGCCATTTGCGGGTGCCATCGAGGGAAATCTGGGCGCGGGATTCGGCAGGCCTTGCGATGGTGAAATGCGCCGCAAGCTCGTTTCGGAAATCCTTGGCGAGCGACGTCATCTCGGAAAAATCGCGGGCGCCGCGATGGTAAATCCAATGCCAAAGCTGGCGCGCCCGGAAGGGTGCTGCCCCGATATTCGCGACTTCGGCGGTAAGCTCGTCGCGCGACAAGCCGATCAGGCTGCGCGGCGATTGCGGCTCAATAGCGGGTAGGCTGCGGCTCATGGGCTTGAATATAGGGTGCCGGGACGGTCAGCGACAGCCCGGCTTTGGCCCCTATTTCTTCGGGTTTTTCGGGGGCGGACCGTTGGCCGGCAGAAGTCCGTTGTCGGACTTGGTATCCTGTTTCTTCTCGGATTTCGGCTTGGCGGGGGTTTTTGCGATCTTCTCGCCAGCCTGGGGACAGGATTTGCGGATGGCGTCATAGGCCTTGCCAAAGCCGTCCAGGGAATAGATATCGGTGGTCCGGCTGCCCCGGGTCGAATTGCCGACGACGGTCACCTTGTTCCCCTTCTTCATTGCCGTAACCATCGCCTTATCGGTGGTCGCGTCGGTATTCCAGGCACGGTCGGCTTTCGAGAACAGCGTAAACTTCTTGTCGTCGACCTGAACCAGCACGTCGTCGCCTTGTTTGTACTCGTAGCCGGCGACGATGCTCACGACATCGAAAGTCCGGTCGCCCAGATTATTGGTGACGAGGATCGCGGCTTCGCCCCGATTGGTATATTTGCCTTCCTTTTTCACCGGCGCGCTGGCGGCATAGCAGAGCTTCGATGCGCCCGAACCCTCCGCAAATGCCGTCCAATTTCCGAAAGTGCCCAGGGCTCCCGGCGCTTCGGCAACGGCTTGGCTCGCAATCATGATCGCAGCCAGTGCTAAGGGAAGAATCCGTCGCATTGTTCTGTTTGGCTCCTTTTGTTTTTTTTGTTTTTGTTTTGCCGCCATATCCATCTTCATGAATTTCTTGTTCCCGTCCGCCGCTCCCGGCGCCGGCGGCGCGCGACCGGCGGCCCGAAAACATGGGGCGGCGGTGCTACCGGCTCTCCGCCCGCCATCACCGGACGTTCGGCAAAACGGCCGAGCGTTAAAAGCCGGTCATACATGATAATGGCACCCGCCACCGCCAAATTCAGGCAAAACCTTGTTGGAATCTTGATCACATCATCGCATGCAGAGAGCAAGTCCGGTGAAAGACTGCCGCGTTCACGCCCCAACACATAGGCGGCATTGCGCGGATGGCGGAAGCTCGGCAGCGGGGTCGCATCGTCGAGGAATTCGACGCCGACCAAGCGGCAATCCCGGGGCAGCCGCATCGATTTGACGTCGGCAAACTCGTAGAGCGGAACTTGGCCCGGCGCATCCGAGGTATCGGCATTGCCGGCCTCTGACCGGGCGTAGCTGGCGCCGATCATAAAGACGAAGCTGGCGCCGAAGGCATGGGCGGCGCGAAACAGCGAGCCCGCATTCATCGCCTTGGAAACGCCTTCCACGCCGATGCCGAAATACCCTCGCATTACAAACCGCTCCGAATCATAAGCCCACGCTGGCCCCATACTTACGCTGACATAGTGAAAACCGCCCCGGCAAGCCGGATTTCCTTCTTGAGCGGGAATCGGTTCTCACGCTTTCCGCGCCCGGCATTTCGTCTTAACCTCTCGCGCGCCCCTAATTAAGGCTTTCATGCCACTAACCGCATCCATCTCCCGCCTCAAGATCGCCATCGCCAACGCGCCGCCGACCACAAAGGGCGCTTTGTGGATGATCCTGGGCGCCGTTTTCAATGCCAGCCTGGGCGTTCTTATCCGCTATATGTCGGGTTCGCTCCACCCCTTTGAGATCGCTTTTTTTCGCAGTTTATTCGGCGTTATCGTACTTCTGCCCTGGCTCGGCCGCTCCGGCATCCCCTCGATTCGACTGAACCGGGTCCGCCTGTTTCTCGTTCGCGCCGCCGTCGGCGGGGTGGCGATGCTCACCTGGTTCTACGGGCTGACCGTGATGAAGCTGGCCGATGCGGTCGCGCTCGGCTTTACCGCTCCGTTATTCGCGACCGCGGGCGCCGCACTATTCCTCGGCGAAGACGTTCGGGCGCGGCGCTGGACCGCGACCATCATCGGATTTTGCGGCGCCATGATCATCCTGCGCCCAGGAGCCGAAACTCTGACCTTTGGCGCTATCGTGGTTTTGTCGTCGGCGGCGGCCTTGGCGGCAACTGGCCTGCTGGTCAAAGAGCTGTCCCGGACCGAACCCGCCAAGCTCATCGTACTCTATATGGTCGTCTTCATGACGCCGGTGACCCTGATCGCTTCGCTGTTCGTCTGGCGCTGGCCGACCGGAACGCAGCTGCTGTGGCTCGCTTTCCTCGCCGCGGTGGCAACGGTGGGCAACTTCGCCAACACCCGCGCGCTCGCCGAAACCGACATGTCGGTGGTGACGTCTTTCGATTTCGTGCGGCTGCCGATCACGGCATTGCTTGCTTTTTTCGCATTCGGCGAGGTTCCCGACAAATGGACGTGGATCGGTGCGGCGGTCATCGCGGTGTCGAGTCTTTACATTGCCCATCGCGAATCGCGGCTCGACCGATTGGGCCGCAAACCGGCAAGCCAATCCCCGGAACCGCCGCCGATCGCCGGCGACGCCTGAGCGGGCGGCGATGGCGTTCTCCGCTCTTTACAAGATTCCCGCCGTCGATGCCGCCTTGCGGCGATGGAATACGGTTCCCGCCAATCTTCAGGGTGCTGCCTGGGTGACGCTGGCCGCCATCGCGTTTACGACCATGGCGGGCGTCATCAAGACCTTGGGCGTGCGTCTCGACAGTTTCGAGATTTCGTTTTTCCGCTGCATCTTCGCGCTGGCCGTGACATTACCCTTCGCCTTGCGGGAAGGTCCGCCGGCTTTCCGTACCCAACGCTTGCCGATGCACATCGCCCGCGCCGCAACCGGCATGCTCGCCATGTTCTGCGGCTATTACGGCATCACCAAATTGCCGCTGGCGGACGCCACCACCATCGGCTTCACGCGCGCGCTGTTCATGATTCCTTTGGCGGTCATTTTTCTCGGCGAAATCGTGCCGTTCGGCCGGTGGATCGCAACCGTAACCGGCTTCATCGGCGTCATCGTCATGCTGCGCCCCGGCGGCGAAGGTCCGCTCTGGGCTTCGCTCGTCGCACTTTCGGGCGCATTTTTCACCGCAGCCGGCATCGTCTTTGTGAAGAAGCTCGCCGCGACCGAACACCCAGTGACGATCCTGGTCTTCTACAATTTGGTGACGACTGTGCTCTCGCTCCCCACCATTTTCCCGGTCTGGATCACCCCGAACTTGCGCGAATTGGTGCTGCTCGGCCTGGTGGCGGCGCTTGCCGGGATCGGCCAGTTCTGTACCATCCGGGGCTACGCCATCGCCGAAGCGTCGGCGGTCGTCCCTTTCGGATACGCCCGCATGATTTTGGCCGTCGCCATCGGCTTTTTGTTCTGGGGCGAAATTCCCGATGCCTGGTCGCTGGCGGGTGCCGCCATTATCGTTTCCAGCACCCTGTTCATTGCCCTGCGGGAAGCCCGCCGAAGCCGGGCAATCCTGGAAGGCCACGAAAAAACCACCGTTTAAGCCTCTCCTCCTTCGACCGTCCCTCGGCTATCGTCAATCCATGTTGAATTTCCCGCCAAACCTTGCCGATATCCAAGCGATCGCCGTGAAGGCTTTGGCGTCGATTCCCGAGGAATTACGGCGATTCGCCCGCGACGTGGTGGTGCGCGTCGAAGAATTTCCCGACGAAGACACGCTGGACGAGCTCGGACTCGAAAACCCGTTCGATCTGCTCGGTCTCTATCGCGGCGTTGCCCTCTCGCGCAAAAGCGTCTTTCACACGCCGCACAATGTCGACATGGTGTTTCTCTATCGTCGGCCGATTCTCGATTACTGGTGCGAGAGCGGAGAAGATTTGGCCGACGTCGTGCGCCATGTGCTGATCCACGAGATCGGGCATCATTTCGGCTTTTCTGACGACGACATGGAGCGGATCGAAAATCAGACCTAGTAGCCTAAATCATTTAAACTGAACAGGATTCCCAGTGGTTTACTTTTGTCGTAGAGTGAACGACGGAGGTGAACATGAAGTTCAAGACGATAGCAGTAAAGAAGTATGTTGTGCGGCTGAGCAAGGATGAGC
>JBGOXX010000105.1:0-8224 GCA_041479345.1 Alphaproteobacteria bacterium
ACCGAATCGGAGCGCGCGCGCGAGGTGATGCGTCAGCTTTACCGGCCTCTGTATCTGATCGAAACTCCGATCCTGTTCACCGGCCGCGAAACCGCCGAACTCATCAAATATGCGGCGAACGCATTTCTCGCGACCAAGATCACCTTCATCAACGAGATCGCCGACCTGTGCGAAAAAGTCGGAGGCGATGTGCACGATGTCGCGCGCGGCATTGGCCTCGATGGCCGCATCGGCCGCAAATTCCTGCATCCTGGCCCCGGTTTCGGCGGCTCGTGCTTTCCCAAGGACACGAAGGCGCTGGTCCGCATCGCGCGCGATGCCGATTCGCCGATCAGCATCGTCGAATCCGTGATCGCCGCGAATGACAGCCGCAAGCGGAAAATGGCCGAGCGAATCATTGCCGCGATCGGCCGCCCCGCGAAAGGCAAGACGGCGGCAATTCTCGGTCTGACGTTTAAGCCGAACACCGACGACATGCGCGATGCCGCCAGCCTCGACATCATTCCGGCGCTGCAAGCGGCGGGCGTTACCGTTCGCGCCTTCGATCCCGAAGGCATGGAGGAGGCGCGCAAACTTTTAAAAGACGTGGTTTGGTGCGACAATGCCTATGCCGCGATGGAAGGTGCCGATGTGCTCGCGATCTTGACCGAGTGGAACGAGTTTCGGGCCCTCGATCACGACCGGATGAAAGACCTCTTGCGCCGGCCGGTGATCGTGGATCTCCGCAATGTCTACGATCCGCGCGTGATGGCGGAAGCCGGTTTCGATTACCGCTGCGTCGGCCGGAGTTCAAAGCCGGAGGCCCATTCGTGACCGCACACCAATTCAATCCGACAATCTTGCGCGAATACGATATTCGCGGCATCGCCAACGAAACCTTGTTCGAGGCGGATGCCGGGGCATTGGGCCGCGCCTTTGCGGCCAAGCTTGCGGCCGAAGGACCGGGCGAAAAACGGGTTTGCGTCGGACGAGACGGCCGCTTGACGTCGCCCGCTTTCGAAGCGGCCTTGGTTGAAGGTTTGCGCGGCGCCGGGATCAACGTCGTGCGCGTCGGGCTCGGACCGACGCCGATGCTCTATTTCGCGGTGAAGGCTCTTCACGCCGATGGCGGGATCATGGTGACCGGCTCCCACAATCCGCCCGAACACAACGGCTTCAAGATGTTGTTCAGCAGCCGCGGCATTTACGGCGATGAAATTCAGGAGCTCGGCGCCATCGCGGCCAAGGGCGTTTTCCCGGCCGGATCGGGCAAGGTCGAAGATATCGATATCTCCGACCGTTATGTGGCGCGATTGGCCGAAGATTACTGCGGCGGCCGCCCGCTTAAGGTCGCCTGGGACGCCGGCAACGGCGCTGCCGGCGAGATCATGGCGAGACTCGCGGCAATGCTGCCGGGCATCCATATTCTTCTCAACGAGCGGATCGACGGACGATTCCCGGCCCATCACCCGGATCCGACGGTTGAAGAAAATCTCCGTCAGCTTCAGGAAACCGTCATCAACGAATCCTGCGATCTCGGCATTGCCTTCGACGGCGACGGGGATCGCATCGGCGTCGTCGACGACAAGGGTGCGGTGTTGTGGGGCGATCAGCTCTTGGTCTTCCTCGCCGAAGAGGTGCTGATCGAGCGCCCCGGCGCGACGATCATTGCCGATGTGAAGGCCAGCCAGGTTCTGTTCGACGAAATCGTACGGCAAGGCGGGCGTCCGCTCATGTGGCGCACCGGCCATTCGCTGATCAAGGCGAAGATGGCGGAGATCGGCGCGCCGCTGGCCGGCGAGATGAGCGGCCATATTTTCTTTGCCGACCGTTATTACGGCTTCGATGACGCGCTCTATGCGGCGGTTCGCATCCTCAATTTCGCGGGCCGGCTGGCGGAGCCGCTGAGCGTTGCGCGGGCGCGGCTGCCGCAAGTCATCAATACCCCGGAGATACGCTTCGCTTGTTCCGACGTCCGGAAGTTCGCGGTGGTATCCGAAGTGGCGGGAAGGTTGGCCATCGCCGGCGCCGTGGTCGAAACCGTGGACGGCGTGCGAGTGAAGACCACCGACGGCTGGTGGCTTCTGCGCGCTTCGAACACCCAGGCCGTATTGGTGGCGCGCTGCGAGTCCTCGACATCAACGGGCCTCGATCGCCTCAAGCGCGATTTGGCCGACCAGTTGATGGCGAGCGGAATCGATTTTCCCACGTTCTAAATTTTCCCGCGTTCTAAGAAGCGCGGGCCCAATCCAATCGTGCAGGGAAGGGAGCTTAGCGCTCCGGCTGGTCGGCGGTATCGCCTTCTTCAGCGGACATGATGGTGCCATCGCTGGCCACCGCGACGCATTCCATTTTCTTGGCCAGGAGCGTGGCGCAGGCCCGCCGCGCGCGATCTTCGGTCAAGCCCATGACCCGCGCCCGGTAGACCGTCGTGTTGTCGTCGTGGGCGGCGTCGATCGTTACCTTGCCATGGCCAAGCCAACGCGAGGCACCGCGCTCGGCTTTCGCCGCCGCCAGATGCGCCGGAGCGAACCGGCTGTAAGCGCCGACCTGAATGCCCCAGCCGCGATCGGGCCCCGCCGCCTTGGCGACGGTTGTCGAACCCTTAGACTTGCCGGCCGAGGCCGTGGCGCGAATCGAAGAACCGGGAACCGGCTTGCCGGGAAGCGACGCATAGTGGATCGGCTGGTCGCTGAACGAGGCATCGAGCATGTGCGTCATCTGGGCATTGCGGATATTCGGCGACTGGCTGCCCATGACGACGCCGATCAAACGCCGGCCTTTACGCTCCGCCGAGGCGACGAGATTGAATCCGGATGTGCGAATGAATCCGGTTTTGATTCCATCGGCGCCCGAATAAGTCTTCAGCAGCTTGTTGTGATTCTCGAAGATTTGGCCTTCATAGGCGAATCGCGGCGTGCCGAAATAGTGATAGTACTGCGGGAAGTCGTGGAACACCGCCTGCGCCAGGATCGACATGTCGCGGGCGGTCGTGACTTGGTTGGGATTGGGTAAGCCCGAGGCATTGCGGAACCCCGTCGCGTTCATGCCGAGCTCACGCGCTTTTTTCGACATCCGATCCGCAAAGGCCGATTCGCTGCCGCCAATACCTTCGGCCAATGTCACCGCGGCATCATTCGCCGACTTCGTGACAACACCGAGAATCAGGTTTTCGACCGTGACGGCGTCGCCGGGATTGAGACCGAGCTTGGACGGATCCTGGTTCGCCGCGTGTTCGGAAACCGGCAGCACGCTATCGAGGCGAACGCGGCTCTCCTTCAGCGCTTCGAAGGTCAGGTAAAGGGTCATGATTTTGGTAAGCGACGCGGGATGGTTTGGCACGTCCGCGTTCATTTCGCTCAGAACCACACCGGTCGAGGCATCAATAACGATCGAGGAGAAGCCCACCTTGGCTTGGGCAGAGGCAAAGGGCCACACGAGCAACACGCTGAGGATCAAGGCAATCCCCAGCCCCCAATGCCGTTCCCGATATCCCCTAACCCGAACCAAGAATCCTAATCTCCCCCGCTCCGGCACTGGAGCGACCTTGCTGAATCTAGATAAAAATCAGCGCCCTTGTCCACCCGATACGAACTGCCTTAATACCCGATTCGGGTTGAAAAATCCTTTATGCCTTAGGCCGTGATGGCGAAATCGGGCTCGATCCCGGCGGCCGGACCGTCAGCGCCGGTCCCCGGAAGGCCATCGGTCGACCCCCAATCCCCCTGTCCGCCATCCGCTTTTTTGCGCTGCAAAGATCACTTTGACCGCGATAGGCCGTTGGATTATCGTAATGATGCTGCATCGCAGCATCGTAGGGGATTCTGCAAGGGAGCATGTGATGACCGATCTGAAGGACCGTCTGCCCGCCACTGCAACCGCAAAGCCCGAAAATCAAGTTTCCCAAGCCGCTCCGGTGCGGCCAGCACCATCGTTGCCGCGCGTCGTACCGCCCAGTGCCGGCGGCATGGGTCATGCCATGATGGCGCCGGTCCGAGCCGCGGCGGCACCGGCACCGAATCCTCAGATTGCCCCCCCACAAATTGCCTCCAAAGTCGCTGTGGCGCCGCCGGTAACGGCGAAGCCGATTTCCCAGCCCGCTCCCATGTCCGCTCCCATGCCCAAATCCGCCGTGCCCGAGATCGTCATCAAGGCCATTAATTCGACCGCTCCTTGGGAAGGTTACCGGAAATTTGCGGTCGCTTCGGGAATTGAGGCCGCAGCCGAGGCCGGTGCGATCTGGATTCGGGGCTTGGAACGCCTTCAGGACGAGCTTGCAGCGATGGCATTGGCGCAAATGGCGGCAAGCGGCGCCGCAGCCAAGGAGCTGGCGGCCTGCGCCACTTTCGAAGACCTGATGACGACACAGGTTTTGCTGACCAGGGCTCATTTCGATCGCTTCTCGGCGGCGACAGCGAAGATCTCTCAAATCTCCGTGACGGTGGCGAAGGATAGCCTGGCGCCGATTTCGGAAGGGTTGGTGGCTTCGACCGATCACCTGATCGAGTCCCTGAACCATTAATCGGGCCCGACGGCCCGGCAATGGGGCGATTTTATTGGGAATGCCAGCCGGTCTTCCGGCGAAAAGCGGCTTTTAAGGAAGGCCGGCCGATTTTTCGGCCGGCCGTTTGCGTTCTTAGGGCTAGGTTCTGTGGGCTAGGTCCTGTTTGGGGGTTAGGCCCTGTTTTGTCGGACCATCCTTAATCCGCCATAAACCTCCGTAAAGTTAGGCTTTGAAACAGGCCTTTTAACCTGCGCCTTCGATCCAATATGATGAGAGGTCGGAGTCCCCATATCTAGTGGTTCGAACAGGGTAACAGACGGAAAGGTAGATCGGACACCGCGATGAGCGACCATGGAAACGGCTTGGACGCGCCGACCGCCAAAGTGGTGGTCAAGAGCCGGCCCAAGACCAAAAAGCCGTCCATGTACCGGGTTATCTTATTGAACGACGATTACACGCCGATGGAATTCGTCGTCGTTGTGCTCGAACGTTTCTTTCAAAAAAACCATGAGGAGGCGACCCAAATCATGCTCCACGTCCACCGGCGCGGCGTGGGCGTTTGCGGGGTTTTCACCTACGAAGTTGCCGAGACCAAGGTTCACCAAGTGGTGGAATTTGCGCGCCGTCATCAGCACCCTCTGCAATGCACCCTTGAAAAGGAATAAGGACGCCGATGCTGTCGCACAATCTCGAACAAAGCCTCCACCGCGCGCTCGCCTACGCCAATGAGCGGCGCCATGAATTCGCGACGCTTGAGCATTTACTGCTGGCCCTGGTCGACGACCAGGACGCCATTGCCGTCATGCGGGCCTGCGGAGTCAAAATCGATAAGCTGCGCCAGGAATTGGTGCGCTATCTCGACCGCGAGCTGGCGGGGTTGGTTTCCGGCCGCGGCGACGACGCCAAGCCGACCGCCGGCTTCCAGCGGGTTCTCCAACGCGCCGCGATCCATGTCCAATCCTCCGGCCGCGAGGAAGTGACGGGAGCCAACGTGCTGGTCGCCCTCTTCTCGGAGCGGGAATCCCACGCCGTCTATTTCCTCCAGCAGCAGGAAATGTCGAGGCTCGACGCGGTCAACTACATTTCCCACGGCATCGCCAAGGTTCCCGGGCTCTCCCAGCAGCAATCGGTTCACGGCGCCGATGAGGACATCGCCGGCGAGCGGGTGGTGAAGAAAGGCCATGACGCGCTCGATGCCTATTGCGTCAACCTCAACGACAAGGCCTCGAAGGGTAAGATCGATCCCCTGATCGGGCGCGAGGCGGAGGTCGAGCGCACGATCCAGATTTTATGCCGCCGGACCAAGAACAACCCGCTCTATGTCGGCGATCCCGGTGTGGGCAAGACGGCGATCGCCGAAGGCTTGGCCCGGCGCATCGTCTACGACGACGTGCCGGAAGTTCTGCAGGGCGTCACGATTTATGCCCTCGACATGGGCTCGCTCTTGGCCGGAACCCGCTATCGCGGCGATTTCGAGGAACGGCTGAAGGCCGTGATCTCGGAACTCGAATCCCAGGAAGGTGCCGGTATTTTGTTCATCGACGAAATCCATACCGTGATCGGTGCGGGTGCTACCAGCGGCGGATCGATGGATGCCTCGAACATTCTGAAGCCGACTTTGGCTTCGGGATCGCTGCGCTGCATCGGCTCGACCACTTACAAGGAATTCCGCAACTATTTCGAAAAAGACCGGGCTCTGGTCCGCCGCTTCCAGAAGATCGACATCAACGAGCCTTCGCTCGAAGACACGGTGAAGATCCTGCGCGGGCTGAAGCCCTATTACGAAGAGCATCACGGGGTTCGCTATACCGCGGAAGCGATCCGCGCCGCGGTCGATCTTTCCTCGCGCTATGTCAACGACCGCAAGCTTCCCGACAAGGCGATCGACGTGCTCGATGAAGTGGGTGCGGCGCAGATGCTGCTGCCGCCCTCGAAGCGCAAGAAGACGATCACCGTCAAGGATGTCGAAGCCGTGGTGGCGAAGATCGCCCGCATTCCTCCCAAGCGCGTCTCCCGAGACGACAAGGAACAGCTCGGCAATCTGGAACGCGACCTCAAGACCATGGTGTTCGGCCAGGATCAGGCGATCTCGGCCCTTTCCAGCGCCATCAAACTGGCCCGGGCCGGCTTGCGCGAGCCCGAGAAACCGATCGGTTCCTATCTGTTTTCCGGCCCGACCGGCGTCGGCAAAACCGAGGTCGCGCGGCAACTCGCCCGCATCCTCGGCATCGAGCTCATTCGCTTCGACATGTCGGAATATATGGAGCGGCATTCGGTGTCGCGGCTTTTGGGCGCGCCGCCGGGCTATGTCGGCTTCGATCAGGGCGGCTTGCTGACCGATTCCATCGATCAGCACCCGCACGCGGTCCTCTTGCTCGACGAAATCGAGAAGGCCCATCCCGATCTGTTCAATATCCTGCTGCAAGTCATGGATTACGGCAAACTGACGGACCACAACGGCAAGACCATCGATTTCCGCAATGTGATCCTCATCATGACGACCAATGCGGGCGCCGCCGATCTGGCGAAGCACGCCATCGGCTTCGAGCGCACCAAGCGGGAAGGCGACGACGAAGAAGCGATCAATCGCATGTTCACGCCGGAATTCCGCAATCGCCTGGATTCGATCATCGGCTTCAAGAACCTGACGCCGGATATCGTCAGCCGCGTCGTCGATAAGTTCGTGATGCAGCTCGAAGAGCAACTGGCCGACCGCAACGTGGCCATCGTTCTCGACGACGAAGCGCGGGGCTGGCTGGCGACCAAGGGCTATGACGAGAAGTTTGGCGCGCGGCCGCTCTCCCGGGTCATCCAGGAGTACGTCAAAAAGCCGCTCTCCGAAGAATTGCTGTTCGGCAAGCTCGCCAATGGCGGCACGGTGAAAGTCACGATGAAGGACGGCAAGCTCGCCTTCGATTTCGCGCCGCCCTCGGGCGTGCCGAAGATGCCCGCTCTGGTCGAAAAGTAGGGCCGGGGAATAACCGACAAAGAAAATGCGCGCCTCAATCGGGCGCGCATTTTCGCGTTCGGCTTCCGCCGATCTCAACGATCAGTTGGCGGAATTATTTTTCCTGAATTGATTCCAGGTAGTGGGTGAGCATCAGGATCCGGACATAAGCCGGTTCGCGTCCCGGCTGTTTCTCTTCCGCCTTGAATTGATCCGACCAGATCGGCATCGGCGAGACGAGGTGGCTCTTCAGCGCCACTTCGCCGTCGATGGCTTGATAGACGTGCCAAAACGGAAATGCCCCGCCGTTTTTCTTCGCAATCTGGGTCAGATCGGCGGGTTTGGTGATCAGCATATCGGTCCACTGACCGTCGCCCTTTCCGAGCGCGCCGTGGCAGAACACGCAGTTCTGCGCAAATTCCCGCTTGCCGTCGGCGACGACTTCATCCTGGGTGGCCCTGGCCGGCCCGGTGCCGAGCGCCATCAGGCTTGAAAAGCCGAGCACGGCCAGGGCGGTTGGTCGAAAATTGCGCCGCATCATTTTTGCATCCCGCTTCTACTTTTCCTGAATGGTTTCGAGATAGTGGGTGAGGGTCAGGATGCGCAAATACGCCGCCGAATATCCGGGCTTCGATTCGTCCGCACTGAACCGACTTTGCCAATCCGGCATGTAGACATGGCCCTTGACGGGCACGCTGCCTTCGACGATGCCGTAAACCCGCCAGAACGGGAACGCGCCGCCACTGCGCTTGGAAATTTGCGTCAGATCCGCGGGCTTGATGGTCAAAATTTCC
>JBGOXX010000106.1:0-8184 GCA_041479345.1 Alphaproteobacteria bacterium
GATGGCCGCCACATTGGGATCGCCCGCCGCCTGGCGCAGGAACTGCACCACCACGTCGAAGCTCTCATAGGGGTGATGGACGACCAGATCCTTGTGCCGGATGGCGGCAAAGCAATCGCCGCCAAAATCCCGGATGCGTTCCGGAAAGCGCGCATTGAAGGGGACGAATTTCAGCGCCGGGAAATCGTCGACGATCAATTGCGCGGTATCGGCGAGGCCGAGGATTCCATCCACCCGGAATACGTCCGCGTCATCGACTCCCAATTCACTGGCGACGAAACCGCGGAGCGAATCCGGAATGTCGGCGTCGACTTTGAGCCGGATCACATTGCCGCGGCGGCGGCGCTTGAGCGCGGATTCGAACACCCGCACGAGATCTTCGGCTTCTTCCTCGATTTCCACGTCGCTATCGCGCAATACCCGGAAACAGCCCATGGCATTGACGTCGAAGCCCGGGAAGAGATGATTGAGGAACATCTCGATCAGATGCTCCATCCGAACAAAACGCACGCCGCGCCCAGGCAAGCGCACAAAGCGGCGGATATGGGGCGGCAGCGGAATCAAGCCTTGAAGGGCGCGGCCGTCTTCGGCGCGCACCAGCTCAAGCGCCATGGCGAAGCCCTGATTGGGCAGGAAGGGGAACGGATGGGCGGGATCGATGGCGAGCGGCGTCAGCAGCGGAAACACTTGAGTCATGAAATAATTTTCGAGCCACTCGCGTTCTTCGGCGGCCAAATCGTCCGGCTCGGCGACCACGATGCCCGCGTCCGCCAGAAGCCGGCGCAACCGGAACCAGCAGCTTTGCTGATCGCGCATCAATTCGCCGGCGGCGCTATTGATCGCGACGAGCTGCTGTTCAGCCGTTAGACCATCGTCGCTCGCCATGGCCACGCCCACTTTCACCTGGCCTTTGAGGCCGGCGACGCGGACCATGTAGAATTCGTCGAGGTTGTTGGCGGAGATCGAGAGGAACCGCACGCGCTCCAGCAGCGGGTGCGCCAGATTATCGGCCTCTTCCAACACCCGCCGATTGAACGCAAGCCACGACAGCTCCCGATTGATAAATCTCTCGGGAGAGTCAGGCGCAATCGTAAACTCGGCGGCGGTTTCAGCGACCGTCACAATCCACTCCATTCCTGGGGTGGCTGCCACCCAATCGGGCAGCCTGTAAGGCATATTCATGTTACCATGAGCGCGCGGACGGGGGGAAACCGCGCGAATCTTCCATGCGAACGCTGCTTCTGCTGCGCCATGCCAAATCGAGTTGGGCCGACCCGCAACTCGAAGACTTTGAAAGACCGCTAAATTCCAGGGGTTTAGAGGCCACCAGCGCGTTGGCCGCGCATTTTTTTGTCACAAAACTGCAACCTGATCTTGTTTTGTGCTCGGCGGCGCTGCGTACCCGCGCCACCTTGGCCGGGCTTCTTCCGGCTTTCGCCCATGATTACCGGATCTCCGTCGAAAACCGGCTGTATCTGGCCAGCGCGTCGAAACTTTTGGAGCGCCTGCACGAAATCGACGAAGGCACCGCCTGCGTCCTTTTGATCGGCCACAATCCCGGCCTTGAGCGCCTGGCCCGGCTTCTCGCCGGTTCGGGGCCGCCGGAAAAGATCGAGGCGATGCACAACAAATTTCCGACCGCAGCACTTGCGGTCTTCGAATTCGATTCGCCGAAATGGCGGGACATCGGCAAAGGATCCGGCAAGCTCGCCGATTATCGCATTCCCGCCGATCTCGAAGACTAATTCATCTCCTCCAGAACCCGCCGCGCCAAGGGCACGGTCACCCTTCGACCGGCGGCCAGCGCCGCCTTGTCCAGGGCGGCAACGACCCGGCGCAGCGCCGCGAAGGAGCGCTCGATCCGCGAAACCAGATAGCTCACCACTTCCGGCGAAGGCTTGAGTTGGCGGTCGGCGAAGAGTTTGACGATCAGCGCCGTCAATACAACATCATCGGGCGGCCCGATCACGGCGTGGGGCGCACCGGCAATACGCGAGGCCAGATCAGGCAGGGCAATGTTCCACGCAGCCGGCGGATCGCGCGACGTGACCAGCAACCAGCCGCCGCCGTCCTTCGCGACATTATAAAGGTGAAAGAGCTTGTGTTCCGCTTGCTCGCCCAACCCCGCCGCCACGTTCTCGATCACCAGAGCGAAAGCATCCGGATAGGCGCCGGGATCGGCGACGGCGAGTTCCGCCACATCCAAGAACGCGGCCTTGCTTTTCGCCTGCCAGACATGGGCGAGATGGGTTTTCCCGCAGCCTTCCGGTCCGCTCAGAACCAGAAGCGGCGCCGGCCAATCCGGCCAACGATCGATCCAGGCGACGGCCTCGCGATTGCAATCGGCAACCAGGAAATCTTCCATGCCGAACGCCACGCGATGCGGCAATTCCAGCGGCAATTGCCGGGACGCATTCACTGGCGCGGATTAATCGGGCCGCTGATGTCTTTGCCCGGGCTTGGCCCCGAACCGAGATAGAGCGGACTGCGCAGATATTGTCCGAGGGCAAAGCGCGTCAGCACACCGATCACAGCCGCAAGGGGCACGGCCAATAGAACGCCGACAAACCCGAAGACCACGCCGCCAGCGAATAAAGCGAACATCGCCCAGACCGGGTGCAATCCCACCCGCTCGCCCACCAGGCGCGGCGTGACCAAATTCGATTCGAGAAGATGGCCGACGACGACGATGGCCGCAACGATGACCACCGGCACCACGGCCTGAAATTGGAAGATCGCGACGCCCACGGCGGCGGCAAAACCGACGATGGCGCCGACGAAGGGAACGAAGGAGAGCAAGCCGGCGATAATGCCGATGATCGCCCCGTAATCGAGGCCGGCCAGCGTCAAGGCGATGCCGTAATAGGCCGCCTGGATCAGGCAAACGAGGATGACGCCGCGGACATATTCCGAAATCAGACGGTCGATTTCACGGCATTGTGCGCGGATCGTCTCGACCTGTTGGCGCGGCAACCAGGAATCGATGCGGCCGACGAGATCGTCCCAATCCTTCAACAAATAATAGGCGACGATCGGCGTCACCAGGAGCAAGGCGAGAACGTCGATGAGCGCCAAGCCGCCGCTCCACAGACTCGACGCCGCTTTGGTGGACCATTCGAAAATGCCGGCCACGTAGGATTTGGTCGCGTCCTGCAATTTTTCGACGGCTTCGGGCTGGATCTGACCGCGCAATCTTTCGACGAACACCGTGAGATGCTCGCGCGACCACGCGATCGCATCCGGTATTTGCTTGGCGAGGCGGATCGTCTGCTCTTCGAGGAACGGAAACAGGAGCACGATGACCAGGGCGAAGAGCGCAAAGAACGCGAACAATATCAAGCCGCTGGCAATGCCTCGCGGCACGCCCCAGGAAACCATCCGGTCGGCCGCAGGGTCGAGGGCATAGGCGATCGCCATCCCGAGGACAAAAGGAAGCAGAATGTGGCGGAACAAATAGAGCGCGCCCGCGAAAAGAAATATCGCGGCGAGCCAAAACAGCCAGCGGCGCAAAGAGTCGTTCATGCGCGCTCCGCCGCGGCCGTGCCGCGCACCCAGCGCATGATATATCCCGCGCCCGACAAGACCGTCGTCGCCGCCGTGGCGTAGGTGAGGAGGACGGGAGCATTTTGGGTATCGATCCCAAAACCAAGCCCGGCGAGCACGACCGTGGCCAGCGCAATCTGCAAAAATGTGTTGAGCTTGCTGATCAAGATCGGCTCCAGCTTAATTTTGTCATCACTCAAGGTCAGGAAAAACAATGCGCCGCCGACGATCAAGAGATCGCGGAACACGACCAAAATCACCAGCCAGTCGGAAAGCGCTCCGCGCAAGCCCAAGGTGATGTAAACGCTGACCAGCAGCGCCTTGTCGGCCAAAGGATCCATGTAGTGGCCCACCGCCGTCCGCGCATTGAAATGCCTGGCGATGAAGCCGTCGACGGCATCGGAAAATCCCGCGGCAATGAACACCCAAAACGCAGCGCGCATTTGCCCGGTGAGAATGAGCCAGACCACGACCGGAACGCAAAGGAGCCGCGCCAAGCTGATGAAATTGGGAAGACTGACCAATCTTAGGTGCCCCCCGACGGAGGCGGCACCGGAGAGGACGGCGATTCGGGCGCTGAAGGGGATGGCGATGCCGCATTGCTATTCGGCGCGGAATCGGTCGGAGACGGGCCGGAAGGATCCGGAACTGCGGAAACGTCGGGAGCGCCGGATGGGCTTGGGGCGTTCGGACCGGCCGGCGGCTCCGTGCCGGGGACCGTGGCGCCGGGCGCGGTTTCAACCGGGGCTGCAGCCGGTGGTGCTACGGCGGGAACCGCCAGATGCAGCGTCCAGGTCGCGGCATCCTGATCCAATTCCAGATCCTTCTGTGCCAAGGCGAGCTTCAGCTGATCGATATCGCCGATGTAATGGAGGCCGACCAAGGCTTCCGATTTCGAGAGCGATTGGAGCTCGACGCTCCGGATGGCGGCGATATCCCCCAATTTTCGATGCACCGTCACCCAATCGGCAAGCTCCTTCAGCGGAACGGTCACCGACAGCATTTCCTCCCGGTCGAAATGCAAAATGTTTTCTTGCTTCCAATTCTCTTCGACTTGGAATTCCACTTGCTGAACGGCGCGGGCCAGCAAGGCATCGCCGGTGTCGTCGCCCTGCCCCGGCACGTGAATCACATCGGTCCGGTCCTGCTGTGCTACGCCATAGCGCGTTGCCGAAACATCGACGCCGTTTTGCCCGGAAACGGGTGCCGCCACGACAACCAGCGCGTCGGCTGCCTGATAACGCTGCGCCAGGGCGGCAAGCTTCTGCGAATTCCCCTGAACGGCCTCGTCGGCGGAAATCGTCGCAATATCGGTCAGATCGCCAAGCGGCACGACGAGGGGAACGAGCCCGCCCTTGGTCACATGGGCGCCCCAGGCGGAAAGCCAGGGATTAGAATCGTCCCAGAGCTGCAGCGAATCGCCATTGCGGTACACGGGCAAGACCACCAGCGGCTTGCTCACGGTCTCGGCGTAGCGAATGTTGGCGTTCCGCAATAACGCGCGGATGGCGTTCGGCTTGAATCGCACGGTGAGGTCGCCGAGATAGCGCACCGTCGAAATCTTTTCGCGTTCGACCTCGATCCCTTCGACGACCTCGAACAGCTGCGCATCGGCAAGCACCGGCAGGCTCCCCCAATCCTGCTGCAGCGTGAGACGGCGGAGCAGAATGTCGGCGGCCTTGTGCTGACCGTCGAGAAGCGCTTGCTCGCGCGCGGCCGCCGCGGTATCCGCTGTCACATCGACGGGAACACCGGTGACCGCGAAGGTATCTTCGGCATGGGCAAAGCCGGCCGTTAGGGCAAAAAAAGCCCCAATCAGAAAAGACACCCAAATGGGGCACCGCGGGCCCCACAGGGACCTGCCTCGATGGACCATTGCGAACCGTCCCGGATTATGTAATTTCGGTGCCAAGCGCCGAAAACCTTATACTTCATCGGAACCGGGGAAGCCACCATGAGCCGCACGTATAAGGCCGCGGGCGTCGATATCGACCGGGGTGCGGCGCTTGTCGAAGCGATCAAGCCGCTGGCGCGCGCCACCGCACGGGCCGGCGTCATCGGCGGTTTGGGCGGCTTCGGCGCCTTCTTCGATCCCAAGGCCGCCGGTTACACCGATCCGGTTCTGGTCGCTTCCACCGACGGTGTCGGCACCAAACTGAAGCTGGCGATCGCCACCAACAAGCATGACACCATCGGCATTGATCTGGTTGCAATGTGCGTCAACGATCTCGTGGTCCAGGGCGCGGAACCTCTGTTCTTTCTCGACTATTTCGCCAGCGGCCGCCTCGACGTGGAAACCGGACGCAGCATCATCGCCGGGATCGCCAGCGGCTGCGCGGAAGCAGGTTGCGCGCTCATTGGCGGCGAAACCGCCGAAATGCCCGGCATGTACCAGGACGGCGACTACGATCTCGCCGGTTTTGCCGTGGGCGCCGTCGATCGCAACAAGATACTCACCGGATCGGATGTCGCGGCAGGCGATGTGCTGCTGGCTCTGGCCTCCAGCGGCGTCCATTCCAACGGATTTTCCTTGGTGCGGAAGATCGTCAGCGATTCGAATCTTTCGCTCTCGGCCAAAGCGCCGTTCGATGCCGATGCGTCAACGGGGGACTTGCTCGGCGAAACCCTGCTGACGCCAACGCGCATCTACGTGCGAAGCTGCCTTGGCGCGATCAAGTCCGGCGGCGTCGCAGCCCTTGCTCATATCACCGGCGGCGGATTGCTCGACAACATTCCACGGGTGCTCCCCGAAGGATTGGCGGCGGTCATCGATGCCGCAAGTTGGAAACTTCCCGAGGTGTTCGCCTGGCTCAAGCGCGAAGGGAAGATGTCCATCGAAGACTTGGCCCGCACGTTCAATTGCGGGATCGGCATGGTCGTTATCGTGCGCCCGGACAAGGCGGAGCGCGTCGCTGAGGTATTGCGCAAAGCGGGCGAGACCGTTTGGCGCGCCGGCGAGATCGCGCGGCAATCGGGACCGCAGGTCGTCTTGCGCCATGTTGAGTCCGCATGGCGCGGCTGAAATGCGCGGTCGTGATATCGGGTCGGGGCAGCAATCTGCAGGCCCTGATCGACGCCTGCGCCACGCCTTCGTTTCCTGCCGAAATCGTGAACGTAATTTCCGACAAGGCCGATGCCGCCGGGTTGAAGCGCGCACAGGCGGCCAAGATTCCCCATCGTTTCATCGACCCGAAGGAACAAGGCGGCCGCGCCCGATTCGAATCGGCACTCGATGAGGCGCTGATAGAAAGCGGCGCCGAATTGGTCTGCCTTGCCGGATTCATGCGCGTGCTGTCCGCCGGCTTCGTCGAAAAATGGCGCGACAAGCTGATCAATATCCATCCCTCGCTGCTGCCGGCGTTTCCCGGCCTGCACACCCATCAACGGGCAATCGAGGCCGGCGCACGTCTCACCGGTTGCACGGTCCATTTCGTCCGCAGCGACGTCGATAGCGGGCCGATCATTCTGCAAGCGGCGGTGCCGGTGGTGCCCGACGACACGCCGGAGACGCTCGCCGACCGGGTACTCACCACGGAGCATCGGATTTACCCGGAAGCGGTACGTTTGATCGCCTTGGGCCGGATAACGGTCGTGGATGAGGTCGTACGAATTGACGGGGTCAAACCCGGCAAAACCAGCCCTTTCAACCCCGTTCCCGGTGATTGACGTTATACGTCAAGGGCCTAAGTGCCCTTTTCAGCGTCGCTTGTCTGCGCTATATCCTATTCCCGAACAGAGCGGCAGCATAAGGGCCGCGAAACAAGGGGGCGTTCATGTCCGTCGACAACGAATTGCAACGGCACCAGCAGGATTGGAGTGAATTCGTGCGCTTTACGACCTATGCCAGTGCCGGCATCATCGTATTGCTGATCCTGATGGCGGTTTTCCTGTTCCCCCGCTAATCCGCCGTTTTTAGGCGGCGGTATTTCCGATATCCGGGGCGCGTCGCCGGCGTTTAGCCGACGATATCGACGGCGCTGAAGAAGAAGGCGATTTCGGCGGCGGCGGTCTCCGGACTGTCGGAGCCGTGGACCGAATTGGCCTCGACCGATTCGCCGAAATCCTTGCGGATCGTGTCGGTCGCCGCATTGGCGGGATTGGTGGCCCCCATCAACTCACGGTTCCGGACGACGGCATTTTCGCCCTCCAGCACCTGCACGACCACCGGCCCCGACGTCATGAAATTGCAGAGATCGTCGTAGAACGAACGTCCGGCGTGCACCGCGTAGAATCGTCCGGCCTGCTCGCGCGTCATGCGAATGCGCCGTTGCCCGACGATGCGCAACCCGGCACCCTCGAATCGCGCATTGATCTGCCCGGTCAAATTGCGCCGGGTGGCGTCGGGTTTGATAATAGACAGCGTGCGTTCAACGGCCATGTCGAATCCCCTAGCGCCGGCCCATAAACCGGCAATCGCCACGATTGTGAATCGCGTTTCCCCGACCTTGAATAAGGCCGCGGCCTTATAGCCGGATCAGCCCGGCGAGGCAACCGGCAGATGGCGCATCGTCGTGATGGCCGCAACAAGACGTGGCTGCGCCCACTGCCAGCCACAAATTGTAGGCGTGGATTGTGGTGTCGGTTGTGAATGCCACCGGGCCGTCACGAGCGACAATCCCGACGCCGCAACTCGGATTTTCC
>JBGOXX010000107.1:0-8130 GCA_041479345.1 Alphaproteobacteria bacterium
CGAACTGCGCTACCTGCCGCCTTACAGCCCCGATCTCAATCCGATCGAGCAGTCCTTCTCAAAGTTCAAAGCACATCTGCGCAAGGCCAAAGAACGCACCGTTCCTGCCCTCTACGATCGAATCGGAAATACTCTCTACCTCTTCACAATAGCCGAATGCCGCAACTACTTCAAAAACTCCGGCTACGCTTCAGCATGATCGGATTCCGCTCTAGCTTATCCGTGGTCTATGCTACGCGGCCATCTCGACGCGTGCCATCTATATGTTTCGTCGAGCGAGATCCTGATTCGACCGCTTATCCCTCCCACCTGGGACCATGCACCATTCGCGGACGCACGTCAGCGCATCTATATGTCGGCAACACTTGGTGCGGGTGGCGACCTAGAAAGGCTAATGGGTCGACGCAGCATTCGGCGACTGGGTGTACCCGAAGGTTGGGATCGACAAGGTGTTGGACGGCGCTTCTTTATCTTCCCTGGTATGTCGCTTAAAGACGAGGATGCCGCAGAACTCCGGCGGGAGATGATGAGCCAAGCTGGGCGAAGCCTTGTGCTAGTTCCAAACGACAGAGCTGAAATGGAAATTGCGAACGACGTTGCCAAGAATCTTGGGTACGCAACGTTCAGCGCAGATGACATTGAAGAGTCGAAGAAGCCCTTCATAGCCCAAAAGGAGGCCGTAGCTGTCATCGCAAATCGCTATGACGGCATCGATTTTCCCGGAAATGAGTGTCGCTTATTGTTCATCGAAGGACAGCCTAAGGCGATGAACCTTCAGGAACGGTTTCTGATGGCGCGCATGGGCTCTTCCGTACTCTTCAACGAACGGGTACAGACCCGCATTCTTCAGGCGATCGGGCGATGCACACGCGGGCTGGAGGATTTCTCGGCGGTCGTCGTCTCTGGACGAGAACTTCCCGATTATCTTGCGGATATCAAGCGCCGCAAATTCCTTCACCCTGAATTGCAAGCGGAGATTGCCTTTGGCGTTGAGCAGTCCAAGGGTAGGGCGCTTAACGATATCATCGAAAACTTTGAAACATTCCTGGATAACGGGAAAGACTGGGAAGAGGTCAATCAGCAAATTGTTGCCGCTCGCAAAAGCGCGACGCAGCAACCCTTCCCTGTAATGGATGATTTAAATTCTATTGTATCACATGAGGTTGATTATCAGGCGCGCATGTGGCAGGGCGATTACGAGGAGGCGCTCGGCGCTGCCGAGAGCGTTCTAGGTGGCCTCACTGCGCCGGAACTCAGGGGATACCGCGCGACTTGGCATTATCTGGCGGGCGCTGCTGCATGGTACGGGTGGAAAGAGGGCGTAGCAGGTCTTGAGGCAAAGGCACGAACGCATTTTGCCCGAGCGAAGGACGCGGCAAATCGAATCTCGTGGCTCGTGACGCTAGCACGCTACCAGATTGAGGATGTTAAAGCGGCAAAGGATAACGCAATTCTGCTTGGACAGATCGAACGGCTAGAAGGCGTTCTTGAGCAGCTCGGCACCGTTCACGACAGAGCTTTTGCCCACCGCGAGAAGGAGATCCTTACCGGACTAGCCTCGAAGGACAACTTCGAACACGCCCACAAACTCCTCGGCGAATTCCTCGGCTTCGAGCCTGGCAAAAAAGAGGCCGACGCATCCCCAGATCCATGGTGGATTGCTGGCAAAATCTGCTTGGTGTTTGAGGACCACGCTGGTGCAGAGGCCGGCTCTATATTAGATGCGACAAAAGCGAGGCAAGTTGCGTCGCATCCAGCCTGGATGCGCGCCAATGTCGAACTTGCCGCAGACGTTCAAATTGTTCCGGTTCTGGTGACCCCCGTCACCACTGCGAAGGAGGGGGCCATGCCTCACCTCAACGAGGTCGCGCTTTGGTCTATAGACAATTTTCGTGAGTGGGCCGAACGGGCGGTGGCGTGCGTGAGAGAACTTCGAAAGACATTCTCCGAGCCCGGTGATCTCGTTTGGCGCGCGGCAACACTTGAGAGGTTTGAAGCGGAAGGATTAGATGCACCAAGCCTTGTGGCACGATTGTCAGCGAGGAAGGCGGCGAAATATCTGAAGTCCGTGAAGTGAGGGAGTGGCGCCGTCGGGCCACTCCGCCGCCGATCCGACCGCGAAGTGTAATAAAGCCTCCCGCGGCTGAATTGCCCGCCAAGGGGGTATATAGCCATATAGTCCCTTGTAATATTGCTTGAGACGTCCTAAGTATATCCTGCGACGGTGTTTCGTCAGATGAAGCGCACTGTTTACAAATCCGGAGTCGCTTAAGTGCGCGCCAGGACGAGACAGTCAAGTTTTCGAGCTGATGATTGCGCCTACTCGCACCGCTTGAGCAAGTGCTTAAGCGTAACCCTGATGCATAAGGATGCAATCATATGGCTATCGGTACAGTGAAGTTTTTCAATTCGACCAAGGGCTTTGGATTTATCTCGCCGGATGGCGGCGCTAAGGACGTTTTCGTCCACGCGACGGCCGTTGAAGCGGCGGGCATGAGCGGCCTGCAAGAGGGCGAGCGCGTCCAGTTCGACGTTCAGCCGGACGAGCGTGGCCCGAAGGCCGTCAATCTTAAGTCGGCTTAGTCGGTAGCGAAAACGGGCGGCGAGGCTACGGCTTCGCCGCCCGCTTTTTCAGCGGCCAGCCTTTTCAGCGGAGGGTAGGGCACCCTTGAAGGACCATATGACCAAAGCACAAAGACTCGGCGGTGCCAGCTTTCGGGAAACCAAAGCGGCAGCGCTGGATACCCTCGTCAAGCGGGAACAAGAGAGCAAGCGCGCCTTGCTGGAGTCGAAGATGACGCGCCTAAAGGCGTTGCGGCTCGCGAGAGACGCGGCTGCGCTTACCGAAATTGCGCCGAAAGCCCCGAAAACTCCCAAAGCCCCCAAAGCCCCGAAAACCAAGAGCACCGCACCGAAAGAGTAAACGTCCCGGTGATATTCCCATCCGTCATGCGCCTCGATTAGGGCGCATCACCGCGGCACGATTTCGACGGGTGATTTTGAGTGATAATGCCGCGCCGGTTTAAGCCGCGGGCATCTCTACCGGTCCCCACCAAAAACCAAGGCACAGCTCTTTAGGACGTTAGAAATGCCTGAGGATCTGAGATCCGCCGTTAAGCCCTACGAGCAACCGATCGTAGCGGCGAGCCTGTTCCAGCTTCTGAGTTCCATTGGAATGTTCGTTGGCGCCTGTGCGCTGATGTACTGGTCGTTGCAGCTCTCCTACCTCCTGACGCTCTTGCTGGCGGTGCCGACCGGCGCCTTGCTGGTGCGCGTCTTCATCATCCAACACGATTGCGGCCACGGCTCGTTCTTCAGGCCGCGCTGGGCGAATGATCTGGTCGGTAGTTTGTGCAGCGTCCTGACGCTAACGCCTTACGCGAATTGGCGGCGGCAACACGCCCTTCATCATGCAACCTGGAACAACCTCGACAAGCGAGACTCGGGCACCGACATCTACTCCGCTTGCCTGACCGTCAGCGAATATAAAGCGCTGACTCGCCGGCAGCGCTTTATACATCGGTTGCCGCGACACCCGATCATTGCGCATGTCGTGCTGCCGCCCCTCGTGTTTCTGATCCTCTATCGCGTCCCCTTTGATACGCCGGCAAACTGGCCCCGAGAACGACGGGCCGTGTACTGGCTGAATGGCGCGCTGGTGGCGGTGATAGGTGCCCTCGGCATTACCGTCGGATTCATGCCCGTTCTTCTCGTTCAGCTTCCCGTGATTCTGGTAACCTCGATTATCGGTGTCTGGCTGTTCGCCATTCAGCATCGGTTCGATGAATCGCGCTGGGCGCGGCAATCGCAATGGAGCTTTACGAGCGCTGCGCTCGAAGGGTCGTCGTTCCTGAAATTGCCGAAAATCCTGCAATGGTTCACCGGGAACATCGGGTATCACAACGTCCATCATTTCGCGCCGCGCGTGCCGAATTACCGTCTGGAGCGGTGTTACCGCAGCGTCGATGGCCTGCAGGAAAAATCACCGCTCACCTTGCGATCCGCTTTTGCGGCAATCGGGCTTGCCCTTTGGGATGAAGACCGGCAACGCCTCGTGCGGTTCAAGGACGTATCGCCGGCGGCAGCGCCGGCCGCTTAATCGGTTAGCGTTGGCTCAAAGCGACAGCGGCTTGGGCATCAGCCCGGCTTCCCGGGGCTCGTAAGGCGTCTCCGAAAGCGGCGGGTGGTGCCGTCCGGTCAGCACGCAATAACAGACCCGCACCGTGTCGATCACCATGATCCAGGTGACGGCAAGAAAGAAGATTGTCAGCGCCGCATCGATCCGGTCATTGAAGATGAGTTGCGTCGCGGAATTGCTCAGAGCTTCCGGCAAAGTCCCGGCGGCGAGCCTGGTCGCCAGATCGTTGGCATGGGCGATGAAACCGATCCGCAATTCCGGGCTGATCAGCTTTTCCCAGGCCGCCCACGTGGTCATGATGACGAGCCAAGCGAGAGGCCCGGCGGTAACCAGCGCAAATTTCTCCCGGCCGGATTTGACGATGATCGTGGTCGCGACGCAAAGTGCTATCGCCGACAGCATCTGATTCGAAATCCCGAACAGCGGCCACAGGCTGTTGATGCCGCCCAGGGGATCGATCGTTCCGACATAGAGGAAATAACCCCAGGCGCCGACCACCAATCCCGAGGTTAGAATCACGCCGGGATACCAGCTGGTCCGTCCCAGCTTTGGCACGATATTGCCGAGCAGATCCTGAAGCATGAAGCGGCCGACCCGGGTTCCGGCATCCAGCGTCGTCAAAATGAACAACGCCTCGAACATGATCGCGAAGTGATACCAAATGGCGATCAAGGTATCGCTGGTCATGCCGGCGAAGAGACTCGCCATGCCGACGGCGAGCGAGGGTGCGCCGCCGGTGCGGGCAAACAGAGTCATTTCGCCGACCCGGTGGGCAAGCTCGGTCATCTGATTGACCGTGACCGGGAATCCCCAGCTCGAAATCGTGGCCACCGCCTGGGCCGCATCGGCGCCGACCACGCCGGCCGGGCTGTTGATCGCGAAGAACACGCCGGGATCAAGCACCGTGGCCGATACCATGGCCATGATGCCGACGAAGGATTCCATCATCATCGCGCCGTAGCCGATGAATCGCGCGTCGCCTTCGTTCGACAGGAGCTTCGGCGTCGTGCCCGAGGCAATGAGCGCGTGGAATCCCGAAATCGCGCCGCAGGCAATCGTGATGAAGACGAACGGAAAGAGCTTTCCGCCGAAGATCGGCCCGGTGCCGTCGATGAATCGGGTGAAGGCCGGCATTTTGATTTCGGGCCGGAGCACGACGATGGCGATCGCCAGCAACAGAATCGTGCCGAGTTTCATGAAGGTGGAAAGATAATCGCGGGGCGCCAGGAGCAGCCAGACCGGCAAGACCGCTGCGGCGAAGCCATAGCCGATCACCCATAAGGCCAGCGTCGGCCCGTCGTGATCGAACCAGCCACGCAACACCGGGTCTTGATCGACGAATCCCCCGCCCGCAACCGCCAGAAGCAGCAAGGCGATGCCAATCAATGAGGCTTCGAGCACGTGGCCCGGCCGCGCGTCGCGCATGTAAAACCCGACCAGCATCGCGATCGGCACGGTGGCGACCACGGTCGAGGTCGCCCAGGGGCTGTGCTTCATCGCATTCACCACGACCAGCCCGAGGACGGCAATGAGGATGATCATGATGGTCAGCACGCCGATGAGGGCGGCAAAGCCGCCGATCGGCCCCAATTCGTGGCGCGCCATCTGGCCGAGCGAACGCCCGTTGCGCCGCATCGAAAACAGCAAAATCACGAAATCCTGCACGCAGCCGCCGAGCACCGCGCCCACCAAAATCCACAACGTGCCCGGCAGATAGCCGAATTGCGCCGCCAGCGTCGGGCCGATGAGGGGCCCAGGTCCGGCGATCGCCGCAAAATGATGGCCGAACACAACCCAGCGGTTGGTCGGCACGAAATCGCGGCCGTCATTGAATCGTTCGGCGGGAGTCTTGCGGCTGCTATCGAGGGCGAGAACCCGGGCCGCGACAAAGGCGCTGTAGAAGCGGTAGCCGAGCGCATAAACGCAGACGGCGGCGACCACGAACCACGCGCTGTTGATGCTTTCGCCGCGATGGAGGGCAATGGCGCCGACCGCCGTGGCGCCGAGAATCGCAACGGCACCCCAAAGGACGATTTTCAGAAGTCCGTTGTTGTTGATGGAATCTGTCGCCGCCATCGGTTTTGATCAGCAGCAGCGGCGAACGCCGTTCCACCGCTCGTTCTCCCGCTGGCGGAAGAATTCGCGGCGGCCGAGCGGGTGTTCGCTGGTTCCATCTTCGATGGCGCGGTGGCGGTGCCAGTGCTCGAGATAACGCTCGTAAGCGTCGTCGCCAGTGACCTCGCGAAGCCAATGAGCGATGGCGCGAAGCCAACGAAAGAAAACCATCGGCCACCGCGCCGCCGATTCGAATGCCGTCATGCACGCCCCCTGAACGAGCGGTTACCCCGTTTTGCAAAGGCGTTCAAGCGTTACATGAATATCGGCTGCGAAAATACGGGATTCGGCCTTAGGCCCTGTTTACATAGTCGGGCACAAGCTGCCAGCCGTCGGGCCCCAAGGCCTCGATCGGCCGGAAGCGGTCCTTGTAGGCCATCTTGGTGCTTTGGGAAATCCAATAGCCGAGATAAACGAATGCGGCGCCACGATTCCGGGCCCGTTCGATCAAGCGTAAAATCATGAAGTTGCCTAAGCCGCGCCGGGCTTCTTTGGGCTCGCAGAAGCTGTAAACGGCCGAAAGACCATCCGATAGGCGGTCAGACAAACACGCGGCCAAGAGCTTGCCGGCCGAATCCCGATATTCGAGTATTTCGGTTTCGACCGGAGTCTCATCGACCATGGCGCGAAAATCGGCGGCCGTCATCCGAGCCATGGGGCCGTCCGAATGACGGACGTTCAAATATCGGCTGAAGAGCCGGTATTGCTCATCAGTCGCCCGGGGCGCGCAGCGGGTCTCGATCAAATCCCGGTTTCGCCGGAGCACCCGGATTTGGGACCGGCTGGGCTTGAACTTCTGGGCCAGCACGCGAACCGGAACGCAGGCGTTGCAATTGGGGCAGACCGGCCGGTAGGCCATGCGATGGCTGCGCCGGAATCCAGCGCGAGTCAGGGCCTGATATTGAATATCGGCGCCGTCGGCGGTCAGCTCGGTGAAAATCCGGCTCTCCATCTCGCCGTCGAGATAGGGGCAGGTGTGCGGCCGCGTGCGATAAAAGGCGCCGAAGGCGTCGAGGGATTCCCGCGTCATGCCGGAACGCCTAGGCCTGCGCGCCGGTTGACCACGTAAGTCCCGGCCAGAATGTCATGCAGCATCCGCCGCCGCGGATCGAACAAAGCCCAGAGGATCAGCAGCCAGACGGTTAAGGCCACTGACATGTAAAAGAGGACCGTTTGAATGGCGGCTTGGGCGGTGTCAGGGTAACCAAGGGTGATGCTCCGCATTTCCAGGCCGAAGATCCGCATGCCGATCGTCGCATGATGCGGGCCGCTGAGCAGCAGCGTATGATAGCAAAACGGGATCAGGCTAAAGAGAAATATCAGCAGCGGATGCAGAAGGCCAAAGGTCATCATCCCGATGAACAGGAAAATGCCTGCGGCGATCGCCATGAAAAAGCCGATCACCACGAGATCGAAGAGATAGGCGACGGCGCGCTTCCACGCGACGCCGCGATAAAGCTCGTAATAGGCGATCGGGTCGGGTGCTTCACCCGTGGGTATGCTGGCGCCGGCGCTTGTCATGAACCTGCCGCAGCAATGAGCCTCTCATGAAGACTTAAGGCCAGCGGGCTGCGGATGCAATCGCGGAAAGTGAAATTCAGCCTTTGGGCCTGGGGGGCGGGGCCTCTGGGGCGGCCGCCGGCGGCGCGCTCGAATCGGGCGCTTCGCTGTTGGAGCCGGCGGCTTCCTTACCGGGAAACTTGTTGTCGCGCAGCAACGTGATGCTGATGCGGCGATTGCGCGGCGATGACGGATCGTCCTTGTCCAAGGGCTGCATATCGGCCTTGCCGGCCAGATTGACGATGCGCTCGGGCGCCAGCCCGGATTCGATCAGCGCACGGCGGCTGGCATTCGCGCGATCGGTCGATAGATCCCAG
>JBGOXX010000108.1:0-7929 GCA_041479345.1 Alphaproteobacteria bacterium
CTTGGCGCGCTCGCGGTCGCTCCGCTGCATTCGATAATTGGGTTTGAAGGGCATGAGGCTCCGTATGCGCCGCCGAGGCCGGGCGGCAAAAATTCGGGCCGCGCGCCATCGCGCGACACGTCGACAATCAATAGAAGGTCCGGCTCGATGTGCTGAGCTTTGGAAACGAAGTCGAACCGGCGATTGGTTGGAGCCGCGATTATGGAACCCAAAGGCCCAACTAGCAAGCTCACTATGATGCTAAATGGCGGTAAAATCGTCGATTTCAAGCCCTAACGCGGGTGGCATTTTGGCTAGCCATGGCGGATATTCGGATCGGCGAAGGGGTCGGGGCCGGGATTGCCGCCGCTCAAGACGGTCTTGAGCCATCCCAGATAATGCGACCAGCCGAATTCGTGCTTGTCCCGGCTAGGCCCGGTCACGCCGCGATGGACGAGCCGCAGCAATGTCTCGGCACCCTGCGAACCGCGGTTTGCCTGCTGAACCTTTCGGAGGTCTATGCCGGCGAAAAGCGAGGGGTCGATGCGGCCGAGGCCTTCGGACGCGCCACCGCGATTCTGCTCAAAGCATGCCTGGATAAAAATCGGCAAGAGCGATGGCTCTGAAGGAGTCTTCGTCCTTATGCGGTCGCGGCGCGCCGTAGCCAAAGCGATGGTATGCATGCGGCCCGGCACGGCGTCCCAACCCAAAACAAAGATTCCCCGGAGCACATTCCGGCCATAGAAACGGCTCAGGCTGAAATCACGGCGTGATTACAAATTGAGCTTTTCGTCATACCGGCCGCTTGCTTTTCGGGCAGTCCGGTATTGATCAAACCCGGCGTCCGGTCCCGCCAATTCACGAATTTCTCCCGGTTTTTCCCTGATTCCGCGCGCGAATTCGCGATTCGCCGGCCGTGGCATAGGGCTTGCTAATGAATCATCTTGCTCATGAATAATACCGTTTGCGTATTTCTTATTACTCACTGCTGGGGAGCTGGAGAAAACGATGATTCAGATCATTCGCATAAGAAGTATTGGCTTTGTTACCGGTCTCGCGCTGTTGTTGGCTACGGCCGTCACCCCCGGGGCCCGGGCTGCCGAGCCGCTCAAGATCGGCTACAGCGATTGGCCGGGCTTTGTCGCGTGGCAGGTGGCCATCGACAAGGGCTGGCTCAAGGAAGCCGGCGTCAACGTGGAGTTCCAGTGGTTCGATTACTCGGCGTCGCTCGACGCCTATGGCGCCGGCAAGCTCGACGGCGATTTGGTGACCAATGGTGATGCCTTGGTGATCGGCAGCGGCGGCGCCAAAAGCATCATGATCATGCTGACCGATTATTCGAGCGGCAACGACATGATCGTCGGCAAGCCCGGCATCAATAGCATCGCCGATCTGAAGGGCAAGAAAGTCGGAGTCGAAGTCGGGTTGGTCGATCATCTGCTGTTGATGAACGCCTTGAAGAAAAACGGTCTGGCCGATTCGGACGTCACCCTGGTGAACACCAAGACCAACGACACGCCGCAAGTGCTCGCCTCGGGTGCGGTCGATGCGATTGGCGCCTGGCAGCCCAGCTCGGGCATGGCGATGGACCAGCTGCCCGGCTCGCATCCGATCTATACCTCCGCCGATGAACCGGGATTGATCTACGACGCGCTCGCCGTCAGCCCCACCAGCCTGAAGGAACGCCATGATGATTGGATGAAACTGATCAAGCTCTGGGACAAAGTCGTCCATTACATCAACGATCCGAAAACCCAGGATGACGCGCTCAAGATCATGTCGGCCCGCGACGGCCTGACGCCGGATACTTACCGGCCGCTGCTCAAAGGCACGCATCTGATCGACATCGCCGAGGGAAAAGCCACCTTCAAGAAAGGCGACAGTTTTTCCTCGATCTACGGGTCGACCAAAATCGCCGACGACTTCAACCTCAAATACCAGGTTTACAAGGAGCCGCAGCCGATCGACTCGTATATCGATCCGACCCTGACCGAAGGCCAGTAGCCGGTCGTGGCAAGGTGTTGCTCCGGTGGCACGGCTGAACTGGTTTCGGGTCCATAAGGCGCTCTCGCCCCGGGCGAGGCTGCTGTTCGGCGTGTTTTCTTTCGTGCTGCCCATCCTGGTGTGGTGCACGGTGAGTTACGTGCCGTTCGTGTGGCATCCCCAGGTCCTGATCTCGAATCCCGGCTCCGTCGATTATTTTAAGCCGGCGATGCGGGTGAACAAGGACGTCTTCGCCCGCGAATACGACGAGGCCAAAAAAGCCGGCAAGGCGGTGCCGGATGGGGTCCTGTCAAACCCGATCTATCTTCCGTCGCCCGATCAGGTCGTGAAGGCCTTCTATACGTCCTTCACGACCCCGCCGGAGAGCCGCGACGGCGCGTGGCTCCATCAAAGCCTGTGGCACAGCATCCAGGTCATCTTTTGGGGGTATGTGATCTCCTCGATCATCGGCGTCCCGCTCGGCGTGTTATGCGGGACCTATGGCGCGATCTCGCGATCGACGGAGCCGTTCATCGAATTCTTCCGCTACTTGCCGGCACCCGCCTTCGGCGCGCTGGCGGTGGCGATCCTCGGCATCTATGACGGGCCGAAGATCGCCATCATCGTGATCGGCACGTTTTACCAGCAGGTCATGATCATCGCCAACACCACGCGAAAGCTCGACGGCGCCCTGGTCGAAGCGGCCCAGACCTTGGGAACGAAAAATTCCCAGCTGCTCTACCGCGTGGTCATTCCCGGCATTTTGCCGGATCTCTATCGCGACCAGCGGATTTTGCTCGGCTGGGCGTGGACTTATCTGATCGTCGCCGAACTCATCGGGACCACGACCGGCATCACCTGGTTCATCACCCAGCAAGCGCGCTACCAGCATTTCGCCAATGTCTACGCGGCGATCATCATGATCGGCATTATCGGTCTTGGAACGGACATCGTCCTGGCGCTTCTTGGCCGGCGCCTTTTCCCCTGGGATCGCTCATTGACGAAGAACGAGTAGGGCAGGGCGATCCGATGGAATATCGAACGCCGCCACAGACCTTGCCGTCCTATTTGAGGCAGGCGCCCGAGGTCAAGACCCGCTTCGACCGCCTGAAGGCGCGGGACGTCATCCTGACAGTCAAAAATTTGGAAAAAGTTTTTCGCTCCGGCAAAGGCGAGACGGTGGCGCTCCACGACATCAATTTCTCCACCCACCGCCGCGAATTCCTCTGCGTCGTCGGGCCGTCCGGCTGCGGTAAGTCCACCTTAGTTCGCATTCTTGCCGGGCTGGAAGAAAAGACCGCCGGCGAAGTGCTTCTGGAAGGAAAGCCCGTCACCGGTCCCGGCAAGGACCGGGGCATGGTGTTTCAGGGCTACACCCTGTTCCCGTGGCTGACGGTCAAGAAAAACGTGATGTTCGGTCCCGAAATCAACGGCTATGGACGGTACGAATCCGAAATCCAGGCGCTGCAATGGCTGCAGCTCGTCGGTCTCGAGAAATTCGCCGACAACTACCCGCACCAGCTTTCGGGCGGCATGAAGCAGCGGGTGGCGATCGTCCGCGCGCTCGCCAATCAGCCGCGCATTCTCCTGATGGACGAGCCCTTCGGCGCGCTGGACGCGCAAACCCGGGCCCGGATGCAGGCGCATCTTCTGGAAATCTGGCGGAAGATCGACATCACCATCGTCTTCATCACCCACGATCTGGACGAAGCGATCTTCCTCGCCGACCGGATTCTCGTGCTGTCGGCTCATCCCGGCGAGGTGCAGGAATTGATCGAAGTTCCGGTGCCGCGGCCGCGCAGCCTCGCCCAAATTATCTCACCAGAGTTTCTGGCCACCAAGGCCAGGCTGGAAGAGTTGATCTACACCTCGAAGCACACCGACGAGGATGAAACCTACTCCATGGTCGCGCGGCTCACCGATGTCAGCGACAACGTGGAGTAGATCGCCATGATGTGGTCCCAGCGCACATGGGCGGAATTGCCCAAGGATATCGAAGCCGCCTCGCACTCCGCCATCTTCCCCATCGGCGCGACCGAGCAGCACGGCCCGCATATGGGTTGCGGGATGGACGCGGTGCTGGCCGAAAAATTATGCGCGGCGGTTTCCGAACGGACCAAAGTGCCGATGCTGCCGACACTCTTCTATGGCTGCTCGCTGGGGCACAGCCGGCGCTGGCCCGGCACGATTGCTATTCAGCCGATCACGCTCATCGAACTCGTCAAGCAAATCGGCGATTGGGCCTATCACAGCGGGGTTAGGCGCCTGTTCATGGTCAACACTCATGTCACCAACGCGGCACCGCTCCGCTGCGCCCTCGAAATGTTGCGCGCCGAGCATGACGACATGATGGTGGCGCTATTTAATTCGGCGACGATTAGCCCGCGACTTCGCGAAGTGCAATTCGCCGACGGCGACGACTGGCACGCCAATAACGCCGAGACGTCCCTCATGCTGGCGATTGCCCCGGAAATGGTCCGCCCGGACGTCATGGCAAATGCCGACGATCCGGATCGCACCGACGGCCTGGTTTTTTCCCATCCGGTCAATCGCACCAGCTGTAATGGCGTCACCGGAGCGCCCAGCCGGGCGCGCGCCGAAAACGGCCGATTGTGGTTCGATTGGATGGTGGAGGATCTGAGCGCGCTGATCGAGCGCGGCATGGCGGAAAACCCGCCCCTCGAACACTCTTATTTTTCGCGAGGCGCATGACGCGCCCGGCGACCGCTTACGCATTTACGCCGACAGGGAGAAGACCATGAACGTCATCAACACCGCCGATAAAATTCAGGTCATTCAGCAGCAGCTGCGCGAGCGCAGCGTCAAATACGGCGTCGGCGTCTATGTCGATATCCACTTCTAGGTCCTCAAAGTCTGGGAGCTGACGATGCGCAACGGGGGACGCAGCAATGGCCGGCCGGTCAGCCGGATCAGCATGTCGCTGCCGGAAGAGCTGTTGAGCGATCTCGATCGGATGGTCGCGGCGCGCGGCTTTCAGAGCCGCTCCCAGGCGGTCAACGACATGCTCTACGGCTTTCTGGTCGAGCACAAACGCCAGGTCGGCGACGACGTCATGGTCGGCATCGTGACGCTCTTCTACGACAATTCGGCGTCCGACTTGCAGAAGCAGCTGGCGGATCTGCAGTTCAAGCATATCGACGAAGTGATCAGCTCGTTGCACGTGCATCTGATGCATAATCAGACGATGGAGGTGATTCTGGTTCAGGGCCCGGCGCGAACCTTGCAGGGAATCGCCGACAAAATGACGGCGTGCCGCGGCGTGATCTCCGGCAAAATGCATCTGATCGCCGCTTTGATCCCGCAATTGCATCCCTTCATCGCCCCGACTACAAAGCAAGCGCCAGGGGGCAACGGAAAGAAGGCGGCCGGGCCAGGCCGCAGCCCCGGTCGGGGCATCCCGGGTAAGCGCGCCCCGGGCCAGCACGCCACGGGCCAGAGCGCCACGGGCCCGCGCGCGAAATCACAATCGGCGAGTAAGGCGCCTCGCAAGGCGCCGGGAGAACGCAAGCATGAGCGAAACCGATCTGTACCGAACGCCTGAACAATATCGGCAGCGCTATCTCGAGCTGAAGAGCCGCGCGCAGGAAGCCAATGCGCGCCGGCCATCGGGCCGCAACACGGCCAATCCGCCCGTGCTATCGCGAGATCTGGTCGTGGAAGAGGAAACGATTCCCGTCGGCTGGTATTGGACCAGGACGATCGCTCGCGGGCGCAGCTTGCGCATCGCCAACGATCACGCCACCGCCGGCGTTTCCGCCTTCTTCTGGAATGCCGCCGATACCAGCGAACGCTACAATGCCGGCGACACGGTGAAGGTGCAGTGGTCGGCGCGGCTTTCCCGCGGCCGCGTTCTGCTGTCCGATATGGGGCGGGTGATGGCGTCAATCACCGACGATACCTGCGGGGCGCATGATTTCGTCGTCGGCGGCAGCACGCGGAGCGGCGACCGGCGCAAATACGGCACGATGGCGCGGGAAAATCCCGACGGCCGCAATACCCACGAGAATTTCGTTCTCGCCGCCGGAAAGCACGGGCTTGGGCTGCGGGATGTCGGACCTTGCATCACATTTTTCGCGCCGGTTCACACCGATGAACAAGGCCGGTTCGTTTGGCAGAGCGGTGCGGTAAAAAGGAGCGACTACGTCGATCTCCGCGCCGAAATGGATGTGATCGTGGCCCTGTCCAATTGCCCACATCCGTTGAGCCCTGACGAAATCTGGCGGGCGCGCCCCGTTCGCGCCATCGTCTGGCGCTCAGCCGCACCCGCCGCCGACGATCTTTGCCGCACCGCCACCGACGAGGCGGTGCGGGCGTTCGAGAACACGGCGGCGATGTTCGTCGGCTGATGACGGGCGCCGTGACTTTGAAATCCGTCATCTCAAGGTTCGATCCGGCCGCCGCGATTTACGATTACACGGTTCCCGCCCGCATGCCGTGGTCCGGGCTGGTGCGGAAGGGCCAGCATGTGCGGATCGTCGATGTGGAAGGGCAGCAAGCGGTCGATACGCTCTTCTACCGGGCCGGCAATTATGCCGAGCGCTACAGCGCGCAAGGCACGCTGGCGGCGCAGGGCTCGGCCTATATCGCCGCCGGAACGCACATCCTCTCCAACGAGGGCAATGTGATGCTGACCATGGCGGCCAATACCTGCGGCGACCACGACACCTCGGCGGGTGCTTGCAGCTGCGAGGCCAACACCGTGCGTTTCGGCCACCACACCCGCTACATGCATGCCTGCCGCGAGAATTTCCTGGTCGAGCTCGCCAAATACGGCATGACCAAGCGCGACATCGTCAGCAACATCAATTTCTTCATGAACGTGCCGATCCTGCCCGATGGCGATCTCGCCATCGTCGACGGCGTCTCCAAGCCGGGGGATTATGTCGAGCTGCGCGCCGAGATGGACGTGCTCTGCGTGATCTCGAATTGCCCGCAGGTGAACAATCCCTGCAACGGATTCAATCCGACCCCGGTGCGCGTGCTCATCTGGGACGCCACAAATAACTGACATGTTCAAAACCGTTCTCGTTGCGAATCGGGGCGAGATCGCCGCCCGGATTATCCGGACGCTGCACAAGCTCGGCATCGAGGCGGCGGGTGTCGCGTCCGACGCGGACCGCTTCACGCCGCCGATGCGGGTCGCCGACAAGCTGGTGCGGCTCGGTCCCGGCGGAACCGCCGATACGTATTTGAATATCGACGCCATCGTGAAAGCCTGCCGGGAAACCGGTGCGGAGGCGGTCCATCCCGGCTACGGGTTTCTCTCGGAAAATGTCAAATTCGCCGAGCGTCTGGCGGCGGAGAATATCGTCTTCATCGGGCCGCGGCCGGAGCACATCCTGGCCTTCGGACTGAAGCACAAGGCCCGCGAGATCGCGGAAAAGAACGGCGTGCCGCTTCTTCCCGGGAGTGGCCTGCTGGCCGATCTCGATCAGGCGCTGGCCGAGGCGGAACGCATATCCTATCCGGTGATGCTGAAGAGCACCGCCGGCGGCGGCGGCATCGGCATGCAGCTTTGCCAAAATCCGGACGAATTGCGCGAGCGGTTCGAGAGTGTCGCGCGTCTGGCCTCCGGCAATTTCGGCGATGCCCGGCTGTACCTCGAGCGTTTCGTCGCGTCCGCCCGCCACGTTGAAGTGCAGATCTTTGGTGACGGCAGGGGCGGGGTGGTGGCGCTCGGTGAACGGGATTGCTCGCTGCAGCGGCGGAACCAGAAAGTCATCGAGGAAACGCCAGCACCCAATTTGAGCGATGCAGTGCGCGAAAGTTTGCGCAGTGCGGCGATTGCTCTGGGCCGCGCCGTCCATTACGAATCCGCAGGCACGGTTGAATTCGTCTATGACGCGGCGCGCGAGCAGGCCTATTTCCTCGAGGTCAACACGCGGCTCCAAGTCGAGCATCCGGTGACCGAGGAAATATTCGGTATCGATCTGGTGGAATGGATGA
>JBGOXX010000109.1:0-7928 GCA_041479345.1 Alphaproteobacteria bacterium
CACGCAAAATATCTCGTGGCGGCTACCGCTCTGGCCACCATGGTCGCGGCCGCGCCCGCCTTCGCTGCCGGCGATGCGGCTGCGGGCGAGTAGGTGTTCAAAAGCCATTTGTGCTTCGCTTGCCACAAATTCGGGGCCAATCAGAACGGCGTGGGGCCGAGCCTTCACGGCGTGTTCGGCCGCACCGCTGGCCAGGCGCCGGGCTATGAATATTCCGCCGGGCTGAAAGCGTCGGGCATCGTGTGGACGCCGGAAAACCTCGACAAATGGGTCCAGGGTCCGCAGGCCGTCGTCAAAGACGCGAAGATGATGCTGGCCAAGCCGGTCACCGATCCGAAAGAGCGCGAAGACCTGATCGCCTATATGCAACAGGAATCGACGAAGTAAGAGCCGCTCAACCGGCGCTTAAATTCGAGCAGGCATTCGAGCGGGCCGCGGCGTCATTGCCGCGGCCCGTTTTGTTTTTCCGTCTATTTTTTTGCAGAGGCAAAACGGAAAGCCGGCGCCGCAAAATCGATGAATCCCTCTTCCGTTGCGGCGGGAGCCTGCCTGCAAAGAATTACGACGAAGCTTTGGCCGTTTAATTTGCGTCGTTCGTCAATCCGAGCACGCAATGAATCTTCTTTCTAAGCGTGGCGAGATTGAAGGGCTTGACGATGTAGTTGCTGACGCCGGCTTCCTTGGCCATCACGACTTCCGCCGTCGTACCGGCGGCGGTCACCATGAGGAAGGGAATGCTCTTGAGGTTTTCATTGGCGCGCACTTGCCTGAGAAAATCCAATCCGGACACCGGCTCCATTTTCCAATCGGAAATGACCAGACCGTAGGAACGATCCCGCATCCTCGCCAATGCGGATTCGGCATCGCCAAGATCGTCGATATTGCGGAACCTCATTTGCTGCAGCAGGCAACGAAGCGATCGCCGTATCGGCGCATAATCGTCGACCACCAGCACATTCATTTCGAGCGCCATCCGAAACTCCCGGCGAGACCTTCCCGCCGCCGCTTTACTTCCCGTGAACGCGGTATTCTGGAGTGGTGGGGTTAAGCGCGAGTTATTATCGGAAAGGTTGAGACGATCTTCGTTTCCAATTTGTCGGGAATTTCGCGTTTCATCGTCTCAAATTGCTTCGCCGCCGGAATGCATCCGTATGATGACCGGGAGAAACCGGTCAGCCGCGAATGGCGCGAGCGGCGTCGCGCTTTATTTCAACGCGTTCTCGATCGCTCTGATCTGCCGCGGGATCGAAATCGGAATCTGCGAAGGAATGTCGATCCGCTGATCTTCGAGAACGACGGAACCCCCATGCCGGGCCGTCCATTCCCCGATTGCGGCGTCGCGCTGGCGCAAGAGTTCCACGATCTGCGGCCGGAACAAGCGAAGCATTCCGGTGATCCAGCGATTGACCAGCCCCCACCGCTCGCCATGCGTCGCGCGGTTCCCGCCTTTAATGGTGTCGGCTTTATTGACCCGGAAGCGGTCGAGCATCGCGATCACATCGTCGGCGCCGTACCAGGTTTCGCCGGTCACCCAGCGATTGGTGGTGAATAGCCCGATCGCCTCGCCGTCTTTGTTCATTGAAATCGCGATGAGATGGGAAAGCGCCTCGTTCTCCGCGAGCGGCACTTCGTTGCCGGGCAGAGCCGCCGGCTCCATTCCCGCCGGCATGCCGAAGGGCCGCAAGAAGGTGTGGAAATGGCCGTGTTCCTGGGGCCGCTCGTGTTTGGGATGGGCGTGATAATAATACTGGGCGTGGCTGGCGGCGTCATAGATATCGCCCTCAGGGAAGTGATCCCATTCGCGGAACCTCCCCTGGCCGCGCAAGATAGCAGCAACCACGGTATCGCCGGATTCCTGGAGCAAATGCAAAGCGTCGGAAACCGCATGGCCCGCCTCGGCCATGTCACGAAGGTCCGCCTTGGACAGGCGCGACAAGTCCAGCATGGCGTTCAACTGCTGCCAATCGAACGAATGTTCCAAATCGCGACTGCGTAATCGCAAGCAACCTTCGTCGAAATGACTCTTTGGTCACATACGAAAGACTGATTGGTCATATACGAAAGACTGAAGTCCGAATTTTGCCCAAATAAAAAACGATCCATACTAAATGCGACTCAATCTTAACATCATTGTAATAATTCCTGTAACCAACTTTGGCAAAACAATCATTTCGAAAACAATCCGACCGCTTCGGCATTCCACTCTGGTTGGCCTCGAGCGCTGCCCTGCGATTTCTTGAGCGCTGCCCTGCGATTTTGTGACGCATGTTGATTCACATCAAAGAATAATTTGGCGCCCGCGGTAATTTCGTCATAAGTTTAACGCCGGTGCAGTTCTAATATTCTCCGCGATTGGTTACACTGCGCACCTGTCGCAATGGACACTGAGGGGAGTGCCTTCCATGCGAAATATCCTCAAAGATCGAGGTCGTTTCGACTTCGCCCGCCGCACGGTCGCTTCGACTGCCGCGGCGTTTTCATTGGCGATCTTATTTGCTCCGTCATTCGCGCACGCGGTGCCGAGTTATGCCCGGCAAACCGGCGTTGCTTGCGAGGCGTGCCACACCGTCTTTCCCGAGCTGACGCCCTTCGGCCGCGATTTCAAGATGAACGGCTATCTCCTCCAGAACTCGAAAGAGGTTTCGGCGATCAGCGAGAAGGGAAAAAATACGCTGACGCTCTCCGATCTGCCGCCGATCTCCTTCATGTTCGATGCGTCGATGACCAACACCAACCGGTCGGTTCCCGACCCCGTGGGCGGCCGGGCGCAAAATGCGCAAGTCGAATTTCCCCAGCAAGCCAGCTTCTTTTATGCCGGGAAAATTGCGCCCCATCTCGGCGCTTTCGTGCAGCTGACCTATAGCGGCCCCGACAATGCTTTCTCGATGGACAATGCGGATATCCGCGCGGTCAACACCGGGTCCATCGGTTCGTCCGATATCGTCTACGGCGCGTCGTTCAACAACAACATGACGGTTCAGGACGTGTTCAACGACGTGCCCGCCTGGGGTTTCCCCTTCATGGCCAGCGGCACAGCACCCACACCGGCGGCTGCCACCCAAATCGACGGCACGCTTGGCCAAGACGTCGCCGGGCTGACTGCCTATTTCCAAATCGACCGGAGCTTCTATGGCGAAGCCGGCGTCTACCGGACGGCTCGGCTCGGAACTGCCGGGCCGCTGAATTCGGCCAACGGCGGTGGTGCGATCCAAGGCGTCGCGCCCTATTGGCGGTTCTATTACGAACACCGCTGGGGCCACAATTCATGGGAGGGCGGCACCTTCGGCACGAACATCGTCACCCGGCCGGGCGGCGCAACACCAATCACCGAAGGCCCGCATAATTATTTCACCGATGTGGCCCTCGATACCCAATATCAATTCATCGGCGACCGCGACATCGTCACGGTGAGCGGCGTGTGGATTCACGAGAATGCGGAACGGGATGCCGATTTCGCCAATTTCGTCGCCAGCCGGCTCGATTCGGTCCTGGAAACGGCGCGCCTATCGGCCGAGTATTTCTATGAGCGCACTTACGGCGCCACCATTCAATATTTCACCACCTGGGGCGATGCTGACCCGCTCTTATTCGCGCCGGCGTCCTTGACGGGAAGCCGCACCGGAAAACCCAGCAGCAACGGCGAAGTCTTCGAATTGCATTACGTGCCGTGGCTGAACACCAAATTGTCGCTGCAATACGTCGCCTATAACGAGTTCAACGGCGCCAGCACCAATTACGACGGCTTCAATCGAAATGCGTCCGACAACAACACCTTGTTCCTGAACTTCTGGTTCGCGTTCTAATGGACAGGCATTTTCGGGGAGGGCGCGATGATCGAACTCGCGCTTCCTCATGGAAAAGAGGAGGAGGTCCCGTGAAAAATTGGCTCGCCTTAACCGTCGGGATCGCGATTACCATCGTGAGCGGCGGCGTCCGAGCGGACGATACCGACACCGCCAACGAACTGATCGCCAATTCCTGCGCCAATTGCCACGGCAAGACCGGGGAAAGTACCGGCCCGACCTTCCCGCGCCTCGCCGGCCAGACCCAACAATATATCGAAGCTCAGATCAAGGCGTTCCGGGACAAGACCCGCGCCGATCCCCATGCCCAGGCTTATATGTGGGGCATGGCGTCGAATCCGAAATTGACCGACGACGTCATCACGGAAGTCGCCAAATTTTTCTCGGCCCAGAAACCGGTGAAGGGCGAGCCGGCCGAGGACACCCTGCTGAGCGACAAAGGAAAGCAGCTCTTCCTGCACGGCGCCGCCGAGCGGGGCGTTCCGGAATGTGCCCAATGTCACGGCGAAAACGCCGCGGGCAAGGACACCATTCCGCGTCTTGCCGGCCAGCGGAAAGAATATCTGGCGCGCCAGCTCGAAGCGTTTCAGCTCAATCTGCGGGAAAACCCGCTGATGCACGAGAACGCTACGAAATTGACGGTCGAAGACATCGACGCGCTGAGCACCTATTTGGCGAGCCAGTAACGCCTGATCCGTAAAGTCCACGCGCAACGTTGAGTGGACTCAGGTGCACCAACGCCATAAGAATCGGTCGGCCCAAGAATGACGGGGCCGCCAATTGTCTAGGAATCGATGAAAAGACCCCGCCGGGCTTCCATGGTGTTGCGGGCCGCGGCCGGTTTGCTGCCGGTGATCCTCTCGGCTTGCGGCGCCGGCGATTTGCTTTACGAGCATCACAGCGGCGACGAGGCCGCGGTGCCAAATTATCCCGGCCCCAATCAGCCGGCACCGCAACCTCCGGGCCAATCGGGTCAGCCCGCGCAACCCATGCCGCCGGCCCAAGCCTATGGCGCACCTTACTACTATGGCGCGCCCAATTATTATGGGCAGCCTCAAGCGGGATACGGCGCGCCGGGATACGCTGCGCCCGGATACGCGCCACCGGCATATGCACCTTACGGCGCGCCTTATGCCCAACCCAATACTCAGCCAAACGATTCGGGATGCGCTATGCCCGGCGTGGTTTCGCCGGTTCCCGGTTATGCTGCCGTCGCCGAGCCGTCATTTGGAGTCTGCCCGGCCGCGACAAATCCGCCAGCTCCGGCCGCTCCCGCCGCCGGTTATCCGCCTAACTATCCGGCTCAGCCAACTCAGATGCCGGCACCCGCAGGGTATGGAGCGCCCGCAGGATACGGGGCGCCCGCGGCGTATCCGGCAGCAGCCAATGCTTATTCCGGATATCCGGCGTTCAGTCCCTATCCGCCCGAATCGCCCAATTCCGGCCCGCCGGTCTTAGGCCAGCCAGCACCCAATCCGCCGCCGCCCCAGGGTTACGCGCCCCAAACCTACGCGCCACCAGGTTACGCACCCTCGGGCTACGCGCCGCCGCCGGCGAATTACGCGCCCCAAAATTACACACCGCCTTCGAGCCCGCGCTAACCGCGGCGCGTCACTGGCATTTGGCGATTTTGTCGAGCGCTTCGTAGCCGGTCATAAAGCTGTCGGTATCGTTGTCCTCATTGCCGAGCAGCGTGATGGTGACGAAGAAATAATCCCCCGGCCGGAAGAAATAGACGGTGAGATGCCCCGCCTCCTTGCCGTCGGCTCCCATCTGGGTGCCGAGATCCAAATTCGTCCGCCGGTAACCCTGGCCTTCGAAGCTCCGTATTTCCCGCAAGTATTTCAGGAACCCGCCCGGGGTGACCTGCGTATAGCGCACCAGCTCGTCCTTGCAGAACAGCGCCGAATCGGCGTGGCTGCCCTTGCTGATGATGACGCCTGACTTGGTGTCGTGAAAATCGAGGCCGCTTTTGCTCGCGATGTCCTTGGCCTGGCTTTCATGCATGCCCTGGGCGAATCCGTTGACCGTGAAGCCCCGCGGCGCGCCGGCATTGGGCGCGGCAGCATTGGGCGCTTGCGCCGCCGCGATGCCGTTCGCCAACAGCATCGCAACCGCGGCCAGCCACGCCCGGCTATTTCCAAAAAAACACGACATCCCCGCCCTTGCCCCTTGGCCGATGCCCGTTGCCTCAACCGGGCGCCGCCATTACCATGCGCCCGTCCTCTCAATCGTCGCAAGAGCCATGCACAAGGAACTCCGCAGTCAAACGCTCAAGATCAAGGATTACATCCGCGGCATTCCGGATTTTCCGAAGCCGGGAATCCTGTTTTACGATATCTCGACGCTGCTCTCCCATCCCGATGCCTGGCAGGTGACCATGGGCCGCATGGCCCGCGAGATCGGCCGCTATCAGCCGGACGTACTCGCCGGCATCGAATCCCGCGGCTTTCTGGTGGCCGCCCCCTTGGCGCTCAAGCTCGGCATCGGCTTTGTCATGCTGCGGAAGAAAAACAAGCTGCCGGGGAAAACCATCTCTTATACCTACGATCTCGAATACGGCACGGACACCATCGAGATTCAGGCCGATGCGATTCAACCCGGCGACAGAGTTGTTGTCCTCGATGACTTATTGGCGACGGGCGGTACGATGCGCGCCGGAATCGATCTCTGCCGCAAGGTCGGCGGCGACGTGAAGGCCGCGGCGGCGATCATCGAACTGACCTTCCTCAATGGCCGCTCGAAACTCGACGTTCCGTTCAGCGCCTTGGTGTCTTATGACGATTAGCTGGCATACGCCAGCGGGCGACGACTAACCGGACCCTCTGAATCCGCCGACGCCCTTTTTCCTATCGGTGAGATGAGATGCTGATCGCCCAGATCACCGATACCCATATTTTCGATCCGGGCGTGCTCGCCTTCGGCGCGATCGACACCGCCGCGAGGCTTGCTTCTTGCGTCGCGCGAATCAATTCCCTCGAGCGCGCGCCCGATCTGGTGATCGCCACCGGGGATCTGGTCGATTCCGGAAGCCCCGCGCAATACCGGAACCTGCGCGAAATTCTGGCGCCGCTGAAATCGCCGCTCTTCGTCATCCCCGGCAATCACGATGCCCGCGAAAATCTGCGCGCCGCTTTCGGCGATTTGGGTTTCTTCCCGTCAAACGGCTTTTTTCTGCACTACACGATCGAGGATTATCCGGTGCGGATCGTGGCCGCCGATACCATCATCGAAGGCGAGCCGGGCGGGATCATGGATGCGCCGCGAATCCACTGGCTGTCGAAGAAACTGGCCGAAGATCGCAGCCGGCCGACGATTCTCGCCATGCATCACCCGCCGTTCCTAACCGGCATCGTGCATATGGACGGCATGGGCTGCCGCGGCGCCAACGAACTGGCCGCCGTGATCGCCGAAAATCCCCAGGTCGAACGCATCATCTGCGGCCATGTCCACCGGGCGATCCAATCGCGCTTCGCCAACACGGTGGCGATGATTTCGCCCAGCACCGCTTTTCACGTGGCGCTGGATTTCGATCCCGAAGCGCCCGCCCGCTGGACCGACGAGCCCGCCGCTTTCATGTTGCACTATTGGGACGAGAACAGCGGGCTATCGAGCCACGTCGTCCCGGTCGCCGATCCCGGCCCGAAGCGGCCGTTTAGGATGGTGGGGTGAGGGTTTGGAGGTAGCTCCGATGCGGCGAAGACGCACCCGTTGAAGGGCCTTACTTCGATCCCATCAGTTACAGGGACTGGTTGATCCGATATAGTTGAGACCGTTCAACCCCATGAGGTCAACAGTCTTTGTTCCGAAGTTTACAACTCCGTAAACTTCTTTTTGCCTTTGATCAACTCACTATTCCAGTGGGCATGGATGGCCGACACGACCGTTGCACAAAGTATTTTTGCGTTCCTTGGACCAAAGAGCATCCCGGCTATCGTTGCGGGTGCTGTTTACGGGATTTTTGAATTTTTCGACCATGTGAGTTCTGAGCTGGTCCTGGGAAATCGGACAGGGTGTTAAGGTGTATTCCCCCGGGTAACGGAGGGATACGAGATGACGACGCGGAGACGGTTTACGGGCGAGTTCAAGGCACGCGTGGCGCTGGAAGCCTTGCGCGGCGACAAG